>CAMDLK010000036.1 GCA_945901725.1 Bifidobacterium breve | reverse complement strand
ACATAACGAGGATGTCCGTCTTCTTCGGAAAAACCACGACACCATTCACGCACAACTCCAGCAGTTAGCCAGTCGTCGACATGGGTTTGAAATTCATCACTGCGTACTGTGAAGAATTGCGCACCGTGATCGAGTGTCGCGTCTTTGATGCGTCGGGTAGCTAAACGACCACCAACACCACGACCCTTATCAAAAACGGTTACGTCATGACCATGCGAGACACACTCGCGTGCCGCCATGAGACCGGAAAGACCTGCGCCAACAACAATGATGCGCATTGTTAGACCGCAACGGCAGCTGCGTGCCCGTGGGGGACAAAAACCTTTTCAGCACGACCGAGGAATTCGAGCAAGATGCGATTGAAGGTAGAGGCGTGTTCGATGTGAAGACCGTGTGCGCCACCGCTGATGATGACCAATTCAGCTGTTGGAATCAGTGAAGCAATCTCTTCAGCATCACCACGCGGAGTGAGGATGTCTTGATTGCCAACGACCACCATTGTGGGGCATTCAATATTGCCAAGGTCTGCGTTTAGCGAACGATCATCAGTTGTGAGAATCGCTTGCACTTGCGACACAAATGCATTGGCGGGGTTGAACAATTGCAAGGGTCCGATGCTTCCGAGAGCAGGAAGTATGCGGCGGAACGAGCGCGGCCCAATCATCCAGCGAGCAGCTTCTTTACCAACTGATCCCATGCCCTCTGTGGCGGCCATATCAGCCCATGACTGCAATAGATCTGCACGCCACTGATGATTACGGCATGCAGTAGCAACAAGCGTGAGTGAACGAACACGGTTGGGGTGCTTCAGCGCAATGATTTGACTAATTGCGCCACCCATAGATAAGCCAACCACATGTGCTGATTCAATTCCGGCTGCATCAAGCACTGCGATTGCGTCGTCGGCCATTTGCTCCAGGTCGTATGTGCCCTCTGGTTTATCGCTTTTGCCTGCACCGCGATTATCAAACGCCACTGTGCGATGACGCAATGCAAGTGCAGCACGTTGAAGGTTCCAGGAATTCTTTTCGCCGCCAAGTCCTTGCACCAATAGAACTGGTGCTCTTTTGGTGATACCTGTTACTTCGTAATGAATACGTATTCCGTCGGCTGCAACTGCGTACGGCATTTTAAGCAACCTGCCTACGGGCTGGAATACGTTCAATGCTTGGCCACAAGTACAGGTTGCGCACAACTTCCGTTGTTGAGTGTCGCGGTGCGAATCGCAACAGGTGCGCTGCTTCGTTACTGGCAGCTAAGCGGCCATGTTGAATGAGATCAGCAACGTGGTCTGGCATTGGTGCACCAGCAAACGAAGAAACATTTTTTGCCATCCACCAGCCTGGGCCGAATGATGGAAGTGGAACGCGACGACCAATGGAAGTTGCGCGCAACATACTGATGGCACCATTAGCAACAATGTTCACTACGCCATCTGCGTCGCGTTCTGCGGCTTGGATGAATGCAGTTGCTGCATCGAAGTCTTCAACAACAGAAAAAATCGGATTACCGATTCCGTAGTACGGAATAACTGGCAAACGCAGAAGACGACCAAGTGGGCTTGGTACGTGTGCACCAAGAACTGGCGCAAGCCGCAACGTACAAACATTTATGCCGCGAGCAGAACGAAGTTCAGTTGCCTGCGATTCAATGTTGCGACACATGTAGCCGTACGTGGTGTTCGGTGCAGTGGGCGTTGATTCGACTGCAATGTCAGGGGAGTATGCACCAGCGCCATACATTTCAGTTCCACTGCGCACAACAACTGTCTCTAGCGATTCTGTTTGGTGCGCCGCATCAAAGACTGCTTTAGCAACTAGTGCAGTACATATCTCTGCTTCGGGTGTTGCAAGACGAGCATGTGGTTCCCACACACCAACATGCAACAGCACATGCGGGTTGAATTCTTGAATCAGTTCCGCGATGCGGTCATGTTCGGTTGCGTCTACACTAACAAACTGTGAGCGTTTCAGTAGGCGCCGTGGTGGATCAACATCAATCCCTAAAATCTCGCCGGCCCATTCTGTATTTTCAGCGAGCGCAGCGACGAGAGAGCCGAGTTCTCCACCCATTCCGGTGATGAGTACTCGACGATTTTTCATATCGACAAACCAGTTGGTCGTTGTCCGAAGGACATCTACCGCAGGTTGTGTACTCCGAGAATCAATTCACGAGCCCAAGTATCAAGCTGGCGACCACCGATGTTCTCAGTGATGATGATGGCTTGTGATGGGTCATCGATCATTCCGCTCCAGCGGATGTACCCACCGATGATGCCGAGCAAACGATCGCCGACTTCTTCTGAGTGAATGATGAGCTTCTGGTTACGCCCGAGCATTCCTTGTAATTCCTTGTAGAACACTTTCAAGAAGGCATCGGTGTCATCAGCACCACTGAGTGGGCGATGGTGGTAGGGCATATTGAGTTCTTCGTATGCGTGCAGGTTGTGCGGCGCAGCGATGATGGAGACAACGAGGTCGAAATGGTTCTCGCGTAGCCAAATGATCTCTTCTTGACGACGAACGCGGCGATGGTTGTCGCCATATCCCCCTGGTCGCTCACAAATGGCAAGGCAATCCTTGATGACCCATGTGAAATTACGAGGGGTAATTCCAAGGGCCCATTTTCCGCGAAGTTTCGGGGGCATTCAGGTCTCCTTGAAGTAGTTGGCTCGGTCCGGCGGCGCAAAAACGCCGCACAACAAGTTACCCCAGCATCTGCAGTATGAGCCTCTGTTTACTGCGACGAATTTCACGATTTTCCCCAATATCGCAGGCCAAGGTCTCGCCGCGGGCAACGGCCATGATCCGATCCAGGGTGGCGAGGTCTGGCGGGTACGGGTCTGACAGCCACTGGCGAAGAGCTCGACGGGCGAGAGGGGCTGGGGCAGCTGCCAAAGCAACGGCGTCAGTGGGGTCCAAGTTTCGGGCCAATTCCTCGAGCAAATCATTGTCGTCACGCAACACATCGGCACTGCGAACAAGAAGGGGTACTGGGTCACGTAGTGAGATTTCTGTCATTAGAGGCAGAAGCTCATTGCGAACTCGATTGCGCTGAAATTTCGGATCAGTGTTGGTCGAATCAGTAATGGTTGCGATTCCTGCAGCAGCACACACTGCATGAGTATCACTACGGCGCAATGCTAAGAGTGGGCGCGACATTCCAGGCCGCATAGCGCCAAGGCCTTGCGCACCGGCACCGCGCAACAAGTTAATGAGCACTGTTTCTGCTTGGTCGTCTGCAGTGTGGCCAGTCATCACATTGTCTGGCATTGCGCCGTACCGCGCGGCACGAGCACGTGCTTCTAGGTTCGGCCCGTGTTCCACTTGTACCGAATGCACGATCACTGAAATGCCAAGAGATTCAGCAACGGGGTCGATTACATCGATATCACTGGCTGATTCAGCACGTAGACCGTGATCAACATGAATAGCAGTGACGACTAGCCCGTGTGCATGAGCTAACAACATAAGGGCCATGGAATCGGGTCCACCCGAGACAGCGCACGAAACGGCTGTACCAGCAGGTGGGAAAGTGCAGCGACGAAGTAGATCGTCGATCAAGAAAAGTGGTTACTTCTGCTTGAGGGCTTGGCGTTGACGGCGGTTTGGATAGCGGGTTGCGCTGACCTTGGCGACATAGCCAGCAACTACTGAAAGCACTGCCCCAATACTTCCGAGAAGAAGGAATACACCAATCCACCAATGCCATACATTCGCTGCGAACATGACTCCAGCGTAGCCAATAGCACCCGCTGCTACCTATTACTCGGTGGTCATTCCGATTCTGCTTGTGGTTCAAAGCAGGCCAGGAGGCGGTCTGTGAAGCCTTCTGGCAGGTGGTCTCGTTTGGCCTTTGTGCGCACAATTGTGCGTAATTCAGCATGGAATTCGTAGGCGCCTTGGCAATCTGTGCATCCGGTGAGGTGCGCCATGATCTCTTCAATTCGGGCATGCGGCAGCTCTGAATCGAGGAACAATTCCAGTTCTTTCAGTGTTTCTTGGCAATTTGGCATATCGATGGCTGTGCTCGCTCTGGCGATTATTCGCCGGTTCCTTCAATTGTCACGGGCTCGACAATGAGCCCCCTGTCACGTGCGTACTCGTACAACATCATTTGCATCGCTTTTCTTCCCCGATGCAGGCGGGACATCACGGTTCCAATCGGGATTTCAAGCATTTCAGCGATTTCTTTGTAGGAAAAGCCATCAACATCAGACAAAAGCACTGGGACACGAAAATCTTCGGGCAGTTCTTCGAGGGCATTTTTCACTTCGTCATCTGTGAACAACTCGAGCATCTGGTCTTCGGCCGAACTGCTGAGTTGTGATTGATCAATTGAACCCAACCGCTTGTACAAGAAAAGTTCTTCAACATCATCGAGTTCAACTTCAGTACCTTTGCGCTTCTTCGCGTTGTACTTGTTGATGTACGTGTTCGTCATAATGCGAAACAACCACGCACGAAGGTTTGTTCCTTCTTGGAATGTATGAAACGAACGCCACCCTTTGATGTATGTCTCTTGTACTAAGTCTTCAGCGTCAGAACGACTTCGTGTCATGCGCAATGCAGTAGAAAACAACTGCGGCGCATATTGCATAGCATCAGTAGTGAACTGTTCTTTTGCGCTCATTCTGTTTGTGATGCGTTGCTAGTGATGGCGGTGCTTTTTTGCCTTGATAGCTGCATCTACTGAGAGAGTGAATCTTTCCATCAAATCAGCCAATGCAACACGCTCTTCTGGCTCAAAATCATTCATAACAGAAAACAAAATTGCACGACGACGATCATTAACTTCACCATGGATACGACGACCGCGTTCTGTTACTGAAATTGCAACGACACGACCATCACCTGCATGCTCCACACGCTCGGCCAAGTTGTCTTTAATAAGACGTTGTACTGCACGCGTTGCAGTGCTTGGGTCAATACGAAGATATTCGGCTAGGTCGCCCATTCGGCATGTATCGACTGCGACGAGAAGTTCCAGTGCATCCATTTGGCCTGGTTCAATTGCACTGCCGCCAACACCGAAGATGGCATCGCGAGCGTCGCTTGCGGTAGCTCCGCGGCGAATCTCTCGCCATGCTCTTCCGATACGCCCAGCAATCTCTCGATCGAGATCATTGGTGGGATCAGCCTGTGTCCTTGCGTTCATCATGTTCTTACTAGGGTACCCACATGGCAGACAACGAAATGGGTCAGGACAGACCCGAAACTCCGCTCGACGCTCTGGGAATCATGGCGAGCCAGCAAGCCATTCTTGGACCGAACCTACGTCAGGTCGAGATGTATACGCGGCGTGGTCTTTTGTCACTTCTATGGCATGAACCAGATAATGCTGCGCAAAAGGTGGGCGTCGTCATGGTGGGTGGCGCCATGGGCGGAACCCTCGGGCCTGGCGACAGCTTGTTTCATGCGTTGGGTGAGGCACTTGTGGCTGTGGGCGTACCTGCAATTCGACTCAGCTACCGCAAACCGAACGACATGGATTCGTGTTGTGTCGATACTGCTGCCGCAGTGCAACTGCTTGTGGGCAGCGGTGCTGATGCAGTGGTCATCATGGGCCACAGTTTCGGTGGGGCAGTTGCCATTCGCGTTGCGGTTGGCTTGTCTGAAATGGTCTGCGGTGTTGTCACATTCGCAACACAATCAGCCGGTTGTGAAATTGCTGGGGGACTTCAATCGACACCGCTGCTGATGTTTCATGGCGACAGCGACTCCATCTTGCCCCTCGAGGCAAGTGAAGTTGTGCGAGCCATTGCGGGTACGGGAGACCTGCATGTAATGCATGGCGATGATCACCTGTTAGTAAAAAGTCACGATGTGATGTTTTCCACCACGATGGAATGGCTGAACACAGTATTCACCGGAGTCGCGTCATGAATGCTTCTCCCAAAAACGTTGTTGTACTACTGCTCGACAGTTTGAATCGCCATGAACTTGGCGCATACGGCGGCGGCAACTTTGATACGCCGAACCTTGATCGCTTAGCTGGCCGTTCTGTTCGCTTCACGAACCATCACACTGGTTCACTGCCGTGTATTCCAGCACGACACGACATTTTGGTTGGTGCATGGGATTTCTTGTGGAAGCCATGGGGCTCTATTGAATTATGGGAAGAACCGATCACTGCTTCTTTGCGTCGGGCCGGTGTTGTCACTCAACTCATTACAGACCACCCACATTTGTTCGAAGTTGGCGGCGAGAATTACCACACCGACTTCACTGCGTGGAGCTATGAACGCGGACACGAAAGTGATGCATGGAAAACTCGGCCCGATGCATCATGGCTTGGTGCACCATCATTTGGTCGCGGACATACGCATTACGACAACTCGCGCGGCTTCTTCAAAGGCGAAGAAGATTTCCCTGGTCCGCGCACTATGCAGGCAACTGCTCGATGGTTGCTAGAAGATGCACCAGTGCATCGCGCACAAGGCGAACGTTTCTTTCTCTTCGTTGATGAATTTGACCCACATGAACCCTTTGATACTCCGGCCCGTTGGGCTGACAGATACGACGACACATGGGAAGGCGAACACATGGTGTGGCCTCCGTATGCGGTTGATGCCATTAAAGATGGTGTTCTGACTGAACGTGACGCCGTACAAATACGTGCGCAATACGGTGGCAAATTGTCAATGATTGATCATTGGTTGGGCAAAGTACTTGATTCTCTCGACGCAACAAATGCATGGGAAGACACAGTCGTAGTGTTGTGTACAGATCATGGGCATTACTTAGGCGACAAAGATGTCTACGACCGTGATGTGTGGGGAAAGCCCGGCATTCCGGTGTACAAACCACTTGGGCACATACCGATGCTTATTGCGTGGCCCGGAGTTGCTCCTGCAACAAATGATGCACTCACCACGTCAACAGATATTCATGCAACGCTTGCAGACATTTTTGATGCACCCATCAAGCACACAGCACATGGTTCATCACTTGTACCGCTACTGAATGGTTCATCCACGCAAGTGCGCGACTGGTTGCTTACTGGTGTCTGGGGTCGTGAAGTACAACTTGTAACTAACGAGTGGCGCTACACGCGAGGACCACAAGGAATCAATATGCCGCAAACAATGTGGTCAAACAGGTGGAGCACAATGCCCATTAGTTCCATGCCAGATTTCAAAATGCCAATGCCTGATTCACGCGCTGTTCTTGATTACATGCCGGGCAGCACGGTTCCTGTTATTCGTCAGCCGTTCCGTGAAGGTGACATGTTGCCGTTCTGGGGCTATGCAAAGCAATACGAAACAATGATGTTTCACCGTGGTGAAGACCCGGACGAAACTGTGAACCGCATTGATGACAGCATTGCAAAAGATGCTGAAGAATTATTGCGCGTTGCGTTGCATCAGGTGAATGCGCCGTCGGAACAATTCGAACGGTTAGCCCTGACTTAAGTCAGTGGAGTGCGTTGGCGAATCGCCAGCACACACAGTGCAATCAGGGTCAGCAGACCTGCGATAACTGTTACAAGAATAAATGTGCCGTGCGTCAGGCTGAAACTCACTGCGATGTCACCAGTGACGCCAGACGGAACTGTAATCATCGGCATTGCACCTGATAGTCCAGTGAATGCGACTGCTCTTCCGCCAACCGTGATATTCATGCCAGGAGTAATAGGACGAGATAGCAATACTTTTCCACCAGTAGATGACGTGATTGAAGACTGTCCAGATGTTTCGGTAACTACGACTCCAGCATCGTGATACGAAACAATGGTCGGCTTAGTTGCCGAAGCATTGGTGTACAACACCCAAGCAGGTTGTTCATATGACACGACCCAACGGGTAGGCCCAGCAGCTTCGAACCATTGCTGTTGCTGACCCCGTTGCACCATGACCGCAGTGACACCCATGAGTTCAATCCATGTCTTGCCTGTTGTTGGTTCAACTGTGAACAAGGCGGGCGCTGTGCCTTCACTAGACCACCCAAACACACGTGTTTGCAGAAGATTCTCTAAGCCCTCATGTGGCATTGCGGAATAACCAGTGACGAATTCAGCATCAATATTTGCGGACTGGATCACGTTGCCATCGGCCATCTCTGTTGCAGTTACTGCACCTGGTGCATTCGGAACTAAACGAAAGCGACCGCGCTTGCGTTCGATAGTCATTGCACCAGCCAAATCTGACTGCAGAACAAACACGCGATGCCCTGACA
The DNA here is from genome assembly GCA_945901725.1 of Bifidobacterium breve. GTDB lineage: Bacteria > Actinomycetota > Acidimicrobiia > Acidimicrobiales > Ilumatobacteraceae > UBA2093. Next base: position 11,092 of record CAMDLK010000036.1, on the reverse strand, counting down.
GTACTGAGTACTGATTTGCAATTGCTGCGCGTGACGCAGGCGCATTGCGGTCACCAGGCATTGCAGGTGATGGACTCGCGAACATCAACCATCCGGTGGTGGCAACAACAGACGCAACTAATAGTGGTGCAAACACGCGTTGACCATATGTAATAAAGATGTGATGTGCGATAGGTATCGCAATGAACAACAATGCTGTCAGCAACATTGGAATCAATCGTGGGCGTAACGCTGTCAGGGCAAGCCACACAACTGGCGCGATCCACCGCCATGATTGTTCAAATCGCGTACGAGTGGAACCGGCTGTAGGAGCAGCTTGCAGGGCACGCATGACAACCATCACCACAAGAAATGCAGCAAACGGTTGAAAGCGAAATGGCCAACGCGTGGGGCCAAGAATGCTTGGCCCAAGCATTCCAACGCTGACAATGCCCGCAATAATTGCGTCAACTCGCACTAGGCGACGAACAGCCTGAGAAGTAACAACCCAGTACACAGCCAATGGCAACACCCATGTGATGTAGGTAATCGGTTCAAACATAAACCCTTGACCCGCGAAGCCATCAACATACGGTTGAACGAAAGGCGAGAATGACAACACCAATGCATCTAGTTGGTGAGTGAGAAATCCATCATTAAACAAACCGTGAGGTGCACGTGCTGCCCATTCCGCAAACACTTGCGCTGAAACCCACACTGGTGATGACACCAACGCTGTAGCCACACATGCAGCGGTGTAGATCAATGCCTCACGAGTACGCCATGTGCGTGTGAACAATTGCTCAAGACCAACGATTAATGCAACAACCCCGCCAGCAATCATTGCGTGAGGCCAGCCGGCGCTGACTAACAAGTAGCCCGCTATTGGAATGAATGGTGCAAACCGTATTGAACGCCGGGTCCACCACACGGCAGCAACAAACCATGCGAACCATGAAAAGCCAATCAGGGCTGGTGTCCAGCTACTTGCATCCCAATACAAAAGGTGCACGTTGAACGTGCAGAACAATGATGCGGCAACGGACATGGATGGTGAAATTGCAAGTGCACGCGCTGCAACGTATGCGCCAATGGCGGCAATCACTAAGTACATAAGTGCAATCAACATTGCGCTGCGAGCCAAGTTGTCACCCGATGCTGCAATCCAATCACGCAGATAACTGAAAGGATTGAACACGCCAAATTGAATTTCACCAGTAACTAGCGACAAGAACCACGACTTGTTGAACCCACCGAGAGCGTTGATTCCGTAGCCGTTGTGATGCAATGCAGTGAAAACACCCATGTGCTGATGCTCAACATCGTCACGGTAAAAGAAGTCCTGATTACGGGCGTACATCATGAACACGGATGCAACAGTGACTACAACTGTGGCGCTAAGGCCAGTGACTTCACGCCTAATAGCGGGGGAGGGCATCTCTATATTGTGCCACTGTGCGCTTTGCCGTCGTGACCAAATGGACAATGACGGCAAATATTCGCGCAACAACTGCCTCGTTTTAACAAATACAACGAAGTCATGACCATCAAACCAGTCTCAGGATCTGTATAGAAATCCTCACCCTGGTCAACGGCATTTTGGTGTGCGAGTTCTACAGCGGGCGACATGAATCAGCCTGGAAACGCTTTGGGTGACAAGGCATCCCATGTTGCGGAATCAATGATCCCCAATTGTTGAAGACCTCTCTTTCCTTGGAATGCATACACGGCTTTCGCCATTGCTGGTCCAAAGTAACCATCAACACTGACTGAGTATCCAGCTGCACGCAATTGTTTTTGCGCAACGGTCACTGCACCGCCTGTATCGCACTTCTCAAGTGGAAGTGCCACAGCCGCAAAGTACCCGGTGCATTCTGTCGAGAGAGCAACATTGATGTCAGCTTTGCTTGGTGTGCAACCAGTTTCTTCGACAAACGTCAGGGACTTGTTTGCTTGCCAAATAATGCACGCGACATCTTTCGGTGGAATTTCTGCCAATGTTGCAGGTCCAGCATTGGGTACGTAGCAACTCAGAGCGAATCGAGTAAGTGGTTTGTCGCGTCTACAAATTACGGGGGATATCCATTTGTCGCCCACGAGGCGGTACAGACGAGTCTGTGCACAGCCTTCCTTCGGGCAATTCCATGTGTCTTGGTCTGTGTCCCCCATGGCCCACGTAGCGGTGCAGAACTCGAGCTTGACTTTCTCGCCGTAACTTGCGCCCACTGCCTTGTTGTTGCACTCAATTGCTTTCTCGCCCGAGGCTGGGTTGAAAATCTCTGGCACAGTCGTAGTGGTTGCGGGAATTGTTGTTGAACTTGCAGCGACACTTGCGATAGTCCTGTCAGTTGAAACAGAAGATCCGCTGCATGCAGTCAAAATCAACAAAGCAATTGGCAATAAACGCTTGGTCATAGTGTTTTCAGCCTAGAGGTCACTTTGGCCGGGGTCTCACTACTGGCGTGCAGAAAGTTACATATCTCGGCTGATGAGGAACGGAGGGAGTTTTTCTCCAGCGGACGTCACGTATGTCCGACCAGTTGTATCGGTAACGATGTGATGCCCCATGTTGTGAATAAAGCTGAGGTACTCCCCAAGCCACATAAATCGTGTTTGCTCTCCGTCAGTTGTAAATTTCGCAAGAAATAGACGCAAATCTTGATCCGTATTTTTCCCTAATTTGCCGCCGCCCAGAACGATTATGTCTCCGTTAGGTTTGAAAGAAATGTCGTATCCCTCGGCATATCGCGTTGTTTTTACAACAGTCTTTGGAATCTTCACTTTTTGTGCCCATAGCAATTCTCCACCTGAGGTGTATTTTGCAATAGCTGTGTCTTGGAACCATACAGGACTAAGAATTTTGGTTTTTGAAGAAGGATCAACGTCATTCTTCAGATTCAGCGAAAAGACGAACACAATATTATTGTCTCTATCTGTTCGTATCCCGACCTGATCGGTGACGAAGCCACCGCCATATTCGGAATACCCGTTTGGCCCAAAATCCGAGTTTCTTGATCTAAAGTTGATCTTCCACAATTGTTTTCCTGAAGAGCTGAACTTCTTAAGTCCATTCTGACCACCAACAAAAATGTTTCCTTCTTGGTCAAAGGTTGCGGTGGAGCAAGAACAATTCTTAGCGGACCAAATCGTTTTTCCGTTGGTATCTACAAAGTTAGCCTCTGGTCCTGCAATAACACTTTCACCAGAAGAATTAGTTACACAGGAAAGGGGTTCACTGACTACAGACCACAAGAGCTTTCCCGCAGGGCTGAATTTAGATAACCCAGTGTCGCATTGATAAATATTTCCTGAGGAATCAGTATTCACAGTCGGTCCTACGTACCAATGACTAAGAGTTTCTTCACCTTGGCACTTCATCCACGAGAATTCCTGACGCTCGTTGAATTTTGCAAGAAACTTAAAACTCCAACCATTAACACCAAGAGTCTTTCTTTTAGATGTGATATCAAAATCATGCTCATCACTCATCAGCCCGGTGATGATGGTGTTTCCTTCTGCATCGATGTTCATTGAAGTTGTCAGAACACCGGGGGAATCCCATGAATCAAACTGAGTAGGTTTAGGGGCTGTAGGTCTCACTCGCTCGCATTCCTTATTCCGAGCCAGTGCTTCGGGATCAGGTTGCGTGTCCTCGGGTGCAGGGACGGTATCAACTGGAATGGTTGTTTTGATCGTTGGCGGATTCGTTGTAGTCACTTTTGTTGAACTCGACGACGGGGTAACAGTGTTTTCTGAACTGCATGCAGACAGCAGCAGACAACTAACAAAAGTGACGACAGACAATTTCTTTACAGTCATGTACGTCAACAGACCACTCCTATTTGAGAGACATCTTGGTGGTCGAAGAAAACCAATTGCTGTGTTGGTCCACAAAAACGACTGTAATTCTGTGCTGGCCTTTTTTGACTCGAGAGATATTTGTTGATGTTGTCGATTTTTTGACTCGCTTTACGAGTTGTTCGTCGACGTAAACCAGAACATGATGAACGTTCCAGTTTGGTTTCTGCCAACTGACGTTGATATTGGATCGCGTAAGAGCAACGCGCAACCTTTGTGGTCCGACACTTGTGATGATGGCTGGAGACGCCACTATCGGTGTTTCCTTGATTGACTGCGCTATGGCAACAGGAATAGTCGCTGTTGTAGTGGTGACTGTCGTGTTCGCACTCGTGGTAGTCGTTGTTATTGCGGGTGCAACCGTTGTGGTTGTGGCCGTTTGCATCAGTGTTTGATATGCGGGTGCGACGGTGGTGGTCGTAGTAGCAGGAATAGTGGTCGTGGTAGGAGGAATAGTGGTCGTGGTGGTCGTGGTTGTAGATGTAGTCGTCGAAGTGGTGGTTACTGGTGCGCTAGTAGTAGTAACGGGAACTTCCGGAGGCGTGGCCTTTACACCTGTTTCTCCCACACGGTTCTTGAGGAGAATTGCATCCCATTCGTTGACAGGTTGATAACCATCAAATAAACCTCTGCCTTGCACACCGATGAATACATTTCCGTCTGTGTCAATTGCTAGTGAGTTTCCGTATTCGTCATCTGCGGATCCGAATTGGCGGGTCCACAGTCGCACACCGTCTGCACTGTATTTGTGTAACAGGATGTCTTCACCACCGAATTTCTGCTGACCTGCTACTCGGATATTTCCAGCACCACCGAGGACATAAACATTTCCCCATGCATCAACAGCTACTCGTCTGTTGAGGTTTCCACAGTCGATGATCTGGCGCCACACTAAATCACCTGAGTTGTTGTACTTGGTAACAAAGGAACCACCGAGGGCCTGTTGCGTACAGGGCACCGAACCAAGGTTGCGGCTGTTGTGTTCTCCGACTACATACATAGACCCGTCGGGACCTGCCGCACCATTTTGAGGACTCCAGTATCCGGGGTCTCTTTCGGTCTCAACGGTTGAGATCAAATTTCCAGAGGCTCCGTATTTGATGACATAGAAGTTGTAGTAATCGTTTGAACCCTGGCCGTTCATTGCTCCGGCGCCCCAAGCTGAAACCGTTGCCAAGTTATTTAGCCCACAAGAGACTGAAAAAAGAGCGTCATTGTTTGTTGAACCGAATTGCTTGATCCATTGCCGATTAAAACTTGAGTCGTATTTGGCTAGATACAGATCGACCATTCCAACGACGGCTGTATTGCCGGGATCCACACTCCCGCCCCAAACAGTTCCGCCAACAAAAAAACTTCCGTCGGGACATACACCAACAGACTTAACGAATTCGCTTGAGGGACCACCAAACTGTGTAATCAGAGTTGCGACTCCATCAGTACTGATAGCAATCAGCTCTGCATCGAATATTTGTGGCTGGTCAACAGGGTTCTGCTCTACATAGCCGAAGAACAGTGCGCGGCCATCTGGAAGAAGAACCGATGACTCAGCAGTGAATATTCCAGTTGTTAAACCAAAGTAAAGCTGGTGGCTCCACTGCAACGAACCATTTGTGTCGAACTTTTGAGCCTTTGTCCATCCGTCAACATTTGAAACAGTGATGATGGAACCATCATCTAATGGCTGCGCGATAACACCGCCGTCGTATCCGATTCCACCCCAACCGATAGTCCACGCGTTTTCCGATGCAAGCGCACTTGTGCTGCGAGCCATTCCGGTGATTAACACAGTGCACAGCGTGGCCACCACGGCCAGACGTCCTAGATAGATATGTAACTTTTGATTCACAATGTTTTGTCGATTCCTCTGCATGCTTCCAGATTCTTTTTACCTAAATAGATTGAAGAATTGAACTACCACCGATAACCCTAGACCCGGGTAGTAGCAACTATTCCGTTGTAAAAGGCAACTGCCTCGTGAATGCGCAGTTTGCATGGAGCCCATGAGGGGAATTGAACCCCAGGCTTATGCATTACGAGTGGAAAGTATTTCTCGTATTGAATCAAATCTTCGGAATTAGTGGTTTCGGTTTCCCATGTCGCGAGCGCCAGCAGCGAGTCCGACTATGACGATGACAACACCGATCGGAAAAGTCAAAATCATAAGCAGGGGAGTAGAGCCAATGGCCGTACTTTCATTGAATGCATCGGCACTAAACATTGATGCCACAAGGCTGAAGAGTAGAGGGGAAATTGCAAAAATCATTCCTCCAAGCACAAGCGGAGATCTGCGTTTCTTTGGACCTGGTGGCGGTGGCGGCGGAGCAGGTGGGAAATCAGGTAACGCGTTTTCACCTGACATGAGAGAACTCTAACAATTCTGTACTGAACAGGTTGATGAAAACTTCTGTTGCAACTGGAGCCCAAGAGGGGAATCGAACCCCTGACCTACGCATTACGAGTGCGTTGCTCTACCGACTGAGCTACCTGGGCAGGAGTTTCACTTTATCCCTCGGGTAACTATGTCCCTCGGCTGTGAATGCAAAAGGGGCCGAGTAGCGAACTACCCGGCCCCTTTTGAAAAGGGTTATCTGTTACTTGATCGTGATTTTGATCTTGGTAGTAGTTGTCTTTGGCTTCTTTACCTTGGCAGTTGCCTTCGGTGTCACCTTGACGCTGATCGAGCACGATCCGGGCTTAATGGCCTTCACTGAAGTTCCAGAAATCGAGCAGTACTTCTTCGACGTAGCAGCGACAACGAGGACAACTTTGGCTCCCTTAGGAATCGTGACCTTGGTTGTCTTGTTGATGGTGGTGAAGGAAGTGACTTTGCCCTTCTTCATCACCGCAATTTTTGAGACAGCAGTAGGTGAGTTGACCGACGATGAAGAAACTCCACATGGAACGTTATTTACTCGAACACAAATTGTCTTACTTGCAATCGCTCCAGTACCGCGGATGCGGTACTTCGTGGAAGTCGATGGGCAAACCACCAAGGTGGCCTTTCCATTTGCAGCAGTCTTAGTAGACATCATGGAAGAACAACCGGCGCTTGTCTTCACTCCCATGGCGCGAACCATTGCTGCCTTATTGATTGAGCTAGCTGACACTCCACCGTTTGCACAGATTGATGTCACCTTGTCAGTTGAAGAAACAAGTCCACCTTGATCACAACTTGAACCTGGATTCACCGTCTCAACTGATTGGGTGACACCGGAGATTGGCGCCTTATCTTCATCAACCAAATCGGTCACAATTGTGACGCCTCCTGTTGAGTCTGTTTTGATGTCAGTCTCTGGAGTTGCTGGATCAGCATCAGTTTCCTTTGCAGGAGTTGTTGGATCAGCATCAGGCAAAGTGACTTTGATTGATGCCATGAATGGCATCTGAACAGTTTCTGTTGTTGAGGCGAAAGTCTTCTTGACGTTCTGATTCAATTCACCATCGTCATATGCAATGTCTGCGTCATATGCAGAAGACCGTGATGATGGATTGAAAGATGAGAACGTAACCGAACCATCAGCACCTGTTGCGTACTTTGGAGGAGCAACGAAGCAGTACGCACAGTTCATTTGGCCAAGGTAACCCCTGGTGTCTCTCGGACGCGATGACCATGTTGATGTACCGCTACCAGAGTTTGTATATGCATACGTGAGGTAGTTGTTCTTCAACTGCACAGTTGCGTTTGGCACTGGTGTGCCGTCTGGCAACGTAACGCTGATCTTGCGACTGACAATTGCTGGTGCATCTGGAACTGTGATGTTGATAGTCCCGGTATCGCCAACAATCACTGTCATGGACGCTGCTTGCAATGTCGCTCCTGAGGAAAGAGATCCTGCCGGCTTTGTTGAAGCAGTTCCGCCAGCAAGAGCTGATGTAGTGGTGGATGGAACGGACAATGTAAATGTCACAGGCCCTGACGTCACGGTGGTGCGAGCAGCACCGGTTTCATCAGTAGCCAAGGTGCTACTTGCACTACTACTCAAGAGACCAGGTGCATCAGGTGCAGTCCAACGGACTGAAACACCGGTGAGGTTTTCGCCTGATGCTGTCTTCACAGAAATTGCTACAGAAGAACGCGACTTACGATCACCAGAAATAATTGTCATAGGGATGTAGTCGGCACTATCCGTTGAGCCATTAATTGACTTCGCATATGTGTAGTCAGTTGAAGTTGATGCACTAAAGGCCGTGACTGGTGCAACAACACTTCCTGAGTTTGATTGACAACTTGAACACGTCAGGATCCAAGCATCTGCTGCAAGAATTCCAGTTGGAAGAAGGAAATACAGTTTTTGCATTGTCGAGTTTGAACCAAAGAAGATGTTCATGGGCTTTGCCATAACTGCAACAGCTGTCACCTTGGTTGCCATTTTTGTACCAGTTGGTCCGGATGTACCAGCACCACACGAAATGGTGTTATTGGAATAGAGACATAGTCCCGGAGGTCCCCAACCAGATGTCATGTAGACAGCTTGTGAATTCTCGCCGCCTTCGATTGGATCAGTCTTTACACCAAATTCACCTGCTGAGAAGGTACGGCAAATTGTTGTTGGACCAGCAAAACAAATTGATGATGCGCCCCAAGAGTCAGATGGCATTGCAATATCGACTGCACCAGTCACTCCTGCATCAGCCCATGTCCAAGTTGCTGAACTGGTGAGTGTTCCGCTGCCACCCTTTGAGTGACGTTCAAAAGCGGTTCGAACACCGATTTGTGCTCCAGAGCACCAGTCAGTAGCTACTTCATACTTGACAGGAGGCGTTGCACTGGTGGTGAGGCCGTCACAGTCTGATTCTCGAACTTCGGTTGTGTTTGCATCAGTGATTGACGAAGGAGTGCCGGCTGTGACCACGGCACATTTTGCAAGACCAGTGGTGAGCAGAACACAGATAGTTGGGGTTGAAGAACCGTTATTGCCCGAACCCACTTGAACTTTTGCGACATTGTTTCCAAGACCAGTGAAAGTAGTCCAGTTCTTACTAACCAATGTGTCTGGAATCCAGTTCATATCAGTTTTTGTGTATATCAAAGTGTTTGCGGAATTGTAGATGTTAAGCAAATTGGTATTGACTTGCACGCGACCTGATTCTGTTCCAGATGGGTATGCAACTGTTGCAGTGGTATCCCACAGGTTGTAGCGCTTGGAGTAGTTGCCTTCCCAGTTGCCTGAACCAACACATTTAAGAGTTCCACCTGCGACGACGCACGTTGTGAGACCGTTTGTAGAAAGATCAGTTACGTTTGAAAGTGCAGTTCCACCTTCGGTGGCTGTCACAGGAGTAGTGAGAGACGAAGTTGTTGTTTCATCACCAAGTTGACCGCGACTGTTGTCGCCCCAGCACTTAAGACCGCTACCGACAATTGCGCATCCACCTTCATACGATTTTTGACCATTGGTTGCCTGATCCCACGCGCTCGTGTTGAAGGTATCAATCTTCGAGGCACTGGCGACTGTGGTGCCGATTGTGTTCTGAACCGTGAACGTTGGTGTATTTGATTTGATTGTGGGGCAATTGACGACGCAACCAAGTGGTTGAGCGTCTGATTCAACCGCAGTGATTTTGTAAATCGCAGAGGACTCTGTGCTGGCAGCTTTTACAGGGCTGGCCGGCGAGGTTGCGAGTGTGACGAGAGTTCCCGCCGCAAGTGCGAAGAGGACGACGAGGGAACGGGTCTTTTTGTACATAATCGCAACTTATCTGTTAACTAGGTGCGAAGTAAGACTTGACGAAATGAATTTCAAACGAAGTTCTTATCTATAAAGAAACTGAGTTGTAAGATTCTTAAGCGATGTCGCCGGGGGCCTTGGGCCTATCCGTATTGGGGTTTGCTTGGGCAATCTTCAACGCCACCCAAATAAAGAGGAATTGAAATGGTAGGCGGGCCCATGAAATGAATTGTTGTGAGGCAACTTCATTGCGCCAGTCCCAGACCATGTAGAGATTGGCGGGATACACAGCAATGAACAGCCACACCGCAGCAAGTGCACCAATTCGTCGAGTTGATGGACGAATGAGAGCGACTGCGATAGCGACTTCAGCGACACCACTTATATATGTCCAAAAAGAAGCGTTAGGCGGAAGCCATGGGGGAACGATGTCGTTGAAGAACGAAGAGTTGGTGAAATGCGAGATTCCGGCGAAACCGAGAAAGAGGGCAAGGATTTTGGCGAGGCGATTCGGGTTCATTCGGCATTTTCTGAAAGGACGAACTGCAAAGCAGCGTCGGCGGATGGTGACGGAAGCGACCAGATGAGATCGCGCAACAAAATAGCTTCGTTGACATTCAGAGCAAGACGGCGCATGCCTTCGTGAAGTCTGTTGATTGCAGTGACGTACGCCTCGGGGCGATGAATGTTCGGATTACGTGCAAGTTCATCGCGATAGATACCGGCGATAGCAGTGAGGCCTGAACGAAGTTCGTCTGTGCGGTAACGACGGATCTCACGTTTGTGACGATCTTCTAACATCTTCTTTCCGCCACGTTTGACGCCCATTTTCGCCAGAGTCTTTTCAGTGTCGACAACTTCCTGTGCATGTTGATTGCTGAGAGGTTCAACTGCGTCATCAATAAGCGCAAGTATTTGTTCAACGATTGCGGCAACAGTTGCGCCAGTACCGTCAATTCGGCGTGGGATGTTGGCAAAGAAATCACGACGTTGTGCAAGTTGTGGATCTGATGCAAGCAATTTTGCACGCGACATGCTTCCGGCGGATGATTGCGCTGCAGCATGAGCAAGTGCCGGAGCAACTCCCGAGTTGATAAGGGCCTGTTCAATGTCTGCATTCTCGAGTAGACCGAAATGCACTGTAAGACAACGGGATGCAATAGTGGCTAGCGAATCATCAACTTGGTCGGTAAGCATGATGAAGAAAACTCCAGAGGGTGGTTCTTCAACTGTCTTGAGAAGCATTGCGGCAGTTGCTGGCGCCATGAGATGAACCTCATGAACGATGATGACTTTGCGAGAACTTTCGCTTGGCGTGATTGAGGCAATCTTGATGATGTCTTCTGCTTGATCTTTCAGAATTGATGCACCATCGCGACGCACTTCATGAATATCAGGGTGGGCGCCGCGCATCGCCATTTCATTGATGCGTTCATTTGGATTGTCGGAACCTGACAACAACATGGCTGCGAATGCGCGAGATGCTTCGTCCTTACCGCATCCTTCTGTGCCTACAAGAAGATATGCGTGAACGGGGGAGATGGCGGCGTGTTGCAATTGTTCAACGGCACGACCTTGGCCAA
>CAMDLK010000035.1 GCA_945901725.1 Bifidobacterium breve | reverse complement strand
TGTGGCAAACGGCGGCGTGATGATGAAGCCGCACGTAATTGATTCGACCCGCACTCGTAATGGCACCGTGATGAGCACCACGGCACCAGAAGCATGGAAGACCCCGATGTCCCCTGCCACCTCTGCAACCATGACGCAACTGATGGTTGGCGTTGCGCAATCGGGTACCGCCGCGTGTTGCCTGCAATTGAACGGTGGTGTTTCCGTGGCGGCAAAGACCGGAACAGCGCAATTGAACGCGGAAGGTGAAAAACAACGGTCCCATGCCTGGATCACCGCTTTTGCCCCAGCCGAGGCGCCGCGATTCGTTATCTCAGTATTTATCAAGGGCGTGAATGATGCCGTGAGCGCCAGTACTGGTGGGCGTTTGGCTGGCCCCGTTGCCCGCGAAGTGTTGAATGCGGCGTTGGCTCTGCCCACAGCCCCATAGCCAGCACGGGTAACCTCTACTAGCCGTATGTCGAACCAGAATCCCCAAGTCATTAACGAGCGCTACGAGATTTCTCGGCGTATCGGTCGCGGCGGAATGGCCGATGTCTTCCTGGCTCGCGACCTGCTGCTCGACCGCGATGTGGCCGTGAAGGTGCTGTTCCCGGAACATGCCGTTGACCCGAACTTTGTCGAGCGCTTTCGCCGCGAGGCCCAGAGCGTTGCTGGCCTGAACCACCCGAACATCGTGGGCGTCTACGACTGGGGCCAAACCGGCAACACCTATTTCATGGCTATGGAATTCGTGAAGGGCCGCACGTTGTCTGATGCGTTGCGCCGCCAAGGCCGCATGACATCTGTTTCTGCTGCTGGTGTTGGTGCAGCTATTGCTAATGCGTTGGCATATGCGCACCGCAACAATGTGGTGCACCGCGACATTAAGCCCGCGAACATTTTGTTGGGTGAAGACGGCGCAATCAAAGTTGTGGACTTCGGTATTGCACGCGCACTTGATGCTGGGCACGAAGGTGGCCTGACACAAGACGGCGCTGTGATGGGCACCGCAACGTATTTCTCACCAGAGCAAGCAAAAGGCGAAGGCTTGGACCTTCGTTCAGACTTGTATTCGCTTGGCGTTGTTTTGTATGAGCTTGTCGCTGGAAAGCCACCATTTGCTGGCGATTCTGCACTTGCTACTGCATACAAGCAAGTGAATGAAGCTGCGCCACGTTTGCGTGACTTGGTTGCTGATGTGCCGTTGGCTCTTGAAGCAATCATTGCGAAATGTCTGACTAAGAATGCCGACATGCGCTACAACAACGCAGAGCAGTTGCGCGATGACTTGCGCCGGTTCATGAATGGCGAGCCAACTCTTGCAGTTGATGAAGCGCGTATTCGTTCAGGCAAAGCACCACTTGGTACTGCGAATCTTGATCAGGCCACGACAATGATGGCGCCTGTTGAAGGCGACTCTGCATCAACACAAATGTTGCCGCGCACCAGTGTGATGCCAGCAACGATGGCGCCTGTTGAAACATTGCCTGATTACGACGATGATCGACCAAGCAAACGCAGCTATGTAGTGGGCGCAGCAGTTGCAGGCATTGTCGTTCTTGGCGGAATCATTTTCCTTATTTCCACACTTGGCGGTTCATCTGGTGTTGCAGTGCCGAACGTTAAAGGCGTTACGTGTGATGTTGCCAAGTTGAAGTTGGAAGAAGCAAAGTTCATTGTTGCCTTCAACCCCCCAGAAACAGTGTGTGATGCGACGAACATTGTTGCTAGCCAAGTTCCTGCTTCGGGTGATCTTGCAAAAACTGGTGAAGCAATCACATTGGTATTCCCTGTTGCGCAAGCTGATGTTCCAGCACTGCTTGGTCTTACTGCTGAAGCAGCTCAAGCTGCCGTTGAAGGGGCTGGCTTTGTATTTGCAAAGGGTCCTGATGTCATCGATAAGACATACGCAATTGGTCAAGTTGCAGTGCAAACACCAGGCGGTATGACAAAACTTGCAAAGGGTCAAACAGTCACGGTGAATGTGTCTGGCGGAACCGGCCAGTTGGCAGTACCGAATGTAGTGATTGGTCAGACAACAGAATCAGCACAAACTTTCCTTGTTGCGGAGCCGTACAAGTTTGTTGTCACTGTGACTCCAGAGCCAAGTGCAACTGTTGCAAAGGGCATCGTTATTCGTACTGATCCTGTTCAGGGCACATTGGTTGATGCTGCATCACCAATAACGATTTTTGTTTCAAGCGGACCAGCACCAGTTGCGATGCCGAACGTGAAGGGTCAGACCGAAGCTGCTGCAGTTGCCGCACTGACCAAGTTGGGGCTTACAGCCACTATTGAATATGTCGACCTTGCTGCTGGCAATGCGAACGTGGGCAAAGTAATTGCTCAAGACACTGCCGCAGCCAGCATGGTGAACCCCGGTTCAGCCGTGGTGCTGACGGTTGGCCGCGATACCGCAGTCACTGTCGCCCCTGCCGGCTGACCCCTCCCCCCATTAGGGTGCGGTTATGACGTTGCAACTTACCGCCGAGGAACAAAGAGGTCTTGAAGCCTGTGCCTCTTACCTTGGAATCTCTACGCAGGATGCCGCACGACAAGCGATTCGTGAATACATCGAGCGCTTCAACAATCGTGGGGCTGTTGAAACCAGTTTTGTGTCACGTGCAAAAGAACTCGTCGAACGTGACAAAGAAATTCTTGACGCACTCGCAAAAGATTAGGCGACCACTAAAACTTCGCAATTGAGATTTGGCGCCATGGACAATCGAATATCCGCTGTCAATAACGCACATTCGAGTTCTTCTGCAAGGGCAACGTATGCGGCGTCATATGCACCTACGTTGTGGCGGTGTGTGTAAGCCCGACTCAGGAGATGTCTGCTCTTGTATCTCTGCAAGGACAATTCACTAAGAACTCGGACAGCTTGGTGAAATTCGTCGTCAGAAAGAATTTTTCTTAGCCACAACTTTCGAAAAACTGAATATGTCTCTACATCAATGCAGTCTGGTGCACATATGTTTCGTTGCCCAGTTAAGGCATCGCGAGTTTTTTGTCCGGTTGAACTTGGGTCGATAAGTGCATTCGCCAAAATTGAAGCGTCAATCACAATCACGGTGATCTCTGGCGTCTCCAATTGCGGTGAGAACAAAATCGTTTGGAAGTGAAGTCTTTCGAAGATCTGCAGTTTGTTCGAAAGCTTCTTCCCAGGTCAATGTGCTGGCAGCTTCAGTAATGATTTGCGAAACATACTGCTCAAGAGTCACTCCTGACATTGCAGCACGATGTTTCAATACGTTGCGGATTTCAGGGGGAAGATTTCGAATCGAGATACGCGACATATCGCCAGTCTGACTTCGGCGGAGGGTAAATGCAAGTGACATACCTGGATGTGTGCTGGCCGACCAGCAGTTTGGCAGGCTTAGCCGCAGCGACGAAGGAAGTTGCGCAACAGGTCGTGGCCTGATGCAGTCAAGATGCTTTCGGGGTGAAACTGCACGCCTTCAACATCGAAATCACGATGGCGAACGCCCATGACAATTCCATCAGATGTTTGTGCAGTCACTAACAAATGTTCTGGCATTGTTGCTGCGTCGATAACGAGTGAGTGATAACGCGTTGCTTCAAGTGGTGAAGGCACACCTTCAAACACGCCGGTGTTGTTGTGTGTGATGAACGAAGTTTTTCCGTGCATCAGTTCTGGTGCGCGCACAACATTGCCGCCATACACATGACCAATTGCTTGATGACCTAAACACACACCGAACACAGGCACTGAACCTGCGAAGGCAGAAATGGCGTCGCAGATAATTCCGGCGTCTTCCGGGCGGCCAGGGCCTGGCGACAACAACACACCGTCCGGTTCAAGAGCAATGGCTTCAGCAACGGAGATCTGGTCGTTGCGAACGACGATTGGCTCGGCACCAAGTTCGCCCAGATATTGGACGATGTTGTACACGAAGCTGTCGTAACTGTCGATCACCAGGATTCGTGCCATTCCATAAGCCTGCCGTGTGAATGACCCTTTTGTGAAACGAATTGTGCGTGCGTGACTGTGGGCGCTGGCGTTCTACACTTGCGTCGTGGCAACTAAGAAGAAAAAAGGCGGACGCGTAACCCCGAAAGGCGGAAACAAGTCCGAGCAGCATTCCGGTCATCACGACCCTTCGGTCAACGCAAGCAGCCGATACACCCCACCTGTTCCGGTGTATGAAAAGCACAGTGCGCCCTGGGTGCCCGTGTTGATGTTCGTTCTGCTGGGCCTTGGTGCCCTTGTAATTTTGTTCTATTACTTGGGTTTCGTGCCCGGTGGACGCAGTAACTGGTACTTAGCAGCGGGTCTTGCTTCGCTACTTGGTGGTTTGTACACAGCCACGAAATACCACTAGTACCCGGCGGTACTGCCCACAGGGCATAGCCCTATCACAGTTACATCGATGTAGTTTTCCCGTGTTTATCCACAGATTGTGGACAAGATGCTGTGTATTACGCAACTGCCCACAGGCGGAGTTAGTTCTGCCTTACGCTTGGGACCTATGAGAACTCTCCCTGTTCGAGCCAAACGCGGGGCCAGATTTCTCGGACTAGGGCTTTTGATGGCTCTGTCCTTTGCGGGTTTCGGTGCCCAACCCGCAAGTGCTCATAATGCTCTTGCCACCAGTATTCCGGCCGCCGGCGCCGTGTTGACAGAGGTTCCTACCTCGTGGGCTTTGACCTTCACCAAGGATGTCCCCCTCGATAGCGCCTCGGCGGAATTAGTTGCCGCGAGTGGCGTGCGAACTGCGTTGCCCGCACCTACGTATGGCGTCAGCAAAAAGGAAATCTTGTTCGCATTGCCGCCAGACCTGAATGGTGCAATGACAGGTCGCTGGCGTCTGGTGGGCGCCGATGGTCATGTGATAACAGAGCGTGTCAGTTTTACGGTGAGTGTTGCGGGTGTTACGACAACAACCGTCGTGGCTGGGCCTGAAACGGGGGGCGCGGAAGTATCAGACGTAGTGATGCCGACAGAAGTATTGACCGATAACGCAGTGACGTCAGAGCCTGTGCGATGGGGCCTTCGTGCCTTTGGGTATGCAGCGTTGCTACTTGTGGGCGGTCTGTTATTCACAGAATTGTTCGTTGCCCAAGGAGTTTTTAGTGCGTCGCGAGCACGAGAGACATTGCTTGCTTCAAGTGCAATGTTGACTGCGGTGTCACTAGCGCAAACCTTGATCTTTCTTGATGACTCTCGTGACTTCGGTGTGGCGTCATCTGTCTTTCACATGTTGGAAGCGTTCGATACAACAGCCGGCTCGATGTACTTTGTCCGCTTCCTTTCAGCCGCCGTTTTGTTAGCGGGAATTGTGCGCGCCAAACATGCAACGTCACCTGTTTTGATTGCACCACCAATGATGGCCTTAGGTGTCATGTACCTTGTGTCACTTGCCTACACAAGTCATTCACGCTCGATGGCTTGGCCAGTATTAGGAGTACCGGCCGGAGTAATTCATACTGCTGCTACGGCAGCGTGGCTTGGTGGGTTAATGATTTTTGTTCTCTTTGTGATTCCGTTATTGCAGCCTGCAGAAAGTTTCGATGCATTCCGACGGTTCGGCGACATGGCCAAGTATGCAGTGATCGCAATGGTGGCCACTGGCGTTATTCAGACACTGCGCTTACACGGCAATTTGCTTACGTTGTTCACACAAAATCACGGGCGCTGGTTGCTGTTGAAGCTTGTACTGGTGGCCCTCATGCTCAAGATTGGTGATATCAACCGTCGGCGCTTGTTGCGCAAGATGCCTGACAATGATGAAGCCTTTGCGGGTCGTGTGGCATTGCTGCGCAGGGCAAGTATCACAGAAATCGTTAATGGTGGCTTGGTGATGCTTGTGACGGCTTTTCTTGTGACATCATCTTTTGACTAATTGTTCTTATCCCTACAACCCCACACTGAAATACAACAAAGGAACCCAATGAAATCAACTCGAATTCTTCTCTCTGGCTTTACTGCTCTTGCATTGCTTGCAGGTTGCGGCGGCTCGTCCGTATCCGATGCTGCCGACAAGGCTGTTGACGCAGCAAAAGATGCGATTGGCTTCAATGACGATGACGTCATGTTTGCACAGATGATGATTCCTCATCATGAACAAGCAATTGAAATGGCTGACATTGCGCTTGATCCCCTAGTTGGCGCAAGCGACGCTGTGAAGTCATTGGCGACACGCATCAAGAATGCACAAGATCCTGAGATCACAAAAATGAAGGCCTTTCTCACGTCGTGGAAAGAGCGCCTCACCCCTGATTCGTCAATGGATCACAGCGACATGATGAGCGGAATGTTGAGCGCTGATGACATCAAAAAATTGTCATCATTGCGTGGCGCAGAGTTTGACCGCGAATGGATGAACGGCATGATTGAACACCATGAAGGCGCCATTGAAATGGCTAAAGACGTGTTGAAAGATGGAAAAGATTCAGCGGTGAAGGCACTTGCGAATTTGGTTGCAACCGTGCAGGACTCTGAGATTCTTGAAATGAAAAAGCTGCTCGGCTAAAGCCCGCTAGTTATTCGATCGGGGCGACCAGGTCCATGTCTTCCAGGCAATGGCGTGGCGGTGGCGGATCTTCATCAGGTGCCATCACCATTCGTATTTCCACACCACACACACTGCAGCGATAACGCACGTTGATACGGCGCATCTCACCAGAGGGTGGAGGTTCTGGCAACGTTGAGGTCATTGACTTCAACATGCCGAACCCAAACTTCCAGACGTAGCGCATTATCAGTAAGCCAAAGGCGAACCAGACGATGGCTGAGAATGTGGGCATGGCTCCCAGCGTAATGTTCAGGGCTTAGCCCAGGCGTTCGATGATGGTGGCGTTTGCCATGCCGCCACCTTCGCACATTGTCTGCAAGCCGTATCGACCACCGGTGCGCTCAAGCTCGTTCAACAATGTGGTCATGAGGCGAGTACCGCTGGCACCGAGTGGGTGACCAAGAGCAATAGCGCCGCCGTTGACGTTGACCTTGTTCATGTCTGGGTGCAATTCCTTTTCCCACGCAAGAACAACTGAGGCAAACGCTTCGTTGATTTCGGTGAGGTCCATGTCTGCCATGGTGAGGCCGGCGCGCTGCAATGCCTTTTGTGTTGCAGGAATTGGGGCTGTGAGCATGAGTTGCGGGTTGTCGCCTGCAAGACCAAAATTCACGAAACGGGCGCGTGGTGTAAGTCCAAGTGAACGGCACTTCTCTTCGCTCATGATCAACATTGCTGATGCGCCGTCTGTGATTTGGCTTGAGTTACCGGCAGTTACACGGCCGCCTTCTTCTTCACTACGGAATGCTGGCTTCAACGTTTGCAATTTTTCGTACGGGGAATCGCGGATGCCTTCGTCTGTTGTCATGAGGATTCCCTCAGAGTCGAGCACTGGCAAAATCTCGCGTTCAAAGCGACCCTCTGCTGTTGCGCGTGCTGCATATGCCTGCGAACGTGCTGCGAAACGGTCCATGTCTTCGCGGGTGATGCTCCACTTGTCAGCAATCATTTCTGCGCTGATGCCCTGTGGAACCAAACCGCCATCTGGTGCGTAGCGCGCACTGACCATTGGGCCAAACGGATATCCGTACTTGCCATCAGCAACTGCAGAACCCATTGGAACGCGTGTCATCACTTCAACACCTGCTGCAATAACGATGTCGTATGCGCCGGCCATAACGCCTTGAGCTGCAAAGTGTGCAGCTTGCTGGCTGGAACCGCACTGGCGGTCAACGGTGGTGCCAGGAATTGTCTCTGGCAAACCAGCAGCAAGAACTGCGTTACGTGCGATGTTGAGGCTCTGCTCGCCCACTTGCATAACGCAGCCCATGATGACGTCGTCGATTTGTGTGGGGTCAATGCCGGTGCGTGCGACAAGTTCGCGCAATGCAACACCGGCGAGATCTACTGGGTGCCAATCTTTGAGGCGACCGTTTCTTTTTCCTAATGGTGTACGAAGTGTGTCAACGATGACTGCGTTTTGCATAGTGGCCTTTCGGTGTCGGGAATGACACTCAAAGTCTTACCGCTACACGCACTTTCACCAAAGTCGGAGACTGTGACCTATTTTCAATCGGCTTCAAGAACCTTGCTAAATACCCGGTGCAATGCCACAACGTCAGTTTCCGTGAGCCAGCTGGTGAACTCCCGACGCACAATGCGGTAGTAGGTGGTGCTGGCGGATTTCCAGACATCATGACCAATGGGCGTGAGCACAAGCACTATTGCACGACCATCATCTGCCACTGACTTCTCGCGTGCCACATATCGCTTGTCTTCCAGTTTGTCGATTTGGCGCGAAAGACTGGATGGGTGCGTCATCACGCGTTCGGCTAGCTCATTGAAGCGCAATGACTTTTCTTCGCTCATGGCCAAGGCATCAAGAATTTCAAACCAGGGCAGTTGCAGGCCTTCGTCTTCTTCCAACGCACGAGACAGCATCTTGTTCATTGCAGCATGAGCCGTGAGAAATGACCGCCATGCATCAAGTCGGTCTGCGTCGGGCAATGCCATGACTACAACTTACTTATTTTGAGCAGCCACCACGGTTGCGAAGTGTTGCAGTGCGTCGTAGCGAGACGTATATGTAGACAACATTGCACGGCTTGGCATCACCAGTTTTGGCATGCTGACTCCGAGAACACCGGTAAGTCGATCATTAGTGCTGAACATGGCGCACCATCTGCCATCAGCAACACTTCCGGCAACTACATCAACAGTGGACGTTGCAAATGCGCGGCCAAGAAACTGAATGCGAGCATCGAATTGGTCGCTCCAGAAAAATGGAACAGCAGAATACGGCTGCATTGGTTCGTTGCGCAAAGTTGCCACAAGGTTTTGGGCAGCTACTGCACCTTGTTCCGCTGCATTGGTCCAGTGTTCAACACGCATGGTTGGTTCAATGTCTTTGAACATGCCGTTTGGCCAACGCAGAACATCACCCGCAACGAAAACGTTTGCCGGACCGGCATTCAGGTTTGCATCGCACACGATGCCGTCGTCAATGGTGAGACCGCTTTCGCTGCACCACTGCGTTGCTGGTGCCACACCGATTCCCACAATGACAACATCAGCTTCAATAGTTTCGCCGTTTGTCAAAGTGACTCCGGTGACTTTTGCTTTGCCATTGATTGATGCAACTTGTACTCCGCAGTGAATAGCGACGCCATTGCGTTCATGCACAGCACCGATTGCGGCTCCCATCTCTGGGCCGAGCGCACGAATCAGTGGAGCGTCTAAGCCTTCAAGCACCGTAACTTTTGCACCGCGCTTGGTGGCAGTGGCTGCTGCTTCTAAACCAATGAACCCAGCGCCAATAACAACTACGCGAGCACCTTCGACTAGTTCGTCGCGCAATGCTGCTGCATCATCAAGTGTGCGCAACACATGAACGCCTGCAATGTTCGGCTGGTTCGGTAATCGACGCACAAGGCCACCCGTTGCAATGATGAGGCCGTCGTACGAAACCTGTGAACCATCGGCCAGTGTGACAATTGACGCATCAGTGTTCAGAGATGTCGCTGGTTGCCCGAGCATCCAATTGATGTTCAATGAGTACAAGTCGTCTTCTTTGCGCAACGCAATACGTTCTGCATCCCAATCGCCTGCCAAGAAGTTCTTTGACAACGGTGGCCTGTCGTACGGCATGTGCGCTTCTGCACCGATGATGGTGAGGGCTCCGGCAAATCCATTCGAGCGCAAGGTCTCTGCTGCACGAATGCCAGCGAGTGACGCACCGATGATGACAATTGTTTCCACTCGATGAGGATACGAACGATTCTCTGCAGAACGACAAAGTCACTACAGAAGTCGTATTGTGGGAAGCGTGAGTAATGGCCGTGAGACAGCAGATCTGATTCTTACCGAGGCCAGGGCCATGATTGAGGAGAGCGGTGACAACGCGTTTCGTGTCACTGATTTAGCTGCCCGGTGCAATGTGGCAATCGGGTTGCTGTACCACTACTACAAAGACCGCGACGGACTTATTGCTGCCGTTCGTGAATCACAATTCCTCGCACACATCGAATCTGACGTGGCGAACTTGTCCCGCATTGTGAGCAAAGACGGCGACCTCGACGCAGTACTAAAGATTCTGGTTGATGACTTTTGTAATCCGCACAGCTCCCTGCGCAATGAGTTCCGGCTTGATCGCATGGATGCCCTAGTTGCCGCTCGCCACAACCCAGATTTACTGCAGCGCTTGACCGATGCCGAGGCTCGTCTTTCGTCTGAGATCGTGGCCACAGTGCAACAAGCCAAACTGGACGGCCTTGTTGACCCAGCTGTTGACGACAAAGCATTGGCGTTCATGTTGGAAGTAATTCCACTTGGCACTGCGTTGTCGAACGTGTATGGCGAATACATGCCAGACCCTGAAGCATGGCGTGCATTGCTGACCCGCATGCTGCTCTCGATAGTGCCCGCAAAGTAGCGAGGCTTAGCCAAAGACAACAGTGCGGTTGCCGAATGTCAACACGCGATGTTCCACATGCGCCCGTACGGCACGTGCGAGAACAACTGTTTCAAGGTCGCGACCTTGGCGCGTGAGTTCAGCCACGTCATCACGGTGAGAAATGTGCGCAACGTCTTGAGCAATGATTGGGCCTTCATCTAAAACATCACTGACGTAATGCGCGGTGGCTCCGATGACTTTTACTCCACGATCATGTGCTTGGCGATACGGGTTTGCACCAATGAACGCTGGCAGGAACGAATGGTGAATGTTGATCATGCGGCCGGTCCACGGTGCGACAAGTGATGGTGGCATTACCAACATGTAGCGCGCAAGAATTACAAGGTCAAGGTTGAGTGATTGCAATAACTCACCAAGTTGTGTTTCTTGTTCTGCGCGCGCGGTGGCACTGTTGCCCACTGCAACGTGATGGAACGGCAAGTTGAACGATGTTGCAAGTGATTGTGCATCTGCATGATTCGAAATCACTGCTGCAATATCAAGACCAAGATCGCCGTATGTTGTGCGCGCTAATAAGTCTGCTGCGCAATGCAATTGTTTGGAACACAAGATTGCGGTGCGCGGTTTCCACGGAAGTGCATCAAGTGTGAACGACATATTCCAATGCGATGCAACAGGTGCAAACCCTGCAGCAAGAGCTGCAATAGGTGTTGTGCCGGCGTGTGTGAATTCAACGCGCTGAAAAAACATGGCATCAGAAACGTCAGTGTGTTGTTCTGCGTGCACGATGTTGCCGCCAACAGAGCCAACCCATGTGGCGACAGCTGCCACGATGCCCGGCTGGTCGGGACAAGAAATTAGGAGAACGGCAGACGGATTCACAGAGGGTGAAGGGTAACGGCAAGGCGAATGGTGGAGACGATGGGAATCGAACCCACGACCTCCTGCTTGCAAAGCAGGCGCTCTACCAATTGAGCTACGTCCCCGTATTTACGGCTCGGTCAGGTTATCGGGAGAAGGCCAAGAGACAAGACAAATCACCCACCTTCCGTGTGGGCAGAGGGGTACCCTTGCTGCATGGCAAGCGACCTGATCTATGCATTTCGAATCATGCGCTTACCCCTTCTCGATGCGGGCGGGGCTGCAATTGGCCGTATTGACGACATTGTGGTGGTTCCTGGCCGTAGCGGCGATGCCCCGCGGGTCACCGGTTTTGTGGCTACCAGCCAGCGACGACGCATTTTTGTGAATGCCAACCGCATTCAGTCCCTTGACACCGAAGGCGCCCGCCTGCGCAGTTGGGACGTGGACCTGAACCCCTTCAAGCCTCGCCAGGGCGAGCACATGCTTGGCCGCGACATCATCGATAAGCGCCTCAATGGGGAGTCGATCAGCGATGTTGCCCTGCGCCCTACCGTCGGCGCCCGTGAATCGGGCTGGGAAGTCTCAAAAGTACGCCTCACCCGCCGTGGGGTTCTTGGCCGGCGCTCTACGTACCGCTTGGTCGACTGGACCGAAGCGAGCAGCCTCTTTGCGCCAGCGACCGAAATGGCCGCCGAAGCGGCGCGTCTTCGTGACATGCACCCGAGCGATGTGGCCGGCGTTGTGCGTGCGTTGCCATTTGCGCAACGTCAGTTGTTGGCAAAAGAAATGGACGACGATCGGCTTGCTGACTTGCTGGAAGAAATGCCAGAGAGCGAACAGCTTGCACTGATTGCAAACCTCGACATGGATCGCCTCATTGACGTGTTGGAAGAAATGCAGTTCGACGACCTTGCCGACTTGTTGGCAGAGATGCCTGCACAACAGCGTTCGCGCGTGTTGGAAGCCATGGACGACGACGACGCAGATGTAGTTCGTTCACTGTTGTCATACGCGCCAGGTACGGCCGGTGCGTTGATGACGCCCGAGATCATCATCATGGGTGCTAACGCAACAGTTGCTGAAGCATTGGCACAAGTGCGTAACCCTGATTGGCTCGTATCAATTGCTGCACAAGTATTTGTGACACAACCGCCATTCAAAGCACCGACGGGTTCATACCTTGGTGTTGTGCACTTACAGCGTTTGTTGCGTGAACCGCCAAGCACTGAACTAGGCCGTTGCGTTTCAAAAGAGCCAACCGTTACTGCAAACCAATCAGACCATGAAGTTGCAGAATTCTTAGCGTCGTACAACCTGCTTGCTGTTGGTGTGTGTGACGATGCCGGGCATTTGTTGGGCGCAATCACAGTGGACGACGTGCTTGACCGTATGTTGCCAGCTGACTGGAGACAGCGCAGGCGTCAGGCGGCTACATCATGAAGCGCCGCACCGATTTAACAACTCCACGCCAGCGGCGTCGCGTTGGTATTCACTATGACCCCGATGCATTCGGTTCATTCAGTGAATCAATTGCACGTTTCTTGGGCACGGGCCGTTACTTAGTTATTCAGTCGTTCGTGGTTGTTACCTGGGTCATTGTCAACATCTATGAACCATTTCAGTTCGACGGTTATCCGTTTATCTTCCTCACACTTATTTTGTCGTTACAGGCTTCATATGCCGCACCTCTTATCTTGCTTGCGCAAAATCGTCAAGAGGATCGTGACAACGAACAACTTGAACGTGACCGCAGCATGGCAGCACGGACTCAAGCAGATACTGAGTATTTGGCTCGCGAATTAGCTGGTGTGCGTTTGGTATTAGCAGACCTTGTCACTATGGAAGATCTGCGTGAGCAGACTGATGCAATTACTGAGGCGCTTGAGAAGCTCAACGCTGCTGTATTGCAGCAACAACCAGATCCACAGCCTGGCGAGTAGCCACTGCGAATTCACGCGGCATCAAAATTGGTGCCATGTGATCGCCATCTAGTTCCAGAATCTGTGCATTCATAGCTGAGGCGAGTGCCTGTTGTTTGTGTGGCAACACCACGGTGTCGCGCAAAGTGAAAACAAAGCTTGATGGTTTGCGTAATGTGCTCGCGAAGCCACGCGCATCAAACGTCGCAATACCTCGACCTGCTTCAGCAATCATCCACGGATCATTGCGGCGGTTCTCTGCAATCATCCATAACACATAACGGCGGGTTTCGTGCCCACGTGGCAATGTGCGGTTGAAAAAGAAGCGAAGAACTCGAGGGCGGCTAATGAAGTGCGCCATTGGCCCAATGAATCGCATTCTGTTTTTCTCTTTACGCGTTCCGCTCCACTCAAGCGCAGTTGCCTGCAACACCATGCCCTCAACTAGTTCCGGGTGACGTTGCGCTGTCAGCAAACTGATGGGGCCACCCATGGAGTATCCGACTGTAATTACAGACGCAGCGCCGAGTTCTTTGGCCACTGCGGCTGCATCATCTGCACAATCTTCCAATGTCACCGGGACACTTGGACGTAATCCTCTGCCGTGGCCACGGTGGTCTACACCAATGATTGAAAAATGGCGAGACAGTTCTTCGTATGCAGCAAAAAACTGCGAGTCACACGAAGCAGTCCAGCCGTGCAACAACAACAAGGTTGGCGCAGACACGTCTGAGTGTTGATGATGACGTACAAACATTTCGCCGCGACCAGGTACGTCGACAATCTTTCCTGGTAACACGAAAGGGGCTTCACCCGCTGCTGAATTTCTTACCGGCATGTTTCACATACTCCTACTACGTCAAGTCGATGGTGAACCATTGAAAAACCTGCGCGTTGTGCAACAGCTTCTAATGCTTCGTCAAGCATGTGTTCAATATCGTCTGGAACTCTCACATCTGCAACTGCTCCACACACACTGCACACCATGTGATGGTGATGGCCCATGATTGCTTCGCTGAGTTCGTAGCGCGCCCACTCATCAGTTGTGATCACACGAATAACCACGCCAGCATTTTCCAACACCGACAAATTGCGGTAGGCCGATGATTGTGCAAGACCGGTGGTGCTCTTCAAGATTTCAGGAATCGATAACGGACGATCCGCGCCGGACAAGGCAGCCACAATGTCTCGCCTGCCCGATGTAAAGCGTTGGCCAATCTCGGCAAGCTTCGTGGCTACATGGTGCGCAACATCGTCAGCCGCCACAGAATCTGCTGCGTGTTGGTGCGTTGCCATGTGTCTGACGCTATCGAGAATGAGTGAGAATCAACGACGGCTACCGGCCGACGAATTGATGCAAGATCGTGCCGCTATCCAGCACGCCGTCCAAAATGTAATCGTTCGGAAGTTCGTCTTGTCCCAAGTTGTGTACTCCTGGCGGAACACTGCCATTCATCAACGCGCGTGCCGCTTGTGCCGCAACTGACCCTGTGATTGTGGCAACACGTTCAGCAATGCCAACGATTTCAACGTGGCGCATGCCATTACGTACACCGCGCACTTCAACGCGGAGTCCACCAAGGGTTCCCTCTGCGTGTGGAGGCGCCAACATGGGTAGTCGCGCAGTTAAACGGTCGCGGCGTGTTGCCGATACTCGTGCAGTGATGCGTTGCAACGTTGGTGCAATACGTTGCAGCAATACAGGCTCTGGGCTTGCGAAACGGTAGCAATCGCGTGCACCAACAGGGTCTGGAAACCAACACAGTTCGCGGCCGCTACCTGCAGGGCGTTGTAACCATTCGCCTTCATGCCAACCAATAGACACACCGGCCAAACTGTCATGGTGTTGGCGAGCACATTGCGGCCCGCCTGTTCCGTGCACAGCAACGTGTACTTCATCGATTGATTCAAAGGCGCGCGTGATGTGATGAACTAATAGCCCGGTCATGCCAGGCGAACATGCAGCGCCGATGATGACTGGCACTTTGCGCGCTAACGCTCTGTCTTGAATATCGAGCAGAGCCAACACGTCTGCCAAGTTGTCGCTGACTGAAACAACTGCGATGCCTTGTGCAACAAATGTTGCAGCGAGAGCCGAATGCGGTGCGCCATGAGCAAGTACAACGACATTGCAATCAAACAAGTCCGTCGCATGACGCAAAGGGGCGATGCGTGGTCGCAAGCCAAGCGTATGAAGTTGGGCCGCAGCGCGCGTGCCCACAACTCCAGAACCAATAATCCCGATCTCGAAATCTGCGGGAGTGCTCATGGTGATTAGCGCTGAGGGGTGACCTCGCGCCACCCGCCTTGGGACGGAGCTTCGGGGCTTTTTCCGCGTGTACGCAACACAGTTGCCACGATGCCGCCGATGGAGATGGCGAGGAGTACTTGGCGTATGAATTTCACGAAGTACTCCTTCTTTGTGGTGGGGCTAACAAGAATCGAACTTGTGACCTCATCCTTATCAGGGATGCGCTCTAACCGACTGAGCTATAGCCCCGTATGGGACTGCTCACTCTACCTTTGGGTATGGTCAGGCTCAACCGTGCGGGCCACCACTTCTTCTTCCAGCACTGTGACCCTGATTCCGCCCACCAATTCGGTGATCAAATTGAAGACAACGGCCCCCAAAACCCATATTCCGGCGCCAAGGGCGATGCCAAAGAGACCCAAGAACGCCAAGGCCCGAAAGAGGGCTGCCCCTTGGAAGGTAAAGGAATCCCATCCGAACGAGGCCAGAAACTGCTCAACATTGTCGATGGTGCCCGTGGCCGAGCCAACGTTCCACAGCAGGAAGCCAGTGATGAGCACCACGATGTACAGGGCGGCGTGAAATACAACGGCCACTTTGAACACGCTCCACGCATCAACATCTCTGATGACACGGGTGACCTTGCGCACGCGATGGCGCTGAGTCACTGATTCTGAATTCGTAGGCACTCTTCGAGTGTATTGACTATGGCAGTGCGACCTAGGTCAAGGCCTGATCATGGGTGCAAACTCTTTCCCGACAATGGCATCCCACCCCACAGGTAGAATGTTGGAGTGATGAAGAAGACAATTGAAATAGCGACATCACACCACGACGCCGCCATTTCCGACAAAGAATTCTGGTTATCCCAGACCCGTGAGGCCCGACTTCAACATGCCCTCGAACTGCGCAGGATCAACTATGGAACAGATCGAGTTTCCGCCAGAATGAAGCGAGTTCTTGAAATTACTCAACGCCCCTCGCGTGGATGATTTAGAACATCTACCCTGATGTTGCAGAGGAAGTAGCTGTTAGTGATCCGCTGCGGATTATGACCGTGACAACGGGCCCGTCAGTGGTCATTTGTTCGATGATGACATGCAAAGCGTCTGCAAGTTTCTGTGCCGATGCCAGATCTCTAGATACGTAGGCAAGCGCAACTGCGTCGGCATTGTTCTGCGCAGTCGCGATGTCGCTGTATCGAGACGTGACGCCAAGAATGCACATAACGCCGACCGCGGTGATGGCCCACCACCATAAAGACAAGATGGTCACGCTTCCGCGTGAGGAGTTAGTCCTCGTCTGTGGAGAGGATTGGCGCAACCGAGGCAACTACTGCTCCGTCGTCAAGGTTCATAAGACGCACACCTGTTGCTGTGCGACCTTGACTGGAGATCTGCTTGACCTCGGTACGGATTGTGACTCCGTTTGATGCGATTGCAACGATTTCGTCTTCAAGACCCACCATGAATGCGGCAACAACTTTGCCCTTCTTGCCAGTGACCTTGACGCCGATGACGCCTTGAGTTCCGCGGCCCTTACGTGGGAAGTGAACAATCTGTGTGCGCTTTGCATACCCAGCATCGGTAACGATGAGCAATGCATCGTCACCACGGCCTGGGTCAGCTGACACCACTTCGTCGCCTGCCTTCATGCGCATACCGCGCACACCAGCTGCTGCGCGACCCATTGGACGCACTTCGTTTTCACTAAAGCGAATGACTTGGCCGCTGCGGCTAGCAATGAAGATGTCGTCGTCGCCTGATGTTTCGATCACGCGTACGAGTTCATCGTCATCTTTCAGACCAAGCGCGATGAGACCATCACGACGGCTTGAGTTGTATGCATCGAATGCAGTCTTTTTGACTTGACCAGACTTCGTTACGAAGAACAAGAAGCGCTCGCCTGGGAATTCGCGCGTGTCAATAATTGCTTGAACGATTTCGCCTGGCTGCATTGGCAACAAGTTGACAATGGGGATTCCCTTTGCGGAACGTTCACGTTCTGGAATATCAGCTGCACGCAACTTGTACACGCGGCCGCGGTTCGAGAAGAACAACAGGTATGCGTGCGATGTGGTGAAGATAACGCGACGAACCAGGTCGTCTTCTTTCAACGTTGCACCCTTTACGCCGCGACCGCCACGTGCCTGAGCACGGAACTGCGCTGCGGGAACAGCCTTGACGTATTGAGCGTTGGTCATAACGATTACAAGTTCTTTGTCGTCGACAAGATCTTCAAGCGCCATTTCGCCACTGTCGTTGATGATGTGGCACACACGGTCAGTTGCGAATGTTTTGCGAACATCAATGAGTTCATCTTTGATGACATTGCGCAATTTCTCGTCTGACGCAAGGATTGATTCGTACTCTGCGATGCGTGATTGAACATCTGCAAGTTCTTTTTCCAAGTCGATGCGTGACAAACGTGTGAGTTGACGCAATTGCATGTCGAGAATGTCGACTGCCTGGCGCTCGGAGAACTCGTACGGTGCAGCCATCAATGCAGTTTTTGCTGCTGTTGGGTCTTCGCTCTCGCGAATCAGCTTGATGATCTTGTCGATGACATTGAGGGCCTTCAGGCGGCCTTCAAGAATGTGACCACGATCGCGAGCCTTATCGAGACGGAACTGTGTACGACGAGTAACAACTTCAAGTTGGTGACGCACGTAACCATTGAGTGCATCAGCCAAGTTGATGGTACGAGGCACGCCGTCGACCAATGCAACCATGTTCACGGGGAAACTGCTTTGTAACGATGTGAGTTTGAACAGGTTGTTGAGAACAACGTTTGCATTTGCATCGCGCTTCAACAAAATAACAAGGCTTGTTTTTCCGCCGGCTGATGCGTCGTTTACGTCTGCAATGCCGTCAAGTTGACCACCATCAACAAGTTCAACGATGCGAGCAGCAATTGATGAACAACTTGTTTGGTACGGAAGTTCAGTGACTTGAATTTCCATACGACCTTGACGGTTTTCTTCAATAACTGCTTTGGCGCGAGTCTTGACGCTTCCGCGACCTGTGCGATACGCGTCCATGATTCCGGCGCGACCAAGAATGTTTCCGCCCGATGGGAAGTCTGGACCCTTTACAAAGTTCATGAGGTCATCAGGAGTTGCTTCGGGATTATCAATGAGATGCATGGTTGCATCAATGACTTCGCCCAAGTTGTGTGGCGGAATAGACGTTGCCATTCCGACAGCAATACCTTGGCTTCCGTTCACCAAAAGGTTCGGGAAACGTGCAGGAAGTACTTGTGGTTCTTCTGATGTTCCGTCGTAGTTCGGAATCATGTCGACTGTGTTTTCGTCGATGCCGTCGAGCAAACGCATTGCTAATGAATGCAAACGTGCTTCGGTGTAACGCGCAGCAGCCGGACCAAAGTCTGGCGAGCCATAGTTTCCGTGGAAGTCAATAAGTGGATGACGCAATGAGAATGGCTGAGCCATTCGTACTAACGCATCGTAAATAGCGCCGTCACCGTGTGGGTGATAACGCGCCATGGTGTCACCCGTTACACGGGCGCACTTAACGAATGGTCGGTCAGGACGAAAGCCCTGTTGTTCCATGTCCCAAATAATGCGGCGGTGAACTGGCTTTAAGCCGTCGCGTACGTCTGGCAGTGCGCGCGACATGATGACTGACATTGAGTAGTCAAGGAACGAACGTTCCATTTCATCTTGCAGTGGTACTGGTTGGATTTGATCAAACAGGTTTGGATTGTCACTCATAGTCAGGCCCTACCGAAATTAGAAGTCGAGGTTTCGCACGTCACGCGCGTTGGTAATGATGAATTGTTTACGACTGTCAACGTCGTCACCCATGAGCACACTGACGGTTTCGTCTGCGATTGCTGCTTCTTCCACGGTGACTTGCAACAAGGTGCGTGTCATGGAATCCATGGTGGTGCTCTTCAATTCTTCCCAGTCCATTTCACCTAAACCCTTGAGGCGTTGGAACTCTTTTTTGTGTCCGGGTTTTTCAGCAAGGAATGCAGCCTTTGCCTGATCGTCTTTCAGGTACACCTTTTCTTTGCCAACTTCCGTTGAATACAACGGTGGTTGTGCAATGTAGATGTAGCCCGCTTCAACCATTGGTTTCATCTGGCGATAGAAGAATGTAAGAAGCAATGTACGAATGTGGCTTCCGTCAACGTCGGC
>CAMDLK010000034.1 GCA_945901725.1 Bifidobacterium breve | reverse complement strand
TTGATCAATTGACTCGAGAAATCGAGATATCGCTTTCCATCTTCGTCCCAAAAGCACGACCCTTCGGTGCGCGCTACTACGAGAGGTGAAATTTGGGATTGTGCTGACCATGAGTGAAAAACATGTTTACGGTCATTAGTAAATGCTTGAGAAGCCATGACCAACTCTAACCGAGCACACACTTCTGGCTCTATAGGTGCAGGGTTTGCTGAGGTGACGGCGGAACTGAAAATCAGGCAAGTACGGTGGAGTTATGCATTTTCCAAAGCGCGCACTGGCAGTAGTGGCAGTCCTTCTTGCGGGCATCATGACTTCAGCATCGGCCAATGCCATAACAGTTTCTGCCCCGTGGACTAAAGCGCCCATCAAAGTTGCGTATGGCGGCAACGTCTGGACTACATCTACTACGGGTGCTGCATTGTCCTTCACCGTAAAAGGCAAGTCGTTTGCTATGTGGTTTACTGCTGGGCCAAAGAACGGCAAAGTCGCTGTGTATGTAAACGGCAAACGCTCCCGCATTGTTGATCAGTACGCCCCAAAGACCATTCGCCGTGCAGTGGTGATGACGCGGGCAAAAACAGTCAACACTGTCATGGTCGTAGCGTTGTCAACCAAGAACAAGAATTCAAAGGGGACGAAAGTTACAGTCGACGCTTTTTCACCTAACGCACTTCGTTGTGCAAAGGGCTGCGTTCGCACACCCGTCCCACATTCGGTACCGGGCAAGGTTGAAGTTTCCGGAACTGAGCAAGTGTGGTATCCCGCCGCCGTTCCTGCATCAAATTCACGTGAGTGGGTAGTAGCCATCGGAAGTTATGTGCGTGGTCAAGATGTTTTGCCCATCGAGACTGCGGTCCCAGTAATTCGTGCTGCTGCGTGTGACCAAGCAAAGAAAGTTCCTCGCGGAGTCGTCATATTGTCTTTTGGTTCACAAAATGCCACGGGCACAACTGGTTTCGGCAAAACAATTACGAAAGAGCAAATAGTCGCTACAACATCGGCGTGGGCAACTGGTCTTGCAGAATGCGGCACAGGACCTTGGGAAGTATCAATCGGCACGAGTAACTCGGGCGCAGTGTCTCGATTCAACGGCTATATGGGTGGCATTGCATGGGCAAAACTTGTCGCAGCAGCCCAAGCAGAATCAGACCCTCGAACTGTTGTTTCAGGTTCTGTTGACTTAGAACCTGGCTGGGGGCCACCAGGTCAGGCGCGTGCATGGGTAGATGGTTACGTTCGTACAACTAATGCCCGCTTGTGGAACTTCGGATCTGCTGATGGTTGCCCGCAATCAATCAGTTCTGATCTCACTTGTAATAACGGATGGACAATTGATGACGTGTTGTGGGTATCAGCACACGCTGGTCCCAACATCTACGCAATGCCACAAATTCATACGAAGAGCGGCGCTCTCTCCAGGCAATGGGCAGTTCTCGCTGCTCGAGCATTAGAGATGAAAATGCCACTACGTCTTGCAGCGCTCACTGTTCAAACTGCGGCGTGCACCCAAGTCAAGGGTGGTTGCCCCACAACCGGTATTTCAGCGTGGGATGCATGGGCGCAATTGCGTCGCGCACTTGATGCAATTCCAGCCACTGCCGGCATGCCGCTCGGAGCACCAATGGATATTCGTTGGGGCTGGGCAAACGGTTTCGTAATCCCTCCTCCGACCACCACCTCAACCACCACCTCAACCACCACCACGACGGTCGCGCCAACGACAACGACCACCGTTGCGCCAACGACCACTACGACAACCACAACTACTACGACGACCACTACGACAACCACAAGCACGGTTGCGCCAACGACAAGTACTTCTTCATCCGTCCCATAGGCGAGGTGCTTCAGCTGTTCTGGCTGATTTATTGATGAATTAGGCTCGTACCATGAGCCGTTTAGATACCGCCGAAAACTCCGCCCATACACCGTGGCACCTTCGTAACAACTGGGAACCAATGCAGGTGGAAATCACCAGCACCGATCTTCGTGTCGAAGGAACAATCCCGCCAGAACTCGATGGACTGTACGTACGCACTGGTCCGAACCCTGCATCCGGTTCATCGCCACATTGGTTCTTCGGAGACGGAATGCTGCATGGTGTGCGCATCAGAGATGGACGTGCAGAGTGGTATCGCAACCAATACGTCAATACGCCGAGCTCTGCATCTGCTCGCAATCTTCCATACGACCGTGTTCCTGAACTCGCGCGCGGCACCGGCAATACACACGTGTTGCCCCATAACGGATCATTACTTGCACTTGAAGAAGGCCACTGGCCATTTAAGATTGACGGAAACCTACAGACCCTTGGATATGAAAATTTCGATGGAGCGTTGACGTGTTCAATGACAGCGCATCCAAAAATTTGTCCCATCACCGGAGACTTGCTTGCGTTTAGTTATTTCTCTTTTCAGCCGCCATATGTGCACTACATCCGAATTGGTGCAGACGGCAAACTGAAACAGCTCGACCCTATTGAAGTTCCAAACATGGTGATGATGCACGATTTCAGCGTTACTGAAAAGAATGTCATCTTTATGGATCTGCCATTGCAATTTGATCTCGGCGAGATTGCGTCAGGAATTCCGTTCAAGTTCAATCGTGATGCCGGCGCCCGTCTTGGTGTCATGCCACGCGATGGGCGGGGAAGTGACACCCGATGGTTTGACATTGATCCTTGCTATGTGTTTCATTCTGTAAACGCATATGACGATGGCGACAACATCGTGCTCCATGTCTCTCGTCAAAATGAAGCATTTGGTTCAAGCTCTGATGATTATGCCGAAGTGGGCCGACTATATAAATGGACCATTGACCCCGTCTCGGGCAAAGTCACAGAAGAAATGGTTGATGATCGTCCGGGAGATTTTGGTCGCGTCAATGATGCGTACGTCGGCTCGAAGGCACAGTTCGCATATCTCATGTCATTAGGTGGAGAAGGAAACTCTGAAGAGCCCATTTACGGGTCATCACTGTGGAAGTACGACTTGTCAACCGGTCAATGCTGGGAACATCACCTTGGTAAAACAACTCGCGGGGGAGAGCCGGTGTTTGCTCTCTCATCGACCAATGGTGCCGAAGACGATGGCTATGTAATGACCATCGTTCACGACACCGCTACTGAGAAGTCACGACTTGTAATTCTCGACGCGCAGAATTTCACCGCCCCACCACTAGCCACTATTCACTTGCCGCAACGAGTCCCTTACGGTGCACACGGCAGTTGGGTACCCTCTGGCGTCATGCCGATGTAGGGGCTGGCCAAGGACCCCTATATGCTGTGGGCTCCGAAACATTCGGGCGTTTAGCTCAGTTGGCTAGAGCATCTCCCTTACAAGGAGAGGGTCGGGGGTTCGAGTCCCTCAACGCCCACTAAAAAAGGCACCCGTCCAAGTTGTACTTGAACAGGTGCCTTTAGCGTTTCTAGATCCTTTTGGCCTATGGCAGCATCTTTAATGCGCGGCCCGTGTAATTCAACATCGCAACCGGTGCGAAGTTTGATGCGATAAAGCATCCGTATCCGATGAGGGCAATCCACGGAAACGCCAGCGAAATGGCAACGAGCACTAGCCCGATCACGGCAGTAGTGGTGATGAACACCTTGGTCGCCTTCAACATCTGTTCAGGTGTGATTGGCAATGAACTTTTGTATGTAATGGGCCAATTGAATTTACGTAACGCAAACAGAATCAGGGTTGTCCAATAGGTGCCGAACAAACAGATGCCGAAATAGAAGACGCCCCACTTACGATTAGGGCCGTTCAGACTTTGTGCGAGAAGTGCAACGCCGAATGGCATAAGAGCCACCCATGCCATGCTTATTCCGTGTTGCCACACAATCCAGGCATCGGTGCCGTCTACGTACTGGGTTTGCGCGTGGTAGGCGTACCAAGTGGAGAAGAGAACTATAAATCCCAATGTGTATGCAAAGAAGGTGGGCCAGTTGTCGAGTATCGCTGAGTTGATGTCATTGCTCTTGCTGATTTGAGAAACTAACTCAACGACGTTGAGTCCCAGGAGTGTCAGAGCAATGGAATAGACGCCATCGCTCAGAGTGTCTATGAACTTATGATTGATGTGTTGAAATTGTTGATCCAATTTGTCTGCTCCCTTAGTTGATGCCTCTTTACCAAAGAACTCGTCGACTGTAACCAATCTTCCCGATGTCCGTTCGAGCCCCTCAACGCCCCCTTAAAAGGCACCCGTCCAAGTTTTGCTTGAACAGGTGCCTGTACCGTCTTTGCTCGAAGCGCACGTTGCCGATCTATCTATTCGCTCAAGTAGTTCTTGCTGTCAAACTGCATAAACCTAATTAAATTAGGGAGTCGGTTAATGCAGAATTCATCTAGTTGTGGAACGTACGACATTGAAACTTGCAGTCCATCTGTTAAATTCTTCAATTGGATTGCAAATCCAATCGGTCAATTCAACCAATTGTCTCACTCATCTTTACAAAGGGATTACATGCGAAAATCAACCAAACTGAGCCTGGCGCTCGTCACAGTCGGGGTACTTGTTCTCTCGGCCTGCGGCGCATCCACCGCGAAGCTTCTTGACTCAACATCAACTAAAACCAAGAACTCATCTCTCGACGACAACTCAGGTCTGAATGTCAAAGCAATGACATTTAACCGCGAGGAGCTCAACGGCTGGGAATCTTCTGATTGGGGTGTTGGTCTTGAAGATCAAATCCTTCGTGACGATAACAAGCTCAATGCTTGTCCAGAAGGAACGCCTACAACGGTGGCGACGATTGATGATCCGTCTCTAAGTTCAATTCAGAGTGCTTGCCAATCTGAGTTTCTTGTCGTTCACTACACCGGGTTTGTGACTGTTCCTGGTAACGCTGGTGAAGATGTTGCAGTGAACTTCAAAGTCGCAAAAGATGACACCTTCTTTATGACAGTCGACGGCAATACAGTTATCGACGCCTGGAACAACTCTGGTTGTGCGTGGGTCGAAGGCACAGCCACATTGAAGGCTGGCCAGCAGTACCCGCTTGATGCATGGTTCTCTCAGTTCCGTGGTGGCATTTGTAACCAAATGACATGGTCACTCAATGGTGGGGAATTCGAAATCGTTCCACAGTCCGCTTTGTCACGTGCAGTTGCTGCAACGGAAGAAACTGTAGGTTCTGGTGAAGAAACCACAACAACTGTTGCTGAAGAAGTAACTACAACAACAGAGCCAACCGCAAATGTTGCCAGTTTCTCAATTGATGAATCAGACACGATGTTGGTTGAAGGCGATGAAACCTACAACGTTGCAAACAACAAGACTTTCCGCGCTCCTGCCGGAAAGAAGTTTGGAAAAGTGCTGTGGGCTTCTTATGGAACTCCAACAGTCGAGAACAAGGTTCTTACTCTTAGTGGTTGTAACTCTGACACTTCATTGAGTGTTGTGGAAGCTGCGGCTAACGGAAACACCTCGTTTGTACTTCCTGCTGGAAACGGCGACTATGGCGATCCTTGCTACGGCACATATAAGCGCGTGAAAGCTCTTATCACCTTGGTAGACGATGAGAGCTATGTCTCTAACCCAATGGAAACTGGCGTTGCAATCGATGCTCCAAACACTTCATATTTTGAGACGTCTGAGCATTACGCAAAGGCCGTAACAGCACCTGAAGGCAAGATGTTCGGAGAGGTCCTGTTTGCCTCATACGGAATTCAGACTCTTAAGGGAAATATGGTCTCCATTGGATGGTGCCATTCAAAGAAGTCTGTTGAACTTGTTGAAGCCGCATTGTCAAACAAGGTTTCGGGAACTATTCCTGCAAGCAATGGCAACTACGGTGACCCTTGTTGGGGAACTTACAAGTACGTAAAAGTCGTGATGTCATTGATTGACGATCCGGACTATGTAAAGGCAACAGCTACCACAGTTGCTGTTGAGCCAGCATCCATTGCAACACCTACAAATGTTGTAGCGGTCGCAGGAAATGGATCAGTTTCAATTACTTGGGATGCGTCAGCAGAGGGCAACACTGAAGTAACTGGTTACTTAGTGCAGGCTTCAACTGATGGTTTTGTCAACTCGACAACAATCAAGGTGACCACAACTGAGGCAATAGCTCTTGGTCTTGCAAATGGCCAAGAACATGAAATCCGTGTTGCTGCCGACAACAAAGCTGACGGAGTTATCTCTGAATGGTCAACGATTGTCAAGGCAACACCGATTGCTCCTGCTGTGACTACAACAACGACTGTTGTGGCAGAAGGAACGGTAACTAAGGCTTTGGTGGTTTCTGCAGCAGTTATTGCGCCTGAAGAGAAGACAGTCACGATTGAAGCTGCGACAGAAAGTATCGAATGTGACAATGATTGCTTCGCGAAGATCGCAGCATCACTTGGCGCTACCGACGCTCCTGTTTACGCCAGTGTCGATGGTGGAGAGCGCATCATTGTTGATGGTGCGGACTTCAGCAAAATTGCTGTTGGCAAAGATGCGAAGAAGATCACATTCATGTCAATCGTTGATTCTGTTCTTCAGCAGACAACATTTGATGTGAATCGTTCAGGCGAAGCACCTGCCGCTTCAACAAGCGGTGGATCAGGCAGCAGTTCAAACAACCTCTGGTGGTTGTTGATCCTTGTTGCGATCGTGCTTGGCGGTGGCGGTTACGCATACAGCCGCAAGAAGAACTAACTTCTTCTACTTTTAGTAAAAGAGGCCCTCGCGAGTTCGCTCGCGAGGGCCTCTTTTTTTAAATCAGAATTCATCTCGGCGCTCAGACTAAGAGTTAGTGATTCTGATATTGTTATGAAGTCGTTTACCGGAGGTTTTTAATGAATCACGTACTTGTCCGTCGTATGGCCCATGTTGGTCTCGTCATTACTGTGTCGGCTGCGTTGTTCGCAGCATGTGGTGGAGGTTCGTCTTCAAGTGCACCTACCACCACGCGTGTAAAGAATGCTGCTCTCCCTACCACCACAGTGGAAGGTGAGGAAGGTTCTACGGAGACGACGGTGGAAGGTGCAACGCCAGATACGAGTGAAGCCCCCGCAGTAACAGAAGCTCCGTCGGTAACAGAGGCTCCTGGTGTAGTAGCAAACCAAGCTTCACTGAGTGCCGGACAAGATGGCGATGCATTTGGTGGAGCAGTAGTTGTTTCTGCAGATGGTTCCACATTGGCGGTTGGGTCATTGCGTAGCAAGAGCGACCAAGGTTCTGTCACAGTGTTTGGTCGTTCAGGTGGCAAGTGGGTTCAACAAGAAGTTCTTGCTGATGCCAATGGCGCAGCGAAAGATTGGTTTGGCTATTCGATGGCCATTTCAAAAGATGGCAATACTCTTGCAATTGGCGCTGTGTATGCAGATGTTTCTGGCAAAGCCGACCAAGGAAACGTCCTTGTGTATGCGCGCTCTGGAAGTGCATGGACTCTGCAAGAAACATTGATTGGTAAAGCAGGAGCAGCAGGGGACGTCTTTGGCGTGTCGGTTGCTCTTTCTGCCGACGGAAATACTGTTGCCGTCGGTGCTGCAGGTGCCGATGTAGGAAATGTGTCCGATCAAGGTTCGACATCAGTGTTCGTGCGCAGTGGTGCACAGTGGTCATTGCAACAAGTTCTCACAGTCGTAGGCGGGGAGACCAAGGCCAACTATGGCTCATCACTTTCTCTTTCTTCAGACGGAGACACATTGGCCGTTGGTGGTCCAAACGCAGGCAAGGGCTCAGTAGTTGTGTTCTCGCGTGCTAATGGCACATGGTCATAATGAAGAGAGAATTTAAAATGAAAACTTCACGTCGCTTTGCCATTGTCGCATTCAGTGCATTTTTTATTGCATCATGCGGAGGCGGCGGATCATCATCTGGTTCAGTAAGCCTCACAGCTACGGACGTTTCAGCCGGTCTTAACGTCAATCCGAACGGATTCGCCTTTGCCAACTTCACATCCGCTTCTTCATCTGAAGAGTTTGTCGCCGATGATCTTGTAAAGATGTTTGGTCTTTCGAAAGACGTGTGTGTTGGCGGCACGATGCCATGCACATTGGTTCCTGAAGCAGCAGCTTTCGCGCGTTTGGTGAATGAGGCTCGTGCTTCTGGTCATTGTGAAGGTCTCGTAGTTTCAGCCGGAGAACGTTTTAACTCGGCCGCAGAACCAAGCACAGTCACACTTGAGAACAAGGGCGATATCACCCATGGTCTGATGCGAACATTCGCCACTCAGTTCCTAAAAGAAGTGGTGGCCGATACCGAGAAGTGGACTGCAGCGTCTCTGAAAGAAAAAGTGGCGGCACTTGAAGCTTCGTTTGCCAAAAGTGAAATTTCGTACACATTGGGTGTATTTTCATCATCTGGAGGTCATGCAGTTCTTCCGTACGCACTTGAATGGGTGAATAAGGATGTTGTCAAAATCAAGCTTTACGATTCGAACTGGCCAGGCCAAGACCGGTATGTCACGGTTGATTTGAAAGCTGACAAATGGACTTTCGCCTATTCGGGCAAAGACCCAGCAAATGATCCTCAGGCATGGACTGGTGGACCTGGGGACATGGACATGACTTCTATGGCCTCGCGTACCTCTGCTTCCTGTCCATTCTGTGCGAGCAAAAGCGGTGTCGATAAAACAATTTTGGTTGTGCGATCTGCTGATCCGAACTGGTCTGTGCAAACTAAAAATGGAGCACTTGGGCCAAAAAGCAGCGGCGGTAGTGGTTCGTCAGTTTCTTTGCGTCCAGTTCGTGGAGCATCAGACGGCTCTGGAATTACTTCGTACATGATCACTGCTCCTAGTGCGGTGAAGCTTTCGTTTAAATTGCCAGCGGCCACTCGTGTGTCTGGTTTTACTTCGCAAGCTGCAATTCAAATTGACACTGAGGGTTCAAAGACAGGGACCGTTGATATCACCGATTCCAATATCTCGACAGACGACCCCACGGCAGTTCTTACTCTTGCTGATGGCGAGCTCGTTGCTTCGTCAAACGGTGAAAACAACAGCATCTCTACAAGCGGCGATGCATTGGCTGTGGCCCTCACCACACCAAGTGGACAAGAAGTCACTCTCGATGTCACTAGTGAAGCGCCCGCTGTGGAAGTTCGTACAGGTGATTCAGCTTCGGGCTCTGACTATCAAGTTCTCACCCAGAAGGCCGATAACACAATTGAGCAGAAGAGCGTTGGTACAGATGGCAAGGAAACTGTAAAAACCATTGATGGACAATTGGATAGCACCACTTCAAATCAACCACTCCCTGAGGCTCTTGCTGCGCCAGCAGAAAAGCCTGGCTTCATCCCTGCAGCCGAACGAGCTTTCAGTGGTGTGCCAGCCCCTGATAAGGCAGCAGGCCCGAATGTGGGTAGTGGAGTAGCACCAGCACTTCGCCCAACGGCAAAGGTTCCCGGCTAGTTATTCGAAATAAGAAGGCGCCCAGTTCTGCAAGGAGTTGGGCGCCTTTTTTGTATTAGGTATCCGTGAGGATTGGTGTCTACTTCTGTAGAGCGCGTTCGACCATTGAGATCAGGTTGTCTACATCTTCGAAACTGATGAGAGGGTTCATGAACGTGAACTTCAGGGCGGCGCGACCATTGATTTCTGTACGACCAAGGACCATGTCGCCTGCCATCAACAAGTTCTGTTGTGCGTGTCGTAGGTCATCTGCATCGCAACCAACGGCATCAAAGACACACATTGGCCCAGTTGGTTGAGTGAGAAGAGTGAGTACGGGGGATTTATTGATTTGGTCAGCGGCATATGCACTGAGTTCAACAACTCGATGCAGCATTTCAGTAAAGGCGGTGCGGCCTATCGTGCGCAGCGAGACAACAACCTTTGCTGCATCGAATCGACGAGATGTGTCGAGTGATCTTCCGACAAGGTTGATCATGCCAGGCACTTCGTCACCGCGGTCAAGGTATTTAGATTTGACGCGCAAGAGGTCAAACCTCTCAACGTCTTTGACAATGAGTGCACTTGCATTGAATGGCTGAAACCACAGTTTGTGAAAGTCGATGGTAACTGAGTCGGCGCGAGCGATTCCGTGCAACATTGGGGCCAGTTGTGGCGACATCAGATACGAGCCAGCGACTGCAGCATCAATATGAAACCAGGCGTTGATTTGTTCGCATCGTGTCGCAATGTCATCAAGTGGGTCAATGACTCCAAGATCTGTGGTTCCGCCTGTACCGACGATTGCAATGATGGTGTGCTTCGCCTTGATTTGTTCTGCAATGGTTGAATCAAGTGCGTTGATGTCCATAGCGCCACTGGGTGTACTAGCAACGGTGACTACAGAATCGCGGCCAAGACCAAGTTGGGCTGCTGCGCGCTGTATGGAGAAGTGTGCTTGGTCTGAACACAGGATGCGCCATGTTGCTGCTTCCGGAGGAAGTCCAGTTTTGAGAACATCGACACCGATGAGAGACGCTGCCCATGAGCGAGCAAGTGTGATGCCGAGAACGTTTGAGGCGGTGCCTCCGGATGTCATGACGCCGGATCCTGTCGACGGCATGCCCATGAGCTTGGCAAGCCAGCTTGTGAGATGCAGCTCCACTTCTGTGGCTGCAGGTGCTTGATCCCAACTATCCATTGACTGGTTCAGAACAGCGATAGACATCTCTGTAACAACACTTGGAATCATGGTTGGCGGATGAAGATGAGCAACACAAGCAGGGTCAAAGGGGACAACGCTGTTGGCCCACACTGAAGTACCGAATTCCTGCAGGACCTCAGTCAATGGGGTTCCGCCATCAGGGCACACTTCTGTGGCCCAAATGAGGTCATGTAGTTCAGTGGGGGAAAGCGCACTGCGTGGTCCTGTCGGACGTTGAATGCTTTCAACAGCCACTTGTGCAGCGACAGCTAATTGCTGTCGGCCGTGTTCATCGAGCGACACAAAGATGTCGCGCCAAGGTGTGGCGGTCATGCCAATGACGCCACACACACCTCGGCAAAGGCATCGCTGAGGCGTTCAAGACCTGTGCGTAGTTCCTCGTCTGTCGTGGTGAGTGGTGGCAGGAGTTTGACAACTTGGTCGCCAGCGCCGCACGTTTCAACGATGAGTTGACGAGCAAATGCTGCTCGGGTGACGTTGTCTGCAAGTTCAGTGTTCTTGACATCGAGTCCGCAGAGAAGTCCGTTTCCATTGACTGTGAAGTTAAGTGATTCATACGTGTCGGCAATTGTCTGCAAAGCATCGCGTACAAAGATGCCCTTGTACTTCGTGTCTTGTTCAAACAGGTTGTCGCTCCAGTACATCTGCATCATCTTGGTTGATGTTGCGAATGCAAGGTTGTTGCCGCGGAACGTGCCGGTGAATTCTCCTGCATTCCATGTATCGAGGTCGCGCTTAATGAGGTTGATAGCCATAGGGAGACCAAGGCCGCTAATTGCTTTCGACAAGCACACGATGTCTGGGTTAAGGCCCGAGCCTTCAAATGAAAAGAAAGATCCAGTTCGACCGACACCGGCTTGTACTTCGTCTGCGATAACCATGATTCCAAGCTCTGTCGCCTTTGTGCGCAGCGCTGCAAGATAGGCGGGGTCAAATGCGCGTGCACCGCCTTCGCCCTGTGTGGCTTCGATAAGGATGGCACCGAATTTTTGGCCTTCAACGCCAGCACGCAATGTGCGGTCAAGAAGGTCAAGATCGTCGTTGGTCATCTGCTTGACGAATGGAAGTGCAACAAAGTCGCCGATGTGAGCAACGGTCTCGCGGCCAGCCATTGAATCTGAGACCGATGCTGCCCGGTATGACATGCCGTGGTAGCCACCAGCAAAACCAAGGACGGCGCGCTTGCCTGTGAGGCGTTGGGCCAATTGCAGTGCCGCCTCTACGGCTGTGGCGCCTGTAGGTCCGACTGTCTGAACAACCATGTCCATGTTTCGAGGCTTCAAGATCAGCTCTTCGAATGTGCTGAGGAATTCACGCTTCTCGACCGTGAAGGTGTCGAGGCTGTGGAGGAGTTTTCCAGAACGTAAGTGCGAGAGGGCTACTTCAACGAGTTCGGGGTTGTTGTGACCGTATGACAACACACCTGCACCTGCGAAAAAATCTAGAAATGCCTTGGAGTCTTCATCAAAGATTGTGGAACCGTGTGATGTCGCAAATACCACGGGCCAGCGGCGACAGTAATAACGGACGTTTGATTCGAATTGTTCGAAGGTATTCATAGGAAATCCTCTCGGTTGTGTTGTGAATTGATATCACTCTTTCGGAGTCGTTGTAGACGGACCCACAACTCTAGAACACGCGAGAGGCGTTTGCTACTTCATTCGTTCTAAAGCTTCACCCATTTGTCTGTGAACCGCATTGATGGCTTGTAATGGGCGCATCATGACTCGAAATTCGACAATCTTTCCTTGCTCGTTGCAAGTAATGATGTCAACTCCGTTGGCGTATTTACCTTCGATACTGGTCTCAAACTCCAACACTGCTGTGTAACCATCGAGCACTTCCTTGGTGTATCGGAACTTCTTCGAGTCATCTTTTGTTTCACCAGAGTTTTTATTCTCGCCAGGAAGCGTTTGTCCAGCGGCCATGAGATACATCTTCGTGATCTCTTTGCCCACTTGTGGTGTGAAGACAATGGGGGAGAAGAACACGCAGTTGTCGTCGAGCAAGATGTCAAGTCCATCTTTTAGCTCTCCGCGCATGTGTGCGTGCCATTGTTCGATAACTGCGTGAATCATGATTATCCCCTTGTGTAGTTGTGACAAGCGTAGTGAATGAAGGTGAAGCACCTGTCGTTTACAGTGACATATGTGAAGAAGAACTGGTCGTTTACCTCAGAGAGCACATTGCTTTCCCAGGTCACATTCTGTGTGGTCGACCTTGAAACCACTGGTAGTTCCAGCTCCGTCGGCGGCATTACGGAGATTGGGGCCGTGAAGTACCGAGGGGGCGAGGAAATATCGCGTTTCAGCACTCTCATCAACCCCGGTCAACCGATTCCGGCGAACATTGTGATGCTGACCGGAATCTCGTCATCCATGGTGGCAGATGCGCCTCGCATTGAAGATGTGCTCGAGACGTTTCTTGATTTCGTGCAGGGCACGGTGTTGGTTGCTCACAATGCTCGTTTTGATGTTGGCTTTTTGAACGCAGCACTTGAACGTCATGGGTATGACCCATTGTCGAACGCCGTTGTTGACACGGTCACGTTGGCGCGCCGACTTGTACGTAGCGAAGTGCCGAACTGCAAGCTTTCTACGTTGGCTGCTCATTTCAATTTTCCCCACCAGCCCATTCACCGCGCGATGGATGATGTTTTAGCAACAGGGGACTTATTGCACTATCTCATTGAACGCGCCGCAGCATTTGGCGTTTTTGATATTGAAGATTTGGTTGCATTACCTTCGATTGGTTCTCACCCTGAGTCACGGAAACTGAAGATGACAGAAGATCTTCCGCGTGGACCAGGTGTGTACTTGTTTCTCGATCTCGCAGGCGAGGTCTTGTACGTGGGGAAAGCAACCAACGTTCGAGCTCGCGTCCGCAGTTATTTCAGTATTGGTGAATCACGAAAAAAGGTTGGGTCACTACTGAAGTTGGTGCACAGCATCCAGTGCATTGAGACCCCAGACCCTGTCACCGCCGAAGTGTATGAACTGCGCATCATTCGGCGGTTACGACCTCGGTACAACTACGCAGGTACCCGCAGTGAAAAGTATTGCTATGTTCGCTTCACAACAGAGGAAGAGTGGCCTCGTCTTGTTGTCACAAAGACGGCATCATCCAAGGGGATCACGCTTGGTCCGATAAGGACAAGAGGTATGGCGCGCGATGTTGTTGACGCCATAGAGTCCGTGGTGCCGCTGCGTCGGTGCACCGTGCGAATGGGCCGTAATTATGTTGCGCCAACCGATGCGCCAGTGTGTTCAGCCGCTCGCCTGGGGTTGGCTGAGTGCCCATGTTCAGGATCTGCCGATGCCAGTGCGTATGCGGCCATTGTTGACACTGTTTCTCGAACGCTGAATGGAGACGCTGATGAAGTGGTTGGTCTCCTCACTAATCGAATGAACGTGCATTCTCAGAATCAGCGATTCGAGGAAGCGGCTTTTGTTCGTGATCGCATTGAAACGCTGGGCAAGACCCTTAATCGACAAGCTCAGGCCAACGCACTACGTGATGGCGGCCTTCAAGACATCAAGCATGAGGGCATTACCTACCGCATTGACCAAGGAGTCTTGGTGGAATCGGTGAGCGGTGG
Organism: Bifidobacterium breve; assembly: GCA_945901725.1. Classification (GTDB taxonomy): domain Bacteria; phylum Actinomycetota; class Acidimicrobiia; order Acidimicrobiales; family Ilumatobacteraceae; genus UBA2093. Next base: position 6,018 of record CAMDLK010000034.1, on the reverse strand, counting down.
AGAAGTCTGCAGTGCGTCCACTGTGATGCTTCCGGCGACACTTGAGCGTTTGCGTGCAGTATTGACAGTGCCAGTAGATGAATCGCCCACGGATGTTCTTGATGAAGTGATGTGCATGGCTCGGCTTATGTCTTCGTTAGGCTGATCAAATGAAGTTGAGAAGTGCAGCGGCATTAGTGGTAGCGGTTATTGCGCTATCGGCATGCGGGGCAGACTCTTCTTCCACAAGTTCCGTAGTCGTGACAACTGCTACTCCTACACAAGGTGTCGAATCTGAACCGGGTTCCAAGGTTGACAACTTTGTTGCAAAGACAGTCAGTGGTGAAACGTTTGTGTTGTCGAATGCGCTCGCGCAAAAGCCAGTGGTGTTGTGGTTCTGGGCGCCTGGTTGAGGCACGTGTAATTCCGAAGCCCCCTCGGTCGAGGAGGCACGAATGAAATTTGCAGAGTCAGTAACCATTGTTGGTGTGGCGTGGGCCGGCGATCAGTCGTCGTACCAGTCTTTTATCGACCGCCACGGATTGACATTCACCAACCTTGATGACACACCTGGAAACGTGTACTCCAAATACAAAGTGCCGTATCAACCTGCATGGGTTTTTATAGCCAAAGATGGCACCGCCACTACACGTGTAGGGGTAATCGGTGATTCTGAGTTGTCGCAGTTAATTCAAGAAATGAACTAACGAGAAGTCTTAGAGCTGAAGGCTCTTGATCTCAAGGAACTCTTCGAAACCGTATTCACCAAGTTCACGGCCAACGCCTGATTGCTTGTAACCACCGAAAGGAGCGTTCGGGTTGAATGCTCCACCGTTTACTGTTACTTGACCAGTGCGGATGCGGCGTGCGATTGCAATGCCGGTTTCCTTGTCGGCTGCGAATACTGCACCAGCAAGTCCGTATGGAGAATCGTTTGCGATTTCCACTGCGTCATCGATGCCATCGTAAGGAATGAGAACAAGTACTGGGCCAAAGATTTCTTCTTGAGCGATTGTCATCTTGTTGTTGACTTCGGAGAAGACTGTTGGCTTCACGTAGTAACCCTTTTCGCATCCTTCGGGTGCACCAAGGCCGCCAGCAATAAGCTTTGCGCCTTCTTCGATTCCCTTATTGATGTATCCAATTACGCGATCGCGCTGGGCTGCAGAAGCAAGAGGCCCAACATTGGTGCCTTCAGCAAATGGGTCTCCGACTTTGATGCCAGTAGCAACTGCTGCTGCAAGGCCTTCGGCCTCTGCAAGGCGGGCACGTGGAACAAGCATGCGGCTAAGGAGTGAACATGTCTGACCACTGTTCAGGAATGCCTGGCCAGTGCCACCCATGATTGCCTTAGCAAACGTAGCTTCGTCGAGGCCTTCACCAATGATGTTGGCGCTCTTTCCACCAAGTTCAAGTGCGACCTTCTTAACAGTCTCTGAACCGGTTTGCATAACAAGTTTTCCGGCGCGTGTTGAGCCAGTGAAAGAAATCATGTCAATGTCTGGGCTTGCAGAAATTGCTTCACCAACAACAGGGCCAGTTCCGGTTACAAGGTTGAATACGCCAGCAGGAAGTTTTGCTTCGTGGATGATCTCGGCGAGCATGAATGCGTCAATTGGTGCCACTTCACTTGGCTTCAATACAACGGTGCAACCAGCAGCCATTGCGAAAGCAACCTTGGCTGCGATCTGGTGCAATGGGTAGTTCCATGGGGTGATGCATCCGACAACGCCGATTGGCTCGCGAACGATCAATGAGCTGCCGACTTCTTTTTCGAATTCGAACGATTCTGCAAGTGCTGCTGCCTGCTTGAACGAGTTGATGGGAAGACCAACTTGAATCATGTTTGACAACATCTTGGCCATTCCGGTCTCGCGTGAAATTGCAGATGAAATCTCGTCCATGCGAGCTACAAGTGCATCACCAATTGCGTTTAGGTACTTAGCGCGGTCTGCCTTAGGCAATGAGCTCCATGAAAGGAATGCGGCCTTTGCAGCTGCTGCAGCTTTCGTTACGTCCGAGGCGGTTCCTTCAGGAATTGTCGCCATGACTTCTTCGTTGGTTGAGTCAAAAACAGAAATTGTCTTTGAACCTTCTGAAGCGACCCATTGGCCATTGATATAGATCTTGTCGTAATTCTTCATGGTGCATGCCCCTTAGTGATGCCACGCGGTGTGGCTGATACATAGACGCTAGGGGGTCAGGGGTCTTTTTGGCAAGAAACTGCGTGGTTCGCTTTCTAGGCCAGTACGAATCCTTCGTAGCCCTTCGCGGCTACATCAGAACATTTGTCTGCGTAGGTAGGAAAACCAAGTAGCGGCATAAATACCCGAGGTTTGCCTTGCACGTTCGCGCCTAGGTACCAACTGTTGCACGATGGGTACAAAGTCATATCTGCAACAGCATTAACGAACGCGACCCATTGGGTTTGTTCTGTATCAGTTGTCTCAATGGTGGTTTTGCCAGAAGCAACAATGTGCGAAATGCAGTCAGAGATCCATTCAACGTGTTGTTCGATGGACATAATCATGTTGGTAAGCACCGATGGGCTGCCAGGGCCAGACACCATAAACATGTTGGGGAAACCAGCGGTACTGAGACCGAGATAGGTAACTGGGCCTGCTTCCCATGCTTCAGCAAGTGGTTGATTGTTTCGACCACGAATATCAATCTTCAATAGCGAACCTGTCATGGCGTCAAAACCGGTCGCATAGACCAAGACATCAAATGTGTGATCTTCGCCACCGGCGACAAGTCCGTGTTCTGTGATGCGCTCAATTGGGTCTGTGCTGACGTCGACGAGAGAGACGTTAGGTCTATTGAAGGTCTCGTAATAGCCAGAGTCAAGACACAAGCGTTTGCAGCCAATGACTTGTTTGGGAAGCAGCTTCTTCGCGGTCTCAGGGTCTTTGATAATTGAGTAGATCTTTTCGCGTACGAACTCTGCAACGGTTTCGTTTGCATCGTGGTTGAGCAGGAAGTCGTTGTACGAGGAAAGAAATGCAAAGCCACCTTCTTCCCAACGGCGTTCAAACTCTTGACGGCGTTCAGTCTCTGTCACTTCGAGGGCAGATTGTTCACTGCGACGAATGCGCGAACCGAACGCCCCCATCTGTTGTCTGTTCTGATCACGGAATTCGTTGTAGTTGGCCTTGACGTCTTTGACATAGTCCTTGTCGATGGTGTCGTTACGGGCAGGAACCGAATAGGTAGCAGTGCGTTGAAACACTGTGAGGTGTTTTGCTTGGGCCGCAATGATGGGAATGCTCTGGATGGCAGAAGATCCTGTACCAATTAGCCCAACTGATTTGCCGGTGAAGTCAACGCCTTCATGTGGCCATTCGCCTGTGTGGTACGTAGCGCCAGTAAATGAGTCTGCACCGATGAAGTGGGGGACATTGGTTGAAGACAAGCAACCGGTAGCGAACACGACGAATCGAGCAGTAAGAACATCGCCTTGATCAGTAGTGACTCGCCAGTTGTTTGTCTTTTCGTTGAAGATGGCTGACGTAACGCGCGTTGAGAATTGAATATCGCGACGTAGGTCAAAACGGTCTGCGACATGTTGTGCGTAGGTAAGAATTTCAGGCTGACCGGCGTACCGCTCGTTCCATTCCCATTCTTGTTGCAGGTCGTTGTCAAAACTGTATGAGTATTCGACACTTTCAATGTCGCAACGAGCTCCTGGGTATCTATTCCAATACCAAGTACCACCGACATCAGTGCCAGCTTCAAAGACTTGAACAGAAAGTTTGGCAGCACGGGCGCGATGCACCATATACATGCCAGCAAAACCTGCGCCGACTACGGCGATATCAACTGAACGTTCCATAGGCCCCCCAACGGTGTTCGATAAACGAAACCTTAGTGGGGGCAGAAGGTGAGTGGTCTAGTGGATGAGACCAGACCACTCAGATCTGATTTAGTAGCTGCGCGCTGGGCGTGAGCTGCTTGAGCGCTCACCACGAGGTCCGCCTGGGCGTCCTCCGCGTGAGTCTGGACGAGGTCCGCGAGGAGAATCGCCACGAGGGCCACGGTCACGGAAATCACGGTCGCCACGGGGAGCGTCACTACGAGGTCCACGTGGTGCATCGCTGCGTGGGCCACGATCACGGAAATCACGATCGCCACGAGGTGCATCACTACGTGGGGCACGGTCACGGAAATCACGGTCACCACGAGGGCCACGGTCATCACGACGATCGCGTCCGCCGCCGTAGCCGCCTCCGCCACCGTATGACTTGCCGCCGCCTGAACGACCACGGTCTCCGCCGCCGCCGTATGAACGGCCGCCGCCACCTGAACGTGAGCGATCGCGATCACGACCGCCTCCGCCATTGCGACCTCCGCCGCCACCGCGACGCTCTTCGATTGATGGCATCTCTTTGAATTCGCGCTCACCTGGAGCGATTTCTTCAAGGATGGCGTCGCCCTTAGCAACGTTTACTGAGATTGGATCGATGCCTGCATCTTTTGCAAGACGCTTGACATGACGACGCATGTTCTCGGTCACCATGGTGACAACAGTGCCTTCTGCACCGGCGCGAGCGGTACGGCCCGAACGGTGAAGGAAAGCCTTGTGCTCTTCTGGTGGATCAGCATGGATAACAAGCGCAATGTCATCAACGTGGATACCGCGTGCTGCGATGTCTGTTGCGACAAGTGTGTCTGCTTTTCCGCCTGAGAAGGCAGCCAAGTTACGTGCACGAACATTCTGTGACAAGTCACCGTGCAATTCAACGGCTGGAACTCCGGCCTTGATGAGTGCTTCAGTGAGCTTGCGCGCGCCATGCTTGGTGCGTGTGAAGACAAGTGAACGACCAGGAGCTGCACACAAATCTTGCAATACGTCAAAGCGATTCGCTTGTGACACGTTGAAGAAGTAATGAGTCATCATTGCGTCGTTCTCGTCAGTTGATTCAACTTCGTGTGTCACTGGGTTGTTCAAGAACTTACGAACGAGCTTGTCGATTCCGCGGTCAAGAGTTGCAGAGAACAACATGCGCTGTCCTTCGCGTGGTGTCTTCGACAGAATCTGTGTGACGTGCTCGAGGAAGCCGAGTTCAGCCATGTGGTCAGCTTCGTCAAGGATTGTGATTTCAATTGCATCGAGGTCTACGTGACCTGATTCCATGAGGTCAATAAAACGACCTGGGCAAGCAACAACGATGTCAACACCATTGCGCAATGCTTCGATTTGCTTTGGATAACCAACGCCGCCGTAGACCGTGGTGGTGCGCATGCCGAGGCGACGTGCGAGAGGTGCAAGAACGTCACACACTTGGTTTGCCAACTCGCGAGTTGGAACCAAGATCAGTGCACGTGGTGCGTAGTTCTCGCGTGGCTTGTTGCTCTCGAGCAAACGAGCCAACAACGGCAATGTGAATGCAAGCGTCTTGCCGGATCCCGTGCGGCCGCGGCCGAGGGTGTCGCGACCAGCCAACGCGTCTGCGATGGTTGCTTGCTGGATAGGGAATGGTTCGATGAGACCTTGTGAGGTCAGTTCATCAACCAGGGGCGTGGGCAGACCAAGGTCAGCAAAAGTAGGACGGGTGTCCATGGGGGTATCTCCCTTGTAAGGGCCATAGATACCGGTTTGTACCCATGGATGCACTCGAAGCGCTTGAGCAGACTAGCGGTACCCCTGTGGAAAACCTAGGGATATCTCAAATTATTTTGTCAGTGTGACTTTGATCGCTAAGTCAGCTGCGTTGGAGGCCTTGCCAAATAAGCGCCTGAAGGCAGATTGGGCAATGATCGCGAGATACATGACGGAGTACTTCTTACGCACCAAAGCAGCGACCCGTTTTGAATTAGAAGCATCGAGAAGAACTGCCGTTCCGGCGTGCACGGTGGCATCGGAGGCGACTAAACCCTTGAACGTGCACACGGCAAGTGTGGCTCGCGAGTCGCGACGAACGCGTTTTACCTTAAAGGCATCATGGTCGGTAGTGAAGGCGTAACCACCTTCAAAAGGCACAACCCACACGGGAAGAGAAACGGCATTGCCATCTTTCTTATATGTCGTAAAGGAGACAT
>CAMDLK010000033.1 GCA_945901725.1 Bifidobacterium breve | reverse complement strand
CACACAAGCACCACAAGGAGCACTGTCATGAAAAAATTCATGCCCGTTGAAGAGTTGGCACGCGATGAGCGTTTCAACCAAATCACACAAGCTGATCGCATGGCCGATGGTCGTAATGCGCTCATCGCCGATTCTGAAAAATCGCGACGTTCAAATCGCCTGACACCAGCGCGACCTGATGCAAGTGAAGCTGCACGTGCACTAATGCACGGCATTTTCGTCGGTGAAATTCAGGCTCTTGAAGGCGCCGGCCGTACATGCTGGGACTTCACCACCGGTGAAGAAGCACCATTCGAGTTGAAACTCGACATGGCTCGCCAAGCATGGGACGAAGCTCGTCACGTCGAAATTAGTTTGAAGCTCAGCGACTGGATGGGAAGTGAAATCGGTCAGTACGCCGAGAACACCGTGCTCTTCCAAGCAGCATGCTCGAACGACCCTGTGCTCCGTCTTGCCGGTGTGAACCGCGCGCTCGAAGGTCTTGCAATTGACGTATTCACCACAATGAAAGAGTTCGGCGAAATCGCTGGCGACCCATACCTTGAATTCTGTGAAGACTGGATGCTCGCAGACGAAGTAACTCACGTGAAGATGGGCAGCGACTGGTTGCGTAAAATTACAGAGAACGATCCAGAGCGTCGCAAGAAAGCTCTCGAGTTCCAGGGCATTGTCGACAAGATGTTCTCGTACGGTGGAAGCCGCAGCGACTCTGAAGAATCAAGTTTTGCAATCGCTCGCCGATTCCGCGAACTTGCTGGTTTCACCGAAGATGAGAATGACCACATTGCAGACCTTGGAATGCAAGCCCTCAATGAGCGCAAGGCGCAACTTCGCGAGAAGCAAGCCGCAGCAGCTAACTAATCATGGCCCTTACGGTCACCCCAGACACTTACAACTTTGTCGCTTTTGATACTGCGTACACCACGCGTATTGCGGAGCACATGGCAACTCAGCTTGGTCTTGATGACATCGATGTACTCATTGCAATTAATGAAAACTCATCATTAACGCGCATTGAAGTTGAAGTCACTGATTCGCTCATCACAATCACACCTCATTCGGGTGCGCTTGAAGATACGCGTCGGCCACGTCAACAAAGTGAACTCAACACCACCATCACCATGGCGCGCGGCATGTTGCGCGCACGCGATCGGTTGCGGGGTGGCTTTGCAGAGGCTCCGGCCGACACTGAATTGTCATTGCCACAGGCAGCTATCTGGGATACATACATCATGGGTCGCATTGCACACATGGACATTGAAGTAAACAAACAAGCGTGGGTGTACAACTTCCGTAATCGTTACGGATTCTCTGACGCAGTTGATGCTGTCTTTGAAAAAGTGTGGAATTCATCAAACACCACTTGGGCCGAGTTGAACACACTCAGCGCTAACACAGTTTCTGTAACCGCCTAAGGCGGATCTTTTTAGTTCTCGCGAAGCTTCGACAACAAGCGCAAGATTTCCAGGTACAACCACACCAGTGTCACTACGAGACCAAGTGCACAGAACCATTCCATGTGGGCTGGCAATTTGTTTGCAACGCCTTTTTCAATCATGTCGAAGTCAAGCGCCAAGCTGAATGCGGCAAGTCCGGCAACGAACAAGCTGAACGCGATTCCCATTGGGCTTGCATCACTAATGAACGATGGCATCGAGCCAAACATTCCGATAACAAATGACACCAAATAGAACGCCATAAGGCCCATCATTGCGCCCATCACAATGCGGCGTGTGCGATCAGTGACTTTGATGATGCGGCTGCGATACAGAAGCAGCATCACTACAAACACACCGAGCGTTGCGCCAACAGCTTGCAACACAATGCCGTTGTACTGCTCGGAATACGCACGGCTGATTGCACCGAGAACAACACCTTCAGCAAGTGCATAGATGGGGCCAGCAATTCGAGCAAGATGCGGCTTGAAACTGCCGACCATTACTGCGATGAGTCCGACTACGAATCCGCCGATAACCCAAGCGAATGGAATTTGTACCATTTCGCCAGGAGCTGGTGCATCAATCGATAACCATGTGACTGTTGCGGACGCAAGAATCAGAACCAACAACATCATGGTTGCGCTTGCAGTTCCGGCAACGGTCATGATGCCGCCATCCCAGCGAGTCACTGGTCCGTCATTCATTGGTTCAACGGTGGGGGGAGCCCATGAACCATTCTGCTTGTCGAGATTTCCGAGGCCCATGGCCTTGTCGGTAAGTAATGGATTAGCCATAAACCAAACTGTAGCCCTGACCGGTGTCGCCACGGAGTCGGGTCCATGTCAGAATTCAACTCATCGAATCATCTGCACCGATCTCTTGGACTGTCACTGCACAGAACCTTGCCGAGCATGCCCGCAACCCCATTCATACAGATGCGGGTGCTCAAGCTGCTGGTTTTCCGCGTGCTCTGGTTGCTGGCGTCACCACCTACGCCTATCTCACGCACCCGATTGCAGCTGCATGGGGCGAGCACTGGCTCAGTCATGGCGGCGGTGAACTGCGTCTTCGACGTCCTGTCTTTGACCACGACACAGTGCAATGTGTTCCTACGCCCGATGGTGATGCCGTAGTGATTCAAGCAATCACTTCAGAGCCAGACCAACCGCGTGCAACATTTCGTGCGGTTCGTGATGCTGGCCCAGTTCCCGCCATGCGCGCCGGAGACAAATTACCCGTGCACTACTTACTGTTAGAGGGCGTTCATGGCACAGACCGAGGGTTGTTGGCAGGCGATGACCTCGCGTTGTACGCACAACACAATCTTGTGCACCCAGCCGTCTGGCCCACTTTGGCTAACGATGTTGTTCACACCGAAATTGCAACGTCTAGTTGGGTGCACACGCGCAGCATCATTCGCCACCACGCACGAGTGACTGCGGGTTCGCACGCAGAAATCCACGGAGCCATTGTCGACAGATTTACTGCTCACGGCGAACGTGTAGTTGTTGATTTTCACATCATCGTGGATGGCAACGTTGTGGCGTCGCTAGAACACGAAGCAATTATTTCTTTGCCATAAGAAAACTGTCAGGTGAGATCGTGCGCGCTCATTGACTGCCACATGTCAATGTCGGGGGCACCCGTCAGAATGCCTGTGCAGGATTTCGCCATTTCCACCATGGTGGCGCCGCCAAAGTGGGCTTGCTGAGTGGCTGGGGAATCCCATTTTTCGATGATCAGAATGCGGTTCGGGCGGGTGTCAGACACGATCATGTCCACGTTGCGGCACCCCTGTTCCATACGGGTCAACACGATGTATTTGGACAGAATTGCAACAAGGGAGCCCATGTCAGCGGCGTCGAAGGACATCGTCACGATGACCAGCTCTATCTCGCCAGAATCAGCATTTTCGGGGTTATTTTCAGCCATTCCTCATACTCTTGCAGATGTTGGCGAAATGTTCTTGGTCAGGCTGTGGCACCCGACACGCATCTAGATAGCCTGCCCATATTCGACCCGTGCGGTGGTCGATGCAAGATTTAGGCGAGGTATAAGAGTGGCAAAGGATCGTGTCGATCGCGACGAAGAGGACCTCGTCCGGCTGTATCTCACAGACATCGGTCAGTACGCCCTACTCACCAAGGACGACGAAGTTCGTCTCGCTAAAGCCATCGAAGCCGGCAAAGAAGCTGTTGCCGAAATGGCAAAGATCAAGACCCCTACCGCTACCAAGCGCCGTGAACTGCGCAAAGCAATTCGTGAAGGTGAAGTCGCAGAGCGCGCATTCGTTCAGTCAAACCTTCGTCTCGTTGTATCTATTGCAAAGAAGTACCAAGCATCTGGTCTTCCACTTCTTGACCTCATTCAAGAAGGCAACTTGGGCCTCATGCATGCCGTTGAAAAGTTCGACTGGCGCAAAGGTTTCAAATTCTCTACGTATGCAACGTGGTGGATCCGTCAGGCCATCACTCGCGGTATCGCAAACACCGGCCGCACCATTCGTTTGCCGGTCCACGCTGGCGACACGCTTGCTCGTTTGCAAAAAGCTCGCTCACGCCTGGAACTGAAGTTCGGCCGCACTGCAACTCTTGCTGAATTGGCAAAAGAAGTAGAGATGCCAGAAGACAAAGTCACTGAGGCATTACGTTTCGCTGCTGAGCCTCTGTCATTGTCAGAGCCACTTCGTGAAGATGGTGACGCTGAATTGGGTGACGTCGTTGAAGACCGTTCTGCTGAGTCACCATTCGAAACTGCTGCAACAGCATTGCTGCCTGAAGAAATTCAGCGCTTGCTTGCACCACTCGACGAACGTGAACGTGAAATCTTACGTTTGCGCTTCGGCCTTGGTGGCAGTGGCGAAGGTCGCACACTTGAAGAAGTCGGCGAACACTTCAACCTCACTCGTGAACGTATTCGTCAAATCGAAGCACGTGCAATGAGCAAGTTGCGTCACCCGTCATCAGACACCGGTGCTCGCGATCTTCTCTCCGTCTAACTGTTAGTCGGTCGAACCGCGCATGATGCGCGTGACACCATCAATAGTTGCAACGAAGCCAATACCCAGTAACGCAGGTATAAGCATGCGCACAAGCCATTCTTGGTCAATGCCTGGCACATACGCCGCACGCACCTGATCTGCGCATAACCACCCACACACAACCAAGGTTGCACCTGCGCCTGCATTTAATGACAAAGCGATGTGCTGTGAGGCTTGACCGCGTCGTTGCATAAACATCGACGTTGCAGCAACCACCGAGGCACCAGCTGAGAACATCAATATCAACGGCGTGATTCGTGCTCCGTCTGGTAACCCAACATACTGAATCGCCCCAACAACTACTCCCACTACCGACATGAGAAAAGTCGCAACAAAGAATTCTCTCCGTCGTCGCACTGACAAAACAACGGCGCACAACAATGCAGCAAAGCCTGCGAGCCACCACAACACACTTGCTTTATCGCGCAGAAAGAGTGTTCCTGTCATGGTTGTTGCTATCCCGTCAACACTGAACGGAACTTTCCATTCCACCACTGTGCCAATTGTGTCAATAGGTGCAGGCCGCTTGGGACTCATCCAATGCACGCGATGGTCATGCCACATTGCAGTTCCGTCTGTGCCAATTTTTCGCCAGACAGGGGTTGGGCTTTCCACAAAATTACTTGTGTCAACATTGCCGTATCGATTGCCGTTTATCAGAGTCGTTTGTGAGCCATCGTTCACAAAGACATCACCTGTTGTTTTGATGTGCATGTACGGCTCATTCTGATAGCCGGTAATCATCACATCATGACCAACAGAACGCACACGAACAAAGGTGTCAGAGCCCACAATGTCCACGTCCACTCCGTAAGGTAGCGCGGGTGTAACTGATTCGATTACAGACACCGTGTCGCGTGGTTGCACGCTGTCACCAGATCCCATGTGTTGTACAGGAAACGGCAATACCGACAGGAGACCCAGAATCAGACGCATGCTCTAACGGTAATGCCCTCAGCGCTCGTAATCCGTAACCTATGTACATGGCAAAGATTGAAGAACCAGTCACACTGCTAGTCAGCGACAATGTGTGGGCTCGCCACGGTGATGCAATTCGATCAATCTCCCCCGGTGTGACACCCATCATCTACGAAGGCAACGATGTTCTTCCTGACGAGATAATTTCCACCATTAATACTGTCTTTTATTCCAGTGACTTATGGCCCGAACGCTCGCGTGGTTTTGTTCTCTCCCTCCTGAAGGCCACTTCTGTGAAATGGATGCATACATTTTCTGCTGGTGTTGATAGCCCATTCTTTGTGCAGCTGATGGAACGTGGAATTCGTCTTACTAATTCTTCTGGTGCAACCGCTTCGCCCATTGCTCAAACAACTGTTCTCTACATGTTGGCTCTCAGCCGTAATGTTCGTGCTTGGTATCAGCACCAAGAAAAACACGAATGGACCCGCCACGAGTTTGCGGAACTCGATGGAGCTCGGCTCGCAGTCATTGGTATGGGACCTATCGGCATAGAAACTGCACGACTTGGTGTTGCGCTCAATATGAATGTGGAAGCCATTCGTCGCACTCCGAACGGAACCGAGCCATGCCCCACATTTTCATTTGACCAATTAACACGCGTTCTCGGCCAAGCCGACTGGGTAGCTGTTGCACTGCCGCTAACCGATGACACTCGCCAGATCTTCAATGCCGAGACTTTTGCCATCATGAAACCTGGCGCACATTTCATCAATGTTGGTCGCGGTGAACTCGTTGACGAAAACGCGTTGATAGCGGCATTGCAATCTGGTCATCTCGCCGGAGCAGCTCTTGACGTCTTTGCCACCGAACCGCTTCCTCCTGATTCCCCACTGTGGAACATGGACAATGTCATAATCACCCCCCATAGTTCTTCCGCATCGGCCCAGTCTGGGCTACGAAGTGAAGACATTTTTGTGAAGAACTTTGCGCGCTATGTCGCTGGTGAACCTCTTATCAATGAGGTGAATTTGTAGTTCCAATTGTTGATGCTGTTGCACACATTGCTTCTGACGAACAGGAGTCACATATGTCAACCATCTTCATGTCACCAAAAGGTGGCAACTGCACCACCGTTACTGCCACTGCCTATGCCTTGCTTTTGGCGGCTAGTGGTATCCCAACGGTTCTCATAGATCTCTGCGGAGATGTTCCTGCCGCAGCAGGCCTGGCAGAACCAACAACGCCAGGCATTAACGATTGGTTAGGTGAAAGTTCAGTATATGACGCACAGTCGCTTGTCAGCCTAGGAACTCCACTTGATAATGATCTTGTCATTGTGCATCGCGGCTCTTCATTTGTAGAAGGACAACCACGCTGGGCAGATTTGGCAAACGCAATTTCAACTCTGCCCATGAACATCATCATTGATGCTGGCATCACGTTCATTCCAGACGAACTACGCAGTGCCGTTTCCTACGTCACCATGGTGGTTAAGCCGTGCTACTTGTCATTACGTCGTGCATCACGTATGCAACGCCCCACACAGTTATTCGTTGTCTGCGAAGAAAGTCGTGCGCTCACCATTAAAGATGTTGGCCATGTACTCGGCATGCCCGTGACATGTGAAGTTCCTTACACATCTGCAATCAGTCGTGCTGTTGATGCCGGAATGCTGCCGTCACGCGCCGAGCAGTTATTCGGCCCATTCCTCACTCTGTCGTAACTGCCATGCACCATGGTCTCGGACCGCTCCAAACACATCTTGATGACCCCGACATCAGTGAGATCATGGTCGTGGGCGGAAAGCAAGTGTGGGTCGAAGATGCAATTGGTCTTCGCCGTGTCGGCACACTCACAGATAGCGAGATGAATATCAGTCTCGAGCGCATTGCGCGTGCATCTGGTCGCAGGCTCGACCTTCTGTCTCCCATTCTTGATGCACGGTTGCCAGATGGATCACGAGCATGTGTAGTTATCTCGCCAATCGCAGTGGGTGGTCCAACCCTTTCCATTCGGAAATTTTCTCGTCGTATTTTGCCTCTCGCTTCATTTGGTCCTGCTGCATGTACCGACATTGTGCGTGATCTCGTGAAACAAAACATCAATGTGGTTGTGGCTGGCGCAACATCGTCTGGAAAGACATCACTCGTATCTGCAGTCAGTCAATCATTTGGGCCAGATGAACGCATTGTCTGTGTCGAAGACACAGCTGAACTGCGATTCGCTCATCCTCATGTTGTGCAACTGCAAACTCGTCCATCGAACTCTGAAGGCCGCGGCGAGATATCCCTTCAATCTCTTGTCCGCGCGTCACTTCGTCTCCGACCCGACCGCCTTGTGGTTGGTGAAGTTCGTGGTGGTGAAGTAGTCGACATGTTGTTAGCGCTGTCATCAGGACATCGTGGGTGCTGGTCTACTGTTCATGCTAATTCTGCAATCGAAACCATTGACCGTCTTGCCGCCATGGTGCTACGCGATTCTCCGCAGTGGTCACATGAACAAGCAGTGTCCACTATTCATAGTGCAGTCGGCGCCATAGTTTTTGTGAAACGAGTGTCCGCGCGACGACGCTCAATTGTTGAGATTGTCAGTTGCAGCGAATCAACACTCCACACTCTGTACAAGTTGGCTGATAATGATTGATCTGCTGGCCGGAAGTTCAATGACCCTGGTGCTCATCTGGTTCTCTACACCACGTTTCTTTCTCCTATTCGATGTATTTGAGATGCAGCGTCGTCTGCATGGTGCTGACTTCATACGCGAGGTTGCCACGTCCTCTCTCCCATCCGCGAGACATCAACAAAGAGCGACTTCACCCCAGCCTGATTTTGCGGCGTTCTGTGAATCACTTGCCCGAGCCACTCGCAGCGGGACCGCCCCTCATGACGCACTTCTAGCAAGCCTGCGGCACCACCAATTGCAACATCAGTGCTGGGGGACTCTTCTTGATGACGTGACTGCGATGCGGTCCTGTGACAGTGCATTAGCCATTGCGCGCGAATCCGCTCAACTACACAGCAACGATGCACAATGTCTTTCTCTTCTTCAATCTGCCATGGTGCACGGAAACTTTGTTCCCAGCGCTCTCGACCATGCATCATCTGTATTGCGCGATCACGCTGCCTGTAGAGCAGAACTTGCGATTGCGGCTTCGCAGGCTCAACTCTCGGCTCGGCTCTTGTCGATGCTGCCGTTCGTTCTGCTGGGTGGCGCAATTTTGGTTAGCCCACAATTCCGATCATCACTGTGGTCCCCCATTGTTGTGTGCCCCTTGCTTATTGGTATGGCCCTTAATCGAGTCGGTTGGCGATGGATCACATCACTTATTGCTCGGGCAGTGCATGACCAACCTGACGACATCGGTCAACTTACTGAACATCTGTGCGTGTCATTGCGCACGGGTTTATCAATGTCCCTCGCGTGCGAACGGTGGCGCTCGGTTTCCCCAATGGGTAGTTCTGTGGCTGATCTCATCAGTGCCGGAGCACCATTAGAAGAAGCACTGCTCCCAATTGCAACCGCCCACCCGATAACCGGCAAAAATCTCGGTCACACAATTGTGGAAGCCGAGCGAGACGGATTACCCATTCTTGACACGGTCTTGCGGCTTGCCGCAGACCATCGCAACGAACGCCGCAGACAGATAGACACTCGCATTCGACAACTACCGACACGTCTCTCTATCCCTTTGGTTCTCTGCGTCCTTCCTTCATTTCTTCTGCTTTCTGTCGCTCCACTCGTCCTTGCAAGTCTCAGCCAGCTCTCAGTTTCACTTCCCTCAGTTACTCAATAGAAAAAGAAGAACATGTCTCATCACTCACATAAACGCTCTCGCGGCCAAGCAACCACGGAATACGCACTGATCTTGCTGGTTGCCGCAATCATCGCCCTCTTAGTAATCGCATGGGCCACTGCTGGTGGCGGCGCCGGAAAAATTGGGTCACTCTTCGACACAGTGTTCAATGACATATTTGATCGTGCATCAAACTCGACGCCATAGCCATCGTGGACAAGCAACTGTCGAATTTGCCTTAATGGCGCCTCTGGTTGTGTTGTGCGCACTGTTACTTCTCGCAACATTGTCGGTGTCTCTCGACACGTTGCGACTCAACGACATCGCTCGCAGTGCCGTTCGATCAGCCATTACATCTGACAACCCATCAGAAGCGGCAAGAGCTATTGCTGACCTCACACATGTCTCTGCAGTTACAACCACTGACGAGTCAACTGGGCTGGTCACAGTAAACGCCACCATGAAGAAACAGTTTCCACTTCTCGGTCGCTGGCTACCATCGCTTTCGTTGCACGGAACAGCAACCATGATGCGTGAGCCGCCATTAGTTCTCGGGTAAAAGAAAACCGGGACCCACAATAATGCGAGTCCCGGCAATTCTTCTAGGGGGGAGATAGTCACACCAATTGGTGTGCGATGTCGTTATGCAGAAGCAGAAGTGTTCTGAGCTGACGGTGCGCCTTGTCCCATTGGGCCATGTCCGTGACGTCCGCCAGGTCCACGACCTTCACCCTTCATGCCGCCTGCAGGACCAACACGATTCACCATGGTGTCAAGGTTGGTCTTGAACTCAGCAAGCTTTGCATCGGCTTCAGCTTGGGTGTGCTTTCCAGACGTCACTTCTTCTGCAAGGTGTGCAGTGAAATCTGATGTCAATACAGTCTTTACATCTGCAATGTCAACACTCTGTGCCTTCGCAACATCAGCAATTGATTTTCCAGAATGAAGTTGTGTCTTAAGTTCCTCTTGTGTCAATTTCAAAGTTGTTGCAAGTGTCGCAGACATGAACTTTCCGCCACCCTTGCCTTCAGGGCCGCCCTTGCCGTGTGGGCCACGTGCTGGCAAACCAGCGGTGGTCAACATGGTGTCAATGCGTGATGTCATGTCAGCAAGTTTTGCTGCCCCTTCAGCTGCGGTGTGCTTTCCGGCAGCAACTTCAGCATCAATATGTGCCTTCGCTTCTGCAAGAAGAGCGGCTTTCACTGTTGCAAGGTCAATGTTCTTTGCCTTGGCAACATCAGAAATTGATTTTCCAGCCTCAAGCTCTGTCTTCAATTCAGTTTCAGTGATTCCCAAAACTTTTGAAGCTGTAGCAAGTGGGGATGGTCGATCAGCCTTTGCGACTGAAGGAGTTGTTGGAGCCGCAGGTGTTGCACTTGTGCTCGGAGCTGCAGGTGTTGTTCCAGCGGCAGTGTCAGTTGGGACAGTTGTCTCAGTTGCCTGTGCAACCGCAACAACATTGCTTCTCTGAGCAACTTGCGCACTTGCAAAGCCAGTGATACCGAGCACTGATGCTCCGGTTGCCACGATGAGCCCTGAGGCCACCGCAACTTTTGTTAAACGAGATTTGATCTTCATTGTTCTATGTTCCTTTTTGTGGGTGTACTCCAGAGTTGTTCTGGCGTGACTCCACTTTCACGGGGCTAGGTAAGAAGTAAACATGAGCAAGGTAAGAGGAAGGCAAGAATTGGGCCAAGGTACGGCAAACCGTTGCAATTCATGGGTACCGTATCCTTATGGACAGCCGGAAAGTACTGATTGCCGAGGATGATTCCTCAGTTCGTAAGGCCGTTCAGCGGGTCCTTGAACTCGAGAATTATGCGGTCACAGCAGTAAACGATGGCAAGGCGGCCCTCGAGGCCCTTGCCAATTCGCGCTTTGATCTTGCTGTGCTTGACGTGATGATGCCCTTTGCCGATGGCCTGACCGTATGTCGTGAAGCGCGGCATCGCGGCATCAACATTCCCATCTTGCTTCTCACAGCACGCGTCGAAGTTGGCGACCGTGTGGCTGGTCTCGATGCAGGTGCAGACGACTACTTGGTGAAGCCATTTGTTATTGATGAACTGCTTGCACGGTGTCGTGCATTACTTCGCCGTTCACAACCGACCGGTGCGAGTACGCAATTGCGTGTTGGCAATCTCACACTCAATTCACTGACACGAGAAGTACATCGTGGTGAACGTGCCATTGAACTCACAAAGACTGAATTTGATCTTTTGGAGTTGCTCATGCAGCAACCAGGAATCGTTGTTTCTCGCGAGACCATCTACGAAACAATTTGGGGATACAACTTCGAAACGAACTCAAAATCACTTGACGTGTATATCGGCTACCTGCGTCGCAAGACAGAAGAGAACAATGAATCACGTGTTGTATTTACAGTCCGTGGTGTTGGGTATACGGTGAAACAGTCATGAATCTGCGCACACGATTTGTACTTGTCTCAGCAAGTCTTGTGTTTGTATTAGCTACTGGTATGAGCATCGGTGCTTACCAAATCGCATCTAATCAACTACAGGGTCAAGTGGAGACCTCGCTAGATCAGCGTGCTTCACGCATTCTTCAAATCATGAGCCAACGAGGTTTCAATTGGAATGATGCATTTGGCAAAGGCCCCGTAAACCAAGCGATTATGCAGACTGAAGTTGACGCCATCACACAAATAGTTCTTCCAAATGGTCAGGTCATTGGACGTCGCGAATACCCACGTCTGCCAATTGAGAATGGTGATCGCTCCCTGACAGTTAATGGCAAGCGAATTAATCGATCATCCACCATCATCGACAATCATGAATTCCGAACGCTCACTGTCATTGCAGATGACGGGTCACTAATCCAAGTCGCCAAAGACACTCAAATTCTTTTGAATGCACAACGTGGCATGCGCACATGGTTTCCCATCTATGCAGCTATCGCTGTTGTAATTTCTGCATTGTTTGGTTGGCTATTTGCTCGGCGTATTAGTAGGCCCATCGAAGACTTAGCCATTACTGCTGAATCAATCGCCGCAACTCAAGACCTAGACCGCACGATCGTTGTCTCAGGTAGTGACGAAGTGGCACAGTTGGCCACCAGCTTCAACACCATGCTGGAGGCATTGCGAGGCAGTGTCGCCCGTCAGCGCCAACTTGTTCAAGATGCAAGTCATGAACTTCGCACACCACTAACCAGTCTTCGTGCGAATACAGAATTGCTCGAGCGTGGCACATTGTCCGATGCTGACCGCACTTCAATCCTGGCTGATATGCGCGCAGAAGTTGACGAGCTTGCAGATCTCAGCGCTGAATTGAGCGCGTTGGCAATTGATAACCGAGCCACAGAAGAGCCCGAATTCATTGACCTTTCAGATATCGCACACGAGGTTGCCACTCGCGCATCCCGTCGTTCCGGAGCACCAGTAACTGTTCACGCGACTCCAGGCACAACTGTTTTTGCGCGCCCGAATCAACTTGAGCGTGCACTTAGCAACTTGGTCGATAACGCCATCAAATTCACTAACGACAGTTCCGAGATAGAAATTCACGTTGGTTCATTCCGCGTCGAAGTTCGCGATAAGGGCATCGGCATCGCTGATGCTGATAAGCCCCTTGTGTTCGATCGTTTTTACAGAGCAACAGCCACTCGCTCAATGCCAGGCTCCGGGCTTGGTCTGTCAATCGTGTCCCAATTCGCCAGTGACCACAATGCCAGTGCATATGTCTTAGACAATGCAGGCGGCGGAGCAATCGTCGGATTGCAATTCCCTATTCCGGCGTCTTAGGGGCTTTGCGAAACCCTCGGCGATTCTCTTGACGTTCGCGCTCGGTTTGTTCTTCTTCAACATTGAGTTCTTCAGCTACCAAGCGGCGCATTGATTCAAGACGCACTGCAGGCAAAGTACCGGATGTTATCGCTGCAGTAACAGCACAATCCGGTTCATCAAGGTGTTTGCAATCGCGGAATCTGCATGAACCAGCCAGACCAAACACATCAGGGAATGCGCGTTCAATTCCGTCACTACTCGTCCACAAAGTAACCGCACGTAATCCTGGCGTATCAAGCAACCACGCGTCACCGGGCAACGCGATCAATTCTGCAGCAACTGTGGTGTGACGTCCACGCTGATCATCTTCACGCACTTCAGCTGTCCGTTGTATCTCGTAGCCAACAAGTGCATTAACCAAAGTTGACTTACCAACTCCACTGGCACCGATAAACACAATCGTGGTGTGTGGTCGTGCGTAGGCTCGAATCTTTTCTAAACCTTCACCGGTCACAGAACTCACCAACGCAATATCAACGTCAAAAGTAATCTCAGCAAAAACTGCACGTGACGCCTCGGCTGCTTCAGCGCTGATGGTGTCAGTTTTTGTCAATACAAGAACAGGCGTTGCTCCGCTATCAAACGCCAACACCAACTCACGTTCGAGTCGTCTCTGGTTCGGCGGGGAGTTAACAGAGTGAACCAAAAACACTGTGTCAATGTTTGACGCAACTATCTGACGCATGCCTCGTGCACCTTCAAACGAGTTACGTCGCGTTAATGCACTGCGACGAGGGTGCACCATATCTATACGTTCAAAATCGGCTGAAACTGACACCATGTCACCAACCGCAACTTCGACACCAATGTTTCGTACTCGAATACTCTCGGTGGTGTCTAACAACACCGTGCTCCACCCGCGATCTAAACGCGTAATACGACCAGACAACACCTGTTCTTCAGGCGCATTTGGCGGTGTGACATGTGTTTCCATCTACCGAAACGGTACCGCCATGTAGCCATCACAGTGTTCCGTTTCGTAACCTTGAGAGGCAATCGTTCCCCCGAATAGGACCCCCATGCTCTCTTCACTTGCCCGTTTCTCTGTGCGCCATAAGCGCATCGTTGTTTTTGCAATTTGGATTCCATTAGCCATTGGAATGGTTTTCGCTAGTTCCGCAGTTGGTACAGACTTCAACACAGAAATGGCCATGCCATCGAGCGAGTCTCGTCAAGCTGAGACTGTTCTCGCTCGTGCTAATCCGAATCAAGGCGGAGAATCCTCACAGTTGGTTTTTCGAACAACGTCTTCTATTGACGACCCGCAAGTAAAGAAAGCCATCTCAGATGCAATATCTGCTGTAGATGCAATCAGCGATGTCGATATAACTTCACCATTTGATTTACAAAATCAAATCAGCAAGGACAGAAAGACTGCATTCTCTGAGGTCAACGTTCCCCGCAGGAACCTAGAAGACTACAAAGCACTTGGCGACGAAATAAAGGGTGCTACTGCATCAGCACGCGCTGCCGGTATAGAAATTGGTTACGGCGGTGCAATCTTTCAAGAAGTGCAGCTACCCGAATCTGAAGCACTAGGTGTGCTAGCTGCAATTCTTATTTTGGTTCTTGCTTTCGGATCCGTCATTGCAATGGGCCTACCAATCAGCGTTGCGCTTATAGGACTCATCATCGCATCGAGCATTGTGGGAATCGTCAGTCACTTTGTTTCAATGCCTGATGCCGTGACGTCGATGGTCGGAATGATTGGCTTGGGAGTCGGAATCGACTACGCACTTTTTATCGTGACGCGTTTTCGTGAAGGGCTCCACGACGGATTGTCAGTGGAAGAAGCAGTTGTCGAATCTATTGATACCTCAGGTCGAGCCGTTGTCTTTGCTGGTATTACTGTCATCGTCGCTGCCCTCGGTCTTCTCACCATCGGACTTTCATTCGTCACCGGCTTAGCAATAGGTATGGCAACCGCAGTAGCAGTCATGATTGTTGCTTCCATCACATTGCTTCCCGCGCTTCTCGCCATGGTTGGTGAACGCATTGACACAACCTCTCGAGCAGCTGTGATATCTCTAACAGCTTTTGTTGTCAGTGGTTTCATTGCCGTATTCACTAAGAATTTGTTGGTCTTGTCTATTGGTGTTGGCCTTGCAGTTGCCAGTCAGCTCACGCGTTTCATTGTTCCCGCATTGCGTGTTGCGATACCTCATCGCGCTCAAAATGACCATCAGAACACAATCTGGTGGCGTTGGAGTCGAGTCGTGCAACAGAGACCATGGATTTCGTTTGTTGCTTCGTCGCTCTTTCTCATTCTTCTCGCCGTCCCGATGTTGTCTATTCGTCTGGGTTTTGGAGATGCAGGGAACTCTCCCAAGACTGCTGATGTTCGCAAAGCGTATGACATGTTGTCCGAAGGATTTGGAGCTGGCTTCAACGGTCCGCTGTACATAGTTGTCACGGGTGACACGGTGCAGGAACCAGAAAAAATGAAATCATTCCTCACTGTTATCAATACGACTCCCGGCATTGCATATGCAGGAGCCGCACCACTGAAAAGCGACGAGGTTGCGTTAGTCGTGGCGTATCCAACATCAGCACCGCAAGATGAAGCCACATCAGATCTAGTTCACGCATTACGTGGCACCGTTATTCCATCTTCTGGAGTTGCGGCACAAGTAACTGGGTTCACTGCCGCTTCTGTAGATTTCTCGGATTACCTCGGAAAGCGTTTGCCCTTCCTTATTGGCATCGTCTTGTTGTTGTCATTCCTCTTGTTAATGGCAGTGTTTCGTAGTGTGCTTGTCCCCATCAAGGCAGTTCTTATGAACTTATTGTCCGTTGGTGCTGCTTACGGCGTCATCGTTGCTGTGTTTCAATGGGGATGGGGTGCAGAACTCATTGGTGTTGGTAAGCCAGGACCAATCGAAGCGTGGGCACCTATGTTTCTGTTTGCAATCGTGTTCGGTTTGTCGATGGACTACGAAGTGTTTTTGCTCTCGCGTATCAAAGAAGAATTCAACCGCACTGGCGATAACACATCTGCCGTTGCCGACGGGGTGGCTGCAACCGCACGTGTCATCACTGCTGCCGCCCTGATCATGGTCTGTGTATTCGGCGCCTTCGTCCTTGGCGATGACCGCCAATTGAAGCTGTTTGGCCTCGGCATGGCTGTGGCCGTATTTCTTGACGCAACCATCGTTCGAATGGTCCTGGTCCCAGCCACTATGGAACTTCTCGGCGCCCGCAACTGGTGGATGCCGGCCTGGCTTGACCGCCTGCTCCCAAAGATTGACGTGGAAGGCAAGCACCACACAAAGTCGGCCCCGATACCCCGATGAAATAAGGCTTTGCGCCTATTGCCTTGACAAAGGGGTAGCAAATCACATAGCCCTGAAAAAGATATGGCCAAGTTTCTCGTAATAGTTGAGTCCCCCGCAAAGGCAAAAACGATCTCTCAATACCTCGGTTCGGAGTTCAACGTCCGCGCTTCAGTAGGCCATATTGCCGACCTTCCAAGCAAGGGAATGGCAGTCGACGTCGACAACGGATTCGCACCTACTTATGAGCTCACCGAACGCGGCCGCACCGTTGTCAAAGAACTCAAAGACCTTCTCAAGTCATCTGATGCTTTATATCTAGCAACGGACGAAGATAGAGAAGGCGAATCAATCTCCTGGCACCTGCTGCAGCACCTGAAGCCCAAAGTTCCTGTGCACCGCATGGTGTTCCACGAAATCAATGCGAAGTCCATTCAGGAAGCGGTGGCAAACCCACGCGAACTAGACCAGCCACTTGTTGATGCTGCTGAGACCCGTCGCATCCTCGACCGCTTGTTCGGATACGAAGTGTCACCCGTGTTGTGGCGTCGTGTCAACCGCGGTCTGTCAGCAGGCCGCGTACAGAGCCCAGCACTTCGCCTCATTGTTGAACGCGAATGGCAGCGCAAAAACTTTATTTCGGCTGACTACTTCTCGCTTGAAGCAGTTACAGATACCGCGCCTTCATTTACTGCGAAGCTGCTTTCGGTAAACGGCACCCGCATTGCAACCGGTAAAGATTTCTCTGAACAAGGTGTTGTCAACCCAGATGTCACCATTCTTACTGCAGCACGTGGTGACGAAATCACAGCCGGTCTTGAAAATGTTGATCTAATAGTTCGCACAGTAGACGAAAAGCCATACCGGTCATCACCGAAGCCTCCATTTACTACCAGCACACTGCAACAAGAAGCTGGCCGTAAATTACGTTTGTCTAGCCGTCAAGTAATGAGTGCAGCGCAGAGTTTGTATGAACGTGGATTCATTACGTATATGCGTACCGACTCCATTTCATTGTCTGATGAAGCAATCAACGAAGTGCGCTCATATGTACAGCGCGATTATGGCAAGCAGTTCCTTACTGATGGTCCACGTAAACACAATTCAAAAGTAAAGAACGCACAAGAAGCTCACGAGGCAATTCGTCCTGCATTGCCTCTGCGTTCACCAGAACAACTCGGTGGCGAACTACGCGGTCAAGATGCTGGCGTGTACCGCCTCATTTGGCAGCGCACACTTGCTTCACAAATGTCAGACACGCTCGGCACAACAGTCAGCGTGCGCCTTGGTGCAACAGCCGCAGACGCACAGCGCACAGACTGTGAATTCTCTGCAAGTGGTACCACCATCACGTTCCCTGGTTATCGCCAGGCATACGAAGAATCTCGCGATGAAGACGAAACTCCGTCAGATGACGAAAACGCATTGTTGCTTCCTGTACTTACGCCTGGTCAAAACGTTCCTGTCAGTGAATACTCACCAACATCACACTCCACCACTCCTCCTCCTCGCTACACCGAAGCATCTTTAGTTAAGGAACTGGAAAGTAAGGGAATTGGTCGTCCATCAACATGGGCAAGCATTATTTCCACCATGGTTGATCGTGGTCACTACTTATGGAAAAAGGGAACATCACTTGTTCCTACATGGACCGCATTTTCAGTAATTCGTTTATTGGAACAGAACTTCAAAACTCTTGTTGATTACGAATTCACCGCCAAACTTGAAAGTGGACTAGACGCCATTGCAAATGGCGAAGTGAAAAAGGGAACATGGCTCCACGAGTTCTATTTCGGAACAGATGGTGAAGAAGGTCTGCACGGAATAGTTGCAGCCAAACTTGAAGCCGGCTCCATTGATGCAGCCGCTGTCAATACGTTCGAACTTGGGGCACACCCCGACACTGGTGAAGTAGTCATCGTCAAGCCAGGTTTGTATGGCCCATACGTTCGCTCCGGTGAAAATACAGCCAGTGTTCCTGACACCATGACGCCAGATGAACTCACGCTTGATGCCGCTGTCACATTATTGAAAGCGCCAAAAGGTGATACGCCAATGGGTGAGCATGAGGGTTACCCCGTGTTCGCAAAGTCAGGTCGTTACGGCCCATACGTTCAATGGGGCACCATGGATGTTCCACCAGAAGGTATGGAAAAGCCAAAGATGACTTCCTTGTTCAAAACAATGAACATTGATCGGTTGTCAATGCAAGATGCACTCGACCTGTTGTCATTGCCACGCACAGTTGGTGCAGACCCAACTGATGGCGAGCTAATCACTGCACAAAATGGTCGTTACGGCCCATATGTGAACAAGGGTAAAGAAAGTCGCACGCTTCAAACTGAAGAACAACTTCTCACCGTCACATTGGAAGAAGCACTCGCTCTTCTCGCAACACCACGCGTATTTGGTAAAGGTCGCGCAGCTGCAAAGCCACCACTTCGCGAATTCGGCATTGACCCCGTAAGCGAAAAACCAGTTGTCGGTAAAGAAGGCAAGTTCGGTGATTACATCACCGATGGCGAAACCAATGCCGGACTTACCCGCGGTGACCGCATGGAACAGATGACAAACGAACGTGCGTATGAACTGTTGCAGTTGCGTCGTGAATACATCGAAGCAAACGGCGGACCAAAGAAGAAGAAAGCTGGCGGACGTAAAGTCGCTGCAAAGAAGGCTCCTGCAAAAAAGACCGCTGTGAAAAAAGTTGCCGCGAAAAAGGCTCCGGCCAAGAAAGCCGCTGCAAAGAAAGCTGCACCGAAGAAAAAGGCAGCAACAACTTCTTCGGATGACGAGTGAGCACTCCTGCATACATTGCGCTTGAAGGCTTAGAGGGCTGCGGGAAAAGCACGCACACGAAACGCCTCGGCGAACACTTGAATGCAGTTACCACTCGCGAACCTGGTGGCACTCGTATCGGTGCACTTCTTCGCGCCATCTTGGCGGACCCTGAAAATACAGATCTCGCGCCTCGCACCGAAGCACTGTTGATGGCAGCGGACCGCGCACAGCACATGGCAGAAATAGTTCAACCAGCGTTAGACCGTGGACAACACGTTGTCAGTGATCGGTCCATTTATTCAACACTCGCCTATCAGGGGTATGGCCGTCGTCTCGGCACACCAGACCTTTTGAAAATCTCTACGTGGGCACTCAACGGCCGCTTGCCCGACATGGTTGTGTTCATTTCTGTCCCCACCGACATTCTGAATGAACGCCTTGCCAAAAGAGATCTTGACCGCTTCGAACGTGAAGGCGCTGATTTCTTCGCCCGCATTAATGACGGCTTTACCGAATTGCGTGAAGCAGACCCTGACCGCTGGATTGTCGTCGATGGCACTGTTCCCAAGGACGATGTTGAGGCAGCCATCCGCGTTGCCGTTCTTGACAGACTGAATTAGTAGCCTGCCTACATGGCATCAGTATGGGATTCAGTGGTTGGCCAAGGTCGTGCCGTTGAACAATTGCAACACGCCGCCATCTCCCCCGTTCACGCATATCTTCTTGTAGGCACAGAAGGATGCGGCAAGGACGAAGCATCTCGCGCATTCGCAGCCATGTTGTTGTCAGGTTCCGACGATCCAAATGAACGCATCAATGAAATGGCGATACGCGGCGCCCACCCTGACATTCATGAAGTGCGTCGCGATGGTGCATCAATTCTGAAAGATCAAGCAGAAGACATCATCAAGATTGCCTCAATCACGCCAAGTGAAAGTTCTCGCAAAGTCATCATCGTTCATGAGGTTCATCTCATGGCGCCAGCAACTGCCGCAATGCTTCTCAAAACAGTTGAAGAACCACCCTCTGGAGTTTTCTTCATCATGCTTGCCGACCAAGTTGATGAGTCGCTAGCCACTATTGCGTCACGTTGCTTCACTGTCCATTTCGGTTTGCTCGAGAATGCAGACATTGAACAAGCCCTTATTAATTCGGGAGTTGCTCCGGCACTTGCTCATGCCGCAGCGCAATCATCCGCCGGCAGCATGTCGCGCGCAAAATTGCTTGCATCAGATCCGCAACTTGCACAACGTCGTGATTTCTTTGCCAACATCCCACGACGTATTGACGGTACTGGCGCAACTGTCGCAGCAATCGTTGAACAGATACTTGCGCTTATTGATGACGCAGTTGAACCTCTCAGCAATCAACATGCACAGGAAGTTGTCGACACTGAAAAGACTCTGGCGAAAATGGGCGTCAAACGTGGCGGAAAGAAGATGTTAGAAGATCGT
>CAMDLK010000032.1 GCA_945901725.1 Bifidobacterium breve | reverse complement strand
CTGTACATATGGTTGCCCGACGCAATGGAAGGCCCTACTCCGGTTTCAGCTTTGATTCACGCTGCCACCATGGTGACATCCGGGGTATTTCTCCTTACGCGCATGGCGCCAATTCTTCATGCGTCGTACCCATGGGCTGGCGATGTGATTGCAACTGTTGGTGCTCTCACCGCACTTTTTGCAGCCACTATTGCGGTTGCTCAAACAGATATCAAGAAAGTCTTGGCGTATTCCACCGTCTCTCAACTTGGTTTCATGTTCCTCGCTATCGGTTCAGGCGCGTACGTTGCAGCAATCTTCCATATGGTGACTCACGCATTCTTCAAAGCACTTCTGTTCCTTGGTTCAGGCTCTGTCATCCACGGTATGCACCACGAACAAGACATGCGCAAGATGGGAGCTCTTCGTAAGCTCATGCCCATCACCGGATTCACCTTCATCATTGGTTGGTTGGCCATTGCTGGTATTCCGCCGTTCGCAGGTTTCTGGTCAAAGGATGAAGTACTTCTCTATGCGTTTGCAAACAATCGCCTTCTCTGGCTAATCGGAGTTGTCACTGCACTTTTGACTGCGTATTACATGACGCGCCAAGTCATCATGGTTTTCTTCGGTGAAGCACGTTGGAGTGACCATGCAGAAGAAAACGGCGCACATGGCGACCACACGCCTCATGAAAGCCCGTGGACAATGGTGACACCACTTGTCGTCCTTGCTGGCTTGTCAATCGTTGGTGGAGCAATGCAGTTGCCATTCTCAAAGAGCACACACTTCCTCGAACATTGGCTTGAACCAGTTGTTCACCATTCCGAAGTATCAATTGCTGACACGTGGGCGTATAGCAATAAATGGTTGTTGCTAGTAGTCGCAATTCTTATTGCCGTTAGTGGAGTTGTGGCCGCCATAGCCGTGTATTCAAAAGGCAAGTTCAAGATTATTGAGCCAAAAATACTTGCTGATGCATGGCGATACGACTCTGCCGTGTCGGCCATTGTTGGTGGTCCTGGACGTGCGGCCTTTGGCGGCGTTGCTGCGTTTGATGCCAAAGTTGTTGACGGTGCAGTGAATGGAATTGGTATTGAAGTTCGTGCCGCTAGCGGCCTCTTGCGCAAAGTACAGAGCGGACTTGTTCGCTCGTATGCATTCGTGATTGGTCTCGGGGCAGTGGTGCTACTCGCATGGTTCCTTCTGAGAGGAATTATCTAATGCACGCTTCTTTTCCAATTCTGTCGGCACTGATCTTGTTGCCGATTCTCGGTGCTGTTCTCATCACAGTAATTAGTAACAAGCATCTTGAAATCGTAAAACTCATTGCGATGCTCTTCAGCGTTGGTGTCGGCGGTATGTCAATCTGGTTGTTGGCATCATTCAAGACTGATGATTCTGGATTCCAATATGTTTCTCAACATGATTGGGTGACTTCGTGGGGAATCTCATGGCATCTTGGTGTTGACGGTGTTTCATTATTCCTTGTTGTTCTCACCGGAATTCTTTTCCCGCTTGTCATTCTCGGTGTTGATCCGCATCATGATCACAAGCGCTACTTGGCGTGGTTGTTGCTGCTTGAAGCTGGCGTTATGGGCAGTTTCCTCAGCCTTGACCTCTTCTTGTTCTTCATCTTCTTTGAGATAGTTCTTGTGCCGATGTACTTCCTCATTGGTGGATGGGGATACGACAAGCGCGTGTACGCAGCGACGAAGTTCTTCTTGTACACGATGCTCGGTTCTGCGTTCATGTTGGTTGGCATCATCGCTACCGCAGTACTTGCACGACGTGACATTGGATATCTCACCTTTGACTTGGTGACAATTGCCGAGCAAGCAAGTTTTGCTACCAATACTGGTCGTTGGCTATTTGTATCTTTTGCCATTGCATTTGCTGTGAAGGTGCCTATCTTCCCACTGCACACCTGGTTACCTGACGCACACACACAAGCACCAACAGGTGGCTCAGTCATCTTGGCTGGCGTGTTGCTAAAAATGGGAACGTACGGATTCCTTCGATTCGGTTTGTATTTGTTCCCAGCTGCAGCCGTGTGGGCAAAGCCAGTATTGCTAACACTCGCCGTGATTGGAATTATCTATGGTGCAATCGCTGCCACCATGCAGACTGACCTCAAGCGTCTTGTTGCGTATTCGTCTGTTGCTCACCTCGGATTTATTGTCCTTGGTATTTTCGCCATCACATCACAATCCCTTACAGGCAGTGTGATGCAAATGGTTAACCACGGTATTTCAACGGGAGCATTGTTCTTGTTAGTTGGCATGATTTACGAACGTCGCCATACTCGTCAAATCGCTGAATTACGCGGTATTCAATCTGTTGCTCCAATATTTTCAGCAGCATTCATGATTGTGATGTTGAGCTCAATTGGCGTTCCAGGTCTCAACGGATTTGCCGGAGAATTTTTAATTCTCATTGGTTCATTCCAGTCGGCCAGGTGGTGGACCATTGTCGCTGCGACCGGTGTGATTCTTGCTGCTTTGTATCTGTTGTGGGCATACCAACGCGTTTTCCACGGTGAACCAGATGAAGCCAATTCAACTTTCGCTGAGATGACTTTGCGCGAAGGTGCGCTGATCATGGTGTTTATCGGACTCATTGGTTTCACTGGTGTGTATCCAAAGCCAATGCTTGAGCGGATTGAACCAAGCGTTGACAAGTTGGTCGAACACGTTGTGTCTCACAGCGATTACAAGGCACCAACTACACCTGAAGTAGTAAAACCTGAATCAACGAAGGAAGAAGGTCACTGATGGTTTTCGCATCAACACTTGACGGTCCTTCAATTCCTTG
The DNA here is from genome assembly GCA_945901725.1 of Bifidobacterium breve. GTDB lineage: Bacteria > Actinomycetota > Acidimicrobiia > Acidimicrobiales > Ilumatobacteraceae > UBA2093. The sequence goes on along the minus strand of CAMDLK010000032.1, from coordinate 18,344 downwards.
GGTTGAACTAATTCCCATACTTTCGTTATTGGCAGGTACTTGTTTTCTGTTGCTCGTCGGTTCGCTCGTTCCAACATGGCCACGCCGCGGGTATGCATGGGTAACTGGTATCTCCACAACTGTTGCTCTCGTTGCGAATGCGGTGAAGTGGAACAACTTGTATTACAACAAGGGCGCGACATACTTTGCTGATGTAATCGCCATTGACCGGTTCTCTGTTCTAGCAAGTATCACAATCTGTTTGGCCGTTATTTTTGGCGCACTTATGATGTCGGCGTATTTGGTTCGAATGAATGCAGACGGACCAGAACTGTATGCCTTGTTGTTGACCTCTGCCATCGGTGCGTTGGTGATGGTGGCTGCAAATGAGCTCATCGTGTTGTTCCTCGGTCTCGAAATTTTGAGCCTGTCGCTGTATCTCTTGGCGGCAAGCAATCGTGATCGCGAGCAGAGCCAAGAATCAGGTCTGAAGTATTTCATTCTCGGCGGGTTCTCGTCTGCGTTTTTCCTGTATGGAGTTGCCTTAATCTTCGGTTCAACAGGCAGCACAAAGATTTCGGGTATCGGACAAGTGCTGTCGGGGAGTATTTCCATCGGCAACTCTGACGCAATGTTGCTCGTTGGTATCGGCATGTTATTGGTCGGTCTTGGGTTCAAAGTTTCGGCTGCGCCATTCCACGTGTGGACTCCTGATGTATACGAAGGAGCGCCGACTCCGGTTACCGCATTCATGGCATCTGCCGGAAAAGTAGCGGCATTCGCAGCCCTCATTCGAATTCTGGCGGTTGGTCTTGAACAGCGCGTTGATGATTGGCGTCCTGTTGTATGGGCACTCGCAATCCTCACTGTCTTCACTGGTTCAATTTTGGCAGTTGTCCAAACAAACGTAAAACGCATGTTGGCGTATTCGTCTATCAGCCATGCCGGATTTATCTTGGTCGGAGTAGAAGCAGCCGGTCATGCGGGCAGTGATGGCATTGCCACCTCAATGAATTACCTAGCGATCTACACCGTGTTGGTGATGGGTTCATTCGCAATTGTTCTTGCATTGTCTGGTAACACTGATGGAGAAACAAACCTTTCTGATTTCAAAGGTCTTGCAAAGCGCCGCCCTGCATTGGCATTGGCATTCACTGTTCTTTTGTTCGCTCAAGCGGGTGTTCCACTTACAGCTGGTTTCGTTTCAAAATTTGCGGTTATCAAATCCTCTGTAGAAGCAAACTCATATGTTCTTGCTGTTTCCGCAATGGTGGCAGCTGTTATTGGCGCTTATCTGTACCTACGTATTGCAGTCAGCATGTGGCTGGAAGAGCCTGAGTCAGATTCTGAAATCTCAGTTGATCCTGCTGTAGTCATAGTGATCGTCGTCTCAGTTATTGCCACTCTGATTGTTGGGTTCTTCCCCGAGTTGCTTCTTCATGCCACGCGCCTTGCGCGTTTCGCGCCACTCTGATTTAACTGGCGTGAGAAACCAGGGTATTAAACAAACCTTGTTGTGACGGATCCTCGAGGGCGGTGTCTTCCGGGTGCCATTGCACTGCAACTATCCATGTTGACCCTGTGTGCTCGACTGCTTCAATTGTTCCATCATGGTGAGTGCCGACAACGACAAGACCTGGTGCAACTTTTTCTATCGCTTGATGATGAAGTGAGTGAATGAGCGGTTCAGTGGTGCCCATTGCATGCGCTAAACGTGACCCAGTGACCACCTGAATGCCGTGCATTGTGTCTCGATGATCAGGAGTTGTCTTGAGATGTTGAATAAGTGTGCCACCAAGAGCGACATTTAAAACCTGTTGTCCACGACAGACTGCGAGAACTGGAATGTCACATTCCATAGCCCGATGTAGTGCTGCGATTTCAAAGTCATCAACTAATTCATTCACTCCAATCAAACGTGCCCATTCGGTTGCACCGTATTTTGACGGGCTGACATCCCCGCCGCCAATCATCAGCATTCCATCGCAACGGGCAATTGTCTCAGCAATGATTGACATGTCGTCTGTAGGCGGAACAAGAACGGGTAAACCGCCAGCACGATGGATGGCGTCAATGTAGTTTTGGCCACAACTTGTAACAGGTGTGCGGTGTCCTGTTGCTTCAGGGCTCAATCGTCCCGGAATGGCGATCAGTGGTTTACTCATCCGGCTTCTACTTCATCGGCCTCGTATCCGGCATTGCGAACTGCATTCAACACTTCGTCAGCATGCTCACGGCTACGTACCTCGAGAACGGCCTGAATTCCTGTTTCGCGAACGTGCAAACTCACACCCTCACGAACGTGTTCTACTTCAACAAGGTTGGCGCCAGTTTCTGCAAACAATGTGAGCAGTCGAGCCAGACCGCCTGGCCTGTCAGAGATACGAACAAACAAAATAAGTCTGCGACCGGCTTTTGTTTCGTTACGGCGAATGAGACCGGGTAGCAAACCCAGATCAACATTTCCACCTGACAGAACAACACATGTTGTGCCGCTGTGTGCAGGCTTTACTTGGCCGCTCATCAGTGCAGAAACACCAACGGCTCCGCCACCTTCTACATATAACTTGCCACGGTCCATCAGAAGAACCATCGCATCGGCAACAAGATCTTCTTCAACAACAACAATTTCATCAACGTAGTTTTCGATGAGTGGACGCGTGAAAGCACCAGGCATCTTCACTGCAATTCCATCTGCAAGTGTGACGATGGGACCATCTGGAGCAGGCGAACCGGCGTATGGTGCGCATGCGCGCACTTGCACACCGATGACTCGAATCTTTGGGTTGACTGTTTTCAGTGCCATTGCAACACCGCCAGTTAAACCGCCTCCACCGAGTGGAATGATGACAAGTGATAAATCTGAAATGTCTTCGAGCAATTCAAGACCAAGAGTTGCTTGTCCCGCGACAACAATGGGGTCGTCATATGGATGACAGAAATTCATTCCGGTTGCATCAGCATGTCGTTGCGCTGCAGCAACAGCATCAGACAATGAGTCGCCACCTTCGCTGAGAAATGCACCGTATGAACGCACAGCTTCCATCTTTGACAGTGATGCACCAGCTGGCACAAAAATCTCACACGGAACATTGTGATGTCGTGCGGCAAATGCAATTGCTTGAGCATGGTTTCCGGCACTGCCTGCAACCACGCCGTTCTTTACTGAATCCCCGAGCGATGCAAGTTTGCTCATCGCACCACGAATTTTGAAAGACCCGGTGCGCTGCAAATTCTCAGCCTTGAACACCACGTTTCCGCCGTACCGTTCAGACAAGGCAGCCGACTCAGTGATGGGGGTGCGCTTGACGACCCCTGCTCCGGCACGTCGAGCTGCTTCGATGACTTCAGAATCAATTGGTATAGCTGTCATCTTGCCCTACCGTAGTGGGCATGCGCGCTGTGCTCATCGCTAATAGTGAAGATGCTGATCCCGGATTCGTTGGTCGAGCTTTGCGCCGGCGCGGGTATTCATTCACAGAGTTTCTTCGAGAAGACCATCAGAATTGGCCCTCGCTTGATGGCTTTGACCTCGTTGTGGCCATGGGTTCAAATTGGAGCACCTATTGGGACCATGTCGCTGAACCCGTAAAGGCTGAGCAAGCCCTTCTGGCAGAAGCCGTAGCTCGGGGCATCGGAATTCTCGGAATTTGCTTTGGGGCCCAGCAATTGGCGGTCACCCTGGGAGGCGAAGTCACCCGGGCTAAAACCCCTGAAATCGGTTGGTATCAAGTGTTTCCGGTCGAAGAGGCAGCGAATTTGACCCCCGATTGCCTCACCCGGGGCGACTGGATGCAGTGGCATTACGACCGTTTCAGCGTTCCCGCCGGGGCCACAACCCTGGCCGATTCTCCGGTCGGGCCCCAGGCCATGATCTGCGGGACGGCGCTTGGTCTCCAGTTTCACCCCGAGGCATCAGAATCGATTGTGCGATTGTGGATGACGGGGGAAGGGAAGGACGAAATCGCTGCCATTGGAATGACCCCCGACGAACTGATTGGGGAGACGAGTTCTCGAGTTCTCGATGCCGAACAGAGATGCGATGAATTGGTCGAATGGTTCTTGAAAAATATCGCACAAAGGCACATGGCGTAACAGAGGTCTGACACATCGGGAAGTTGGGGCGATAGTGAGTCCCCGTAGTAGTTTTGGTCGTGATGTCCCCCTTCCTACGGTCCTATCTCACAGTTGTGTGGTTTGGACTGGCCTCCTTTCTCGTTGCCGGCTTGCTGCTTGGTATTTCGGCACTCATTCGTCCGAACAATCCCAATGCAGAAAAACTGCTCACCTACGAAAGTGGTGTTGATCCTGTTGGTGACGGTTGGTCACAAAGCCAAATTCGCTATTACGTCTTTGCACTGTTGTTCGTCATCTTTGACGTAGAAGCAGTCTTTATTTTCCCGTGGGCTACTCAGCTCGAGCGGTACGGAATGTTTGGCCTCGTAGAGATGGGCATTTTTGTCGCCATCTTGTTACTTGGTCTTGTCTATGCGTGGCGCAAAGGCGTCCTTCGCTGGGTCTAGGAACAAGGGTTTTATTATGGGTCTTGTAGATCGTGGTCGGTTGGGTAAACCGCTAACACAGTTGTTTAACCTCGGCCGTTCGTACAGCCTTTGGGTGTACCAATGGGGTCTTGCATGTTGTGCAATTGAAATGGGTGCTGCGTTTGGTTCACCGCGTTACGACGTCATGCGTCTTGGAGTTATTCCACTTCCTGCGTCACCGCGTCAAGCAGACCTTGTTGTTATTTCCGGAACTGTTACAGACAAAATGGCACCAGCTATCAAGCGTTTGTATGAACAAATGCCTGAACCGAAGTACGTCATTTCAATGGGTTCGTGTGCCAACTGTGGCGGACCGTACTGGGATAGCTATTCCGTAACAAAAGGAATTGATCAGATCATTCCTGTTGATGTGTACATCCCTGGTTGTCCTCCACGCCCTGAAGCATTGCTCGAAGGAATTGTGTTGCTGCAACAACGCATCAAGCACGAAGACATGGGCGCTCGCTGGCGCGGTGAAGGTACAAAGTCAATGTACGTCGATGGTGAATCTGCAGAAAAGGGAGGTATCCCCGTTGTCGTCAACAACTGATACCCCAACAGAAACACCACGCGATGACGTGCGTGATGCAGAGATTGCTCGCGTGTGCGCAGCACTCGGCAGTGCTGTCGTTGATTCGCTCGTTAAGCCAAACGATGACATGTGGATTCGAGTCGCTGCAGATGCATGGCGCTCAACTGGCGAAACTTTAAAGAGCCTCGGCTACACCTATTTCGGTTTCATTTCAGCAATTGATTGGCTGCCCTCTCCATACGGTCGTGGCGAAGATGACCCAACTGCGCCGCCGGTCGAGCGCAGCAGTGTTATCAAACAGGGCTACGCAGGTGGCGACACTCGCTTTCAGGTGATTGCACGTCTTGTGCAGCCGTTCACCACACTGGGTATCAACATCAAGGTTGATGTTGATGATTCTCTAATGGCAATCGATTCGTGGTCGCAAGTCTTTGCTGGTGCAAACTGGCATGAGCGCGAAACACACGAGATGTTCGGCATTGGTTTTAATGGCCATCCTGATTTGCGCAACATGTACTTGCCGACAGATTTTGAAGGACACCCGCTTCGTAAAGATTTCCCACTGCTTGCACGTATGGTGAAGCCTTGGCCCGGAATTGTTGATGTCGAGCCACTCCCTGGTGATGACAGTGAAGAGGAAGGTGACGCATCATGAGTCTTCTAGGCGATCGTCAACAACTTGCATACATTGCAGCGCAGGCTGCTGATGCGCGCGTGAACGTAGAACTTGAAACTGAGGGCATGACTCTCAACATCGGGCCACAGCATCCCGCCACACACGGAACTTTACGAATCATTGCCCGTCTTGATGGTGAACAAGTTCTCTGGGCAGACCCATCGTGCGGTTACATGCACCGTGGTTACGAGAAACTCACTGAAGTTCGTTCATACCCACAAGTCACAGCGCTAGTAAACCGCATTGACTGGCTCGGATCATTCGCAAACGAAGTGCCGTTCATTCTCGCTGCTGAAAAATTGATGGGTGTTGAAGCACCATCACGTGCACAGCACATTCGTACCATCTTGTTTGAGTTGTCACGAATTGCAAACGTCACTTTGTTCCTCGGAGACCTTGGTGTGCAGCTTGGTGCAGTCACGCCAGTGTTCTTCGCCTTCCGTGACCGTGAATATGTTCTGAACCTCATTGAAGGTGCAACAGGCGGACGTTTCCATCCAAACTTTGACCGCATCGGCGGATTGAAAGACGATCTTCCAGCAGGCTTCATTGACGAGACGCGCATTGTCATGAAAAAACTTCGGGGCTTCTGCGATCAAATCGAAGACTTGTTGTTCGGTAACGAAATCTTCCAATCACGTACTCGCGGTATTGGTGTAATTCCGAAAGATGTTGCATTGCAGTACGGCCTATCCGGCGCAAACTTGCGTGCAAGCGGAGTTGACTGGGACCTTCGTCGTGACCAGAAATTGCCACTTGCGTACGACAAGGTTGACTTCAAAGTCATCACTCACCCAGATGGTGACTCGTTTGCACGTTGCTGGGTTCGTTTGCAAGAAGTTCGCGAATCAACACGTATCGTTGATCAACTGCTTGACACACTTCCTGCAGGCCCAATCATGGCCAAGGTGCCAAAGATCATCAAGGTTCCCGAAGGTGAAGCATGGGTCTCAACCGAGAACCCTCTCGGTGAAATGGGTTACTACGTTGTTTCTCAAGGCGACATGGGGCCATTCCGCGTGAAGATTCGCAGCGCATCATTCAACAACATCTCGATTACTCCGTGGCTGTTGAAGGGTGTCTATGTTCCAGACATCATCACCATTCTTGCTTCGTTGTATTTCATTCTCGGAGACATTGACCGCTGATGACCTTGTCGACACTTCTTTCTGCTGATCTGCCGTATTGGGCACAATCACTTCTTCGCGTCCTGGGCGGGCTGGTAGCCGTACTTCTTCCAGCCGGAACAATTGTGTATTTGTTCTTGTTCAAGATGATGTCGTTCATGCAGTCACGTCTTGGTCCGATGGAAGCCGGCCCACAAGGCTCCATGCAGCTTTTTGCCGAAGTGGGCAAGTGGCTACAGAAAGAAGACATTTACCCAGCACGTGCTGACAAGTTCATCTTCAAGTTGGCACCGCTGATTGTTTTGGCGAGCACCTTCCTTCTTGTTGTTGTCGTACCGTTTGGCCCCGATGCCATATTTACTGACTTTGAGTCCGGAGTGTTTTATGCACTTGCAGTGTCCTCAGTTTCAGTTCTCGGAATCTTGATTGCCGGTTGGGCCAGCGCGAACAAGTACTCATTACTTGGTGGGTTACGCGCAGCTGGTCAGCTCATTGCGTATGAACTTCCGATGGTTCTTGCTGTTGTCGGTGTCGTAATTCAGGCCGGCACTATGAATCTTCAACAAATCGTTGTGGCACAGAATGCAGGCTCAATGTTCGGGTTCAGCAGTCTGGGCAATCCATACGTCATCACACAGTTCGTTGGTTTCATCGTGTTCATGATTGCCGTGCAAGCTGAACTCACTCAAACACCGTTCGACATGCCCATTGCTGAATCTGAACTCGTGTCTGGATACATGACTGAATACTCTGGATTCCGCTTCCTTATTTTCTTCATCGGTGAATTTGCAACTGCAGGCGTGTTCTCCATGATTGCCTCTGTTCTTTTCCTCGGTGGTTGGGCAGTGCCGTTCTCATGGTTTGGATGGACCACCATCGACAGCATTGATAACTGGATGAACGTTGTCGGGCCACTGATCTTGTTTACAAAGATGATTGCTGTTGTCTTCTTCATCATGTGGATTCGCTTTTCTTACCCACGCTTCCGCGAGGATCAATTGCAGAAGTTCGCTTGGAAAGTTCTTATCCCCGTATCGCTTGCCAACATCATGGTCACAGCAATTCTGAAGGTGGCGTTCTAATGGCAAAAGTTCCTGGTCTTGTTAAAGGTCTTGGTGTCACATTCGGCACCATGATGAAAACCTTCAAGGAAGGTTCGAACACAGTTCAATACCCACATGTAAAGGAAACGCCACCGATTCGCGCACGTGGCGTTATTGCGCTTCATGAAGGTAACTGCACCTCGTGCATGTTGTGTGTTCGTTCATGCCCGGACTGGTGCATCTACATTGAAGGCCACAAAGAGATGGCTCCACCGCGTCGTGCTGGTGGTGCTGCTCGTAAAGTCAACAAACTTGATCGCTTCGACATTGACTATGCATTGTGCATGTACTGCGGTATCTGCGTTGATGTGTGCCCATTCGATGCTTTGTTCTGGAGCCCTGAGTACGAATACTCAGAGCCACGCATTGCTGATCTCTTGCACGACAAGACAAAACTTGGAGAGTGGATGGAAACAGTTCCTGAAGCACCTGAACTTGAAGCTGGCGCAGACAAGAAGGGCAAGAAATAATGTTTGCCTCTGATGTCCTTGTTGCTCAAAACATCGGTTTTGCAATTATCGCCACGATTATGGTCGTCGGCGCATTGCGTGTCGTTACTACCAGCAATGTTGTCCATGCTGCCTTGTGGTTGGTTGTAGTTCTTGCCGGTGCAGCGGCACAGTACGTGTTGCTTGCAGCTGAGTTTGTTGCCATCACCCAAGTCCTTGTGTACATCGGTGCTGTGATGGTGCTGTTCTTGTTCGGAACAATGTTGACTCGTGCTCGCATTGGTGCCGAATCTGATTTGAATAACAAGAATTGGTTTTTCGGCATTCCTGTTGCTCTTGCACTTTTCGTAGCCATGGCTATGGCGCTTGATAGTGGCTTCGGTAGCCAGAAAATGCCAGCGGATCCTGCGGTGGCAACTACTCAAGAAATTTCTGACCAAATCTTTGGCCCATACCTTTTGCCGTTCTGGGCCTTGTCGTTCGTACTTCTCGCTGCTGTTGTCGGAGCCATTGTTCTCGCGAGGAGGGACTAATCATGTTTGTAAATCAGTTCCTCGTCCTTGCTGCTGTTCTGTTCTGCATTGGCGTCTATGGCGTTATTGCACGTAAGAACGCAGTTCTTGTGCTCATGTCAATCGAGCTCATTTTGAACTCGGTCAACATCAACCTGTTGGCCTTCTCTATGCGTAATGGCTCGCTTGATGGTCACACCTTCGCGCTGTACATCATCGCAATTGCTGCCGCCGAAGTTGGCGTCGGTCTTGCAATGGTTCTCCTTATGTATCGCAATCGTCGTTCTATTGACCTCGATGAACTCTCAGAGATGAAGGGCTGATCCGATGTTCGCAGCAGCCACAGAAGCAGCTACAGAAGTAGCACTGAAGTCGGGGTGGTTCCTCGAAAATGCATGGGTCATCCCCATCATTCCTGCCTTATCGTTCTTCCTCATTATTTTCTTCGGAAAGCGCATGCCAAAGAAGGGAAGCGAATTCGGCGTAGCTTCCATGGTTGGTGCGTTGGTCTTTTCCGCTGGCGCCGCATATCAGTGGATTCAACGAGTAAATGGAGCTCCTGAGGGAGCATTCATTTCTCCCGTTGTCAAGACATGGACATGGTGGCAGAACAGCGGAGTTTCGTTTGGCATTGGCCAACATGTTGACGGACTAACTGTTGCAATTCTCTTGGTTGTTGCGTTCATCTCCACTTTGGTGCAGATTTATTCACTTGAATATTTGCGTGGCGATCGTCGCTACACACACTTCTTTGCCTCGCTGACATTGTTCTCAGCCGGAATGCTCAACATGGTTGTTGCAGAAAACATGATTCAACTCATCCTGGGTTGGGAAATCATGGGTCTGTGCTCATTCCTTCTCATTGGTCACTGGTGGGAAGAAGGCGCAAACAGTCGTGCTGCATTGAAAGCGTTCTTCACCACACGTACTGGTGACATCGGCCTTCTCACTGGTACAGCGATTCTTTTCTTCTCAGCGAACGAATGGACTACCAAAACTCTTGGCGTGTCTGGTTTCTCAATTCGCGGTTTGTCATCATGGGCATTGTCCGGCAACCCTGGCAACGCAGCAATCACAATGGGCGCGATAGCGCTGTTCATTGCGGCCATCGGTAAGAGCGGTCAGTTCCCGTTACACACATGGTTGCCAGACGCAATGGCTGGTCCAACCCCTGTTAGTTCGCTATTGCATTCATCCACCATGGTTGTGGCTGGTGTATTCCTCGTTGCCCGTGTGTACCCGGTGTTCTTCAAGGGCATGGACATTCTCGGCAGCGGTGCCAACTTCATCGTCATTATTGGTGGCGTCACCATTGTTATTGCTGCATTGCTGGCATTTGTGCAAACAGACATCAAGAAGGTCCTGGCCTATTCAACAGTCAGTCAGCTTGGTTACATGATGATGGGACTCGGCGCAGGTGCATGGTTGCCTGCTGTCTTCCACATCTTCACGCACGCTTTCTTTAAGGCCTGTTTGTTCCTTGGTGCCGGATCAATTAGCCATAGTTCTTCTCATCACTCGTTCGAAATGAAAAAGGACATGGGCGGGCTTCGCAAGTTCATGCCAATCACTTTTGTTACATGGATCATTTCGACGCTTGCGCTTTGTGGAGTGTTCCCATTCTCTGGGTTCTTTTCAAAAGATGAGATCATCGACAACGTTGGCCACAATGGCTACAGCGTGTTCATGTACGTCGGACTTGCGGGTGCTTTCCTTACTGCCGCTTACATGACCCGCGCTACGTACCTCACTTTCTTTGGTCAGCCACGTGGTGCATCTGCTGGTGAACATCATGAAGAAGAGAGCCACGACTCGCATGCTGCACATGATGACCACGCAGATCATGGCCATGACACTCATGATTCACACGATGCTCATGCATCACACGGACCACATGAATCTGGCTGGCTCATCACTGCTCCATTGATTATCTTGGCCACGCTTGCACTTAGCTCTGGCTTCCTGAATGCTCTGCCATTCGGCGAAAAGTTTGAGAACTTTAAGAAGTGGGTTGAGCCAAGTGCTGAAGTTATCAACCCAACGGGTATTGCCTATGTCGTTGGCAGTGTTGGTGAAGCTCGTATAGCTGCTGACGCGCCGACAGATTCCACACTCGCTCCTGACGCGGAAGTTATGTCAGATTCCGAGCCAGTACCGGTTGAAGATTCGCATTCAACAGCAGGAGCAGGCGAAGCAACCCCAGAGATGTTGAGGTCCACTACTGCTGCCGGAGAAGATTCCCATTCAGCAGAAGAAGGACATCATTCTTCGCCATGTGGAACTGAGACACCTGAACAAGGAGTTTGTGCTGCACCACAACTCAACCACGCACCGTTCAAGTGGTCGAAGGCTGGCTTGTCAATGCTGATTGTGTTCGCCGGTTTCCTTCTGAGTTTGTTGGTATGCATTCAGTTGTACGAAAAGAAGAACAAGAAGTTTGTTGGTCTCACAGAGCGCAACAAAGTCTTGGGCTTTGGTTACAAACTTCTTGTTAACAAGTACTACCTCGATGTGTTGTACGAAAAAATCATTGTTCGTTCGATTGCGCACCCGATTGCAGCCGCTGTGTATTGGTTCAACCAAAAAGTTCTTGATGGCGTCGTTAATGGAGCAGGCACGACAGCAAAGGGAATCGCTGGTTGGGTGTATCGCAACATCGATCAACGCGTGGTCGACGGCGCAGTGAATGGTACGGGCAGTGTTGCCCAAGGTGCCGGAAGTGCTCTTCGTCCTGTTCAGTCCGGAAAAGTCAATCAGTATGGGGCGTTGTTGTTCGGCGCTGCCGCCATCGGCGCCCTCGTACTCGTCATCGTAAATACCTAGGGAGCTACCGCAATGGAAGTCATAAGCAACCACAACTGGGCTCTAACAGTCGGCACATTTTTGCCGCTTGTCGGAGTCCTCGTCATGCTGTTCATACCGAAAGCTGAAGAGGTACTGATCAAGTCAGTTGCAATCGCAACAGCAATCGCCACACTCGCTGTGGGTATTTACACAATGGTCCAGTTCGACTTCGGCAATGCCGGCTCCATGCAGTTCGTGGCGCAACACGACTGGATTTCAGTTATCAAGTCGTCGTATTACATCGGTATTGATGGCATCAGCCTTCCGCTGTATCTCTTGTCAATGGTGATCACAGTTCTCGTCATGATTTACTCATGGGACCACGTGCCATCGCCAGGCAACCCGAAGGCATTCTTCATCTTGATGTTGATTCTCCAAACTGGCATGGCCGGAACATTCATTGCGCGCGACCTCATCCTGTTCTTCGTGTTCTTCGAACTCGTCCTTTTACCGATGTACTTCATGATCGGTGTATGGGGTGGCGAAAATCGCCAGTACGCATCGCTCAAGTTCTTCCTGTACACCATGTTCGGATCAGCACTTATGTTGGTTGCATTCCTTGCACTGTTCTTCAAGACCGGCGCAGAGAGCTTCTCTATTCCTTTCCTGATTGAGCAGGGCATGAACATTTCACGCACCACTCAAATTTGGATCTTCGCCGGAATGTTCGTTGGCTTCGCCGTCAAAGTTCCGATGTTCCCTTTCCATACGTGGCTGCCAGATGCGCATACGCAAGCACCAACACAAGGTTCAGTCATCCTTGCTGCAGTGTTGTTGAAGTTGGGTACCTACGGTTTTGTACGTATCGCAATTCCCGTTCTTCCAGAAGCAGCAAAAGCATGGGCGCCGTATATCGGTGGTCTTGCAGTGATCGGAATCATCTACGGTTCCTTCGGTTGTCTTGCACAGACTGACATGAAGCGTCTGATCGCGTTTTCATCCGTAGCGCACATGGGCTTCGTGATGCTTGGAATTTCAACTCTCACTTCATTCGGTATGAACGCTGCAATGTTTGGAATGGTTGCTCACGGTCTCATCACGGGCATGTTGTTCTTCGTTGCTGGTTCTGTGAAGGAGCGTTACCACACGCTGGAAATCAAGCGCATCTCCGGCATGTTGTTACAAATGCCGAAACTCGGATGGATTCTTGGTTTCTGTGCAATGGCGTCACTCGGCTTGCCGGGTCTTGCTGGTTTCTGGGGCGAGTTCCCTGCAATCTTGTCTGCCTACCAGCCAGCTCCGGGACTTTCAGTCAATGTGTTCCGCACGTACATGGTGATTGCAGCAATCGGAACTGTCTTTGCAGCTGGTTACTTGCTTTGGATGTTCCAGCGCATCGCATTTGGTGAACCAACTGCAGAATTTGCTGCTGGTCACGGACATGACGAAGACATCCACGATGTCAACAAGTTTGAGTGGATCGCTTGGACACCACTTCTTATCGCAATTGTTGTCTTTGGTGTGTACCCACAATTGATGTTCAAGGTTCTCGACCCAGCTGTGGGCGTTACTCTCAAGGCTTTCGGAGGCTGACCCGTGCTGAGCACAATCGCCACCGCTGCGTGGTCATCACCAACAATTGATTACCACGCACTCGCCCCTGAGATGATTCTTGGGGCAGGCATTGTTGTGCTCTTATTGCTCGACTTGTTCTTGTCTGATTCCCGTAAATGGTTGTTGACGCCAGTCGCAAGTTTTACTTTGCTCGGTGCGTTCATCCCTGTACTCACATTGGCCTTGAGCAATTCAGGTACTCGACAGATGTTTGACGGCCGTTACGTCATTGATGATTTCAGCCTCGTAATGAAGGGCATGTTCCTTCTTTCTGGGTACGTGGTAGTTCTTCTTGCAGCTGACTACATCCGAGAAGGCGACTATTACCAAGGCGAATTCTGGTTCCTGATGCTGTCCAGCCTTATGGGAATGGTCATGATGGCATCAAGTCGTGACCTCATCTCAATTTTTGTGGCGCTCGAGTTCTTGTCTATCCCTGCATACATGCTTGCTGCATGGCGCAAGCGTGATTCACGAAGCAATGAAGCAGGAATTAAGTACTACCTTCTCGGCGTATTTGCTTCAGCAATCATGTTGTACGGAATGTCATTGCTCTACGGAATCTCAAACTCCACAAAACTCACAGAGATTGGTGCTTCTCTTGGCAGCGACGTCACATCACTTCGTGCACTTGCGGTGTTCTTCGTGGTCATCGGTTTTGCTTTCAAAATTTCAGCAGTGCCGTTTCACACGTGGGCGCCTGACACCTATCAAGGTGCACCAACTCCAGTTACGGCATTCCTGTCGGTGGCCTCAAAGGCAGCTGGTTTCGTTGCACTTGTAACGGTTGTGTATGTCGGATTCCCTGGCTCACACGCAGTGTGGCAGCCGGTCTTTTGGATCCTTTCTGCAGCCACAATGACTCTCGGTAACGTTATGGCGTTGAAGCAAACGAGCATCATTCGTATGTTGGCCTATTCATCAATCGCGCAGGGTGGTTTTATCCTTATGCCGCTCGCGGTTGCTGGTGAAACTGGTGTCGCTGAATCGGCTTTACGCGCTGTCGTTACGTATCTCATTGTGTACGCAGCAACAAACCTTGGTGTCTTTGCCGTCGTTACGGTTGTCGCTCGCAAAACTCGCAGTGGCGAAATTTCTTCATACGGCGGCTTGTTCTCGTACGCACCTGGCATCGCAACACTGATGACTATCTTCATGGCGTCGCTCGCTGGTATCCCACCTCTTGGTGGTTGGTTCGGAAAGTTCGCGGCGTTCCAGTCGCTCGTTTCAGCTGGCACCACGTGGGCCTATGTTCTTGCAATTATCGGTGGTGTGAACTCAGTTGTTGCATTCGGTTACTACGGAAGCATCTTGCGCGAAATGTGGATGCGCCCGGTTCCAGATGGCGACACGTCACCAGTTCCTGTTAAGTCATCACTTGCAGTCGCACTTGGTATTACTGGCATCGCGACATTGTTGTTGGGTGTCCTGCCTGGCATCGTGATTCACTTCGGTGATCTTGCCGGTCTTGCCGGTGCCTTCGGCCGCTGATTCCATACGCGCTGCCATTGCAGCGTCACAGGGGAGCATTCCGTTCTCTTCTTTCATGGACCTCGCGTTGTATAGCGAACATGGTTTCTATTCCACAACAGGACGTGCCGGTAGGCGTGGAGATTTCATCACTTCTGCTGAAGTAGGGCCATTGTTCGGAACGGTTCTTGCACGCGCAATTGACGACGTGTGGAATCGACTTGGGAAACCCGACAATTTCCAGATCGTAGAAGTAGGCGCTGGCCCGGGGACACTCGCGCGTTCCATCCTTGCTGCAGCGCCAGAGTGCCTTCAGCGGGGTGAATACATCACAATTGAAACCAGCGCAGCACAACGAGCACTGCACCCAGATGGGGTGACATCGACTGATTCGATGCCGTCAGTTATTGAAAACGGCGTCATTATTGCCAATGAATTGCTCGACAATATTCCATTCGAATTGTGGGTATACGACGATGGGTGGCGCGAAGCGCATGTGATTGCAACTGGCGACACTTTCTCTGAGATCTTGGTGAACTCACCGATTCCATCATTCTTGCCAAGCAGAGCGCCACATGGTTCGCGTGCACCAATTCAACGTGAAGCCTCGCAATGGCTGGCTGATTCATTATCAATACTTCGTCGCGGATCAATCATCGCTTTTGATTACTGCACGCCACTCACAGCTGAAGTGGCCTCAATGCCGTGGCGCGAATGGTTACGAACGTATGCAGGCCATGAAAAGGGAACGCACTACTTGCGAAACCCTGGTGAACAAGACATCACAACACAGGTACTTATTGATCAATTGGCTGCTGTTTGTGAACCTGATGCCGTGCGAACACAAGCACAGTTTCTTCAGCGGTGGGGTATTGATGAACTAGTAGAGGAGGGCAAGCGTGTATGGGCGGAACAAGCATCTGCCCCAACACTTTCTGCAATAAAGATGCGCAGTCGCATAACTGAAGCCGAAGCATTATTAGATGAAACCGGACTTGGAAATTTCACTGTTCTGGAGTGGTCTCAGAACTAGACCAATGTGGCATAGGGTGAGCACATGATTGTTGTCGAGAACCTCACGAAGTCGTACGGGTCAAAAAAGGCTGTCGACAATCTGTCATTCTCAGTAACGCCTGGTCGTGTCACTGGTTTCCTCGGGCCAAATGGTTCTGGCAAAAGCACCACGATGCGTTGCATGCTCGGCCTTGATAAACCCGATGCCGGCATAGCCACCTTTGATGGACGCCAGTACACCGAGATTGATTCCCCGCTGACGCATGTCGGTTCATTGCTCGACGCTGGAGACGCACATAAGGGACGAACAGCCAGGAATCATCTGCGTTGGATTGCGATGACCAATGGAATCTCTGCATCACGAGTAGATGCGGTTCTTCAGATGGTCGGAATGCAAGATGCCGCTCGCACCAGAGTCGGCAAGTTTTCTCTCGGTATGCGCCAGAGACTCGGACTTGCGGTCGCACTGTTGGGCGATCCGAAAGTTGTCATTTTGGATGAACCGGCAAATGGCTTAGACCCGGAAGGAATTCGTTGGACCCGCGATGTTATGCGGCATCTAGCTAATGAAGGTCGGTCCGTATTGGTCAGCAGTCACCAATTAGTAGAACTGTCGTTAGTCGCAGATGATCTTGTTGTTATTGGTCAAGGAAAACTCATTTCCTCAGGTCCAATTGGAAACTTCATGACACAGCATGCAAAGACATGGGTGCGAGTTGTATCACCACAGTTTGACGCCTTAGCTGACTTGGTCCGTGCCCAAGGTGGCACAGTGGAACGCACACCAGATGGTGGCGACTTCCACGCGATCTCTGCAATAACCGTTGGCAATATTGCCGCTGCCAACAATATTGTGCTGCACGAACTGTCACCACAGACCGGTTCTCTTGAAGAGGCCTTCTTAGATGCCACTGATGCTTCAGTTGAATATCGTGGACAATCTACAACTACAAATGTTTGGGATGCACCACAACCATGATCGGCATTCTCAAATCAGAATTGTTTAAATTACGCACCACACGCGCAACATTGATTGTTGCAACCTTCTCGGTTGTATTGCCGGCAATCATCTTCTCGCTGACGTCTATGTTTGCGTTTAGCAACGGAGAAATAGGCGACTCACTAGTTTCGATGGTGGGCAACTTTGTCCCGTTAACAGGTCTATTGCTAGGTGTCGTTGGAGTGTTGTGCTCCACTCAAGAGTATTCACAAGGAACTATTCGCATCACCCTTGTTGCAACACCGAATCGATTGAAAGTATTTGTTGCAAAACTACTGACCACGATGCTTGTATCTGTGCTGTCTGTGTTACTGATGTTGCTCCTCTGTCTAGTGCCTTCACAACTAATTCTGACTTCTCGCAATATCACTTTCGAGGTGATTGGATCTGATCTTCGCGTATTGCTCTCCGCAATAATCCTTAGTGCTTTTCTTGCGATTCTTGGCTTATCGCTTGGGCTGATCTTCAAGAGTTCGCCCGGAGCTATTTCTGCACTGTTGTTGTGGCCCACAATTCTTGAAGGAATGGTATTCGGTTTGCTCTCACTCGCTTTTAAGGACAGCAATCTGTTTAAGTTTGCGCCGATACAAGGCAACGGTTTCAAACTGGTTTCAACGTTCTTCAACTCAGATGAAAATAGCTGGTTGACATCATTGACGTACTTCAGCGCATTTGTGGGCGTCTTCGTTGTTGTTGGTGCCGTTCTGTTCTCCCGACGCGACGCTTAAGCGATTTGCTTATCGGGCCGACTAGTAAGCCAGGCTCCGATTAACACCACACACATTCCGACTACTGCAAGGGCAGTAACTTTTTCATCACGAAACAGCAACCCTAGAATTGTTGCAACTACCGGAGTGAAGAAAACGCCAATAACACCGCGCACGGCACCGGCTCGAACCATCAACATGCCGTACATCACGTAAGCAAAGCCCGTACCGAATGCACCAAGAACTAGCAGTGAAAAGAACGCTGACCAAGCAAACTCGCTATCAAAGAATGCTGGAATTCCTAGAGGCAACGAAAAGAGTAAAGCAAAGAGCTCCTGCCACAACAGAACTGTGAGTGTTCCGTACTTCACCAGCATCTCGCGCGACAAGATGCTGGTGAATGCGTAACAACAGGTAGCAGCCAGCAAGAACGCGACACCATGTAGTGAGGCACCCTTGCCATCACCAACACTGCCGATTGAGATAAGTGCGATTCCGACAAAACCGATGATTACGGCAGTGATGCGTCGAGCAGATGGCATATTGCGTGTCAAGATGGCGGCAGCAACAACCGTGGTGATGGGGATCGAGCCGTTAATCATGCCGGTGACGGAAGACGACACAGATTGTTCAGCCAACGGGTACAGATAAAACGGAATGGTCATTGCCACCAGCCCAAGTAGGGCCACGCGCACCATGTCTGACTTGTCAATGCGCTTGCGGGCGGCAGGGAAGCAGGCGAGAGCAAGTGCTCCAAAGCCAAGGCGGGCGATAGGCACCACGCCCGTTGCCACATGGTCGATAGCAATGGCTATGAAAAGGAATGACGCGCC
>CAMDLK010000031.1 GCA_945901725.1 Bifidobacterium breve | reverse complement strand
TGCACATCGATACACACCACACCGTGGAAGATGTTGCAATCTGTGTTGGCGAAGCAATTCGTGAAGCGCTCGGCGATAAAGCCGGAGTACGACGTTTTGCAAGCGGCTTGTACCCACTTGACGAAGCGCTCATAGAGGTTGCGTTAGATCTCAGTGGACGTGCTTTTGTTGCGTGGAATGTTGAATTGCCAGAGTGTCTTCCACTCGGTAACCCAGCTTTTGATCCATCACTTGCCGAGCACGCTGTGTCGTCGCTTGCAAATGCAGCTGCAATTACCTTGCATGTCAATTTGCGCGCAGGTCGTAACGTGCATCACATCATTGAAGCAACGTTCAAAGGACTCGCACGCTGTCTACGTGATGCTGTTCGCATTGAATCGGCGGGAGTGCCCTCCACGAAGGGTGTTCTTTCGTGACATCACGCCCGCGTGTAGCGGTGCTTGATTACGGAATCGGAAACTTGCGCTCTGCGCAGAAAGCGTTAGAACGTGTCGGTGCTGATGCAGTACTTACAGCTGACGCTCGTATTGCTGCTTCTGCTGACGCTGTTGTGTTACCGGGAGTCGGAGCTTTCGGCGCATGCATGAATGCGTTGCGTACCGCAGGTCTTGAATCTGTTGTTCATGATTCAGTAGAGCGCGGTGTTCCGTTTATGGGTATTTGTGTCGGTATGCAGATGTTGTTCGATTCAAGTGATGAAGACGAGACTGCAACCGGGCTTGGCATCATTCCTGGGTCGGTGAAGTGGCTTTCTGCTGACGTACCGCGACCACAGATGCAATGGAATCAACTCAACATCACAAAGGCAGACGTTCTGTTTTCAGGTCTTGCCGAACGTCCATGGATGTATTTCGTTCATTCTCTGCACGGTGTGCCCACAGATAGCAACGATGTTGCAGCCACCGTTCATTACGGTGAAACACTCAATGTTGCATTCCGTCGGGGCAACGTATTCGCAACACAGTTTCACCCGGAGAAATCCGCTACGGCCGGGTTGCAGTTGCTTGAAAATTTCGTCAAGTCAGTGACAGCATCATGATTTTGTACCCAGCGATTGATGTTTTCGGCGGCAAAGTAGTTCGCTTGCGCCAGGGTGAATATGACGACAGCACCGTGTACGGCGTTGACCCTGTCGCAATGGCTCTCTCGTTCGTCGATCAAGGAGCAACATGGGTGCACATGGTTGACCTAGACGCCGCGCGGAGTGGAGAACCTGTAAATCGTTCCGTTATTTCATCAGTTGCTAGTGCCATTGCAGGCCGCGCGTCACTACAAGTGGGTGGAGGAGTGCGCACTGAAGCCGATGCTGAGGCTCTTGCGGCTGCCGGAGTCACACGAGTTGTTATGGGTTCTGCTGCAGTTGCTGACCCAGCGCTCGTCCGCCGTGTATCAGACATCGTTTCTGTTGCTGTGGGGCTTGATCACCGCAATGGTGTCGCAGCCACTCATGGCTGGAGAGAATCATCTGGTGTGCATGTTGATGACCTGGTGAGTCAATTTCCTACCGCTTCAGCATTTGTGATCACAGATATTTCTCGTGATGGCATGTTGACTGGCCCCGATGTTGAAGGGTTGGCACGCGCGGTGTCTCAGACAACAATTCCCGTTATCGCTAGTGGTGGTGTTGGCTCGCTGGCTCACATTGCAGAACTGGCAGCCGTAGTTGGCTTGAATGGCGTCATTGTTGGTAAGGCATTGTATGAATCGAAGTTCACTGTGTCTGAGGCATTGGCGGTGTTGTCATGAATCCTGATCTTGTAGCACGTGTTATTCCATGTCTTGATGTAACCAATGGTCGCGTTGTCAAGGGTGTCAACTTCGTTGATTTGCGCGATGCAGGTGACCCGGTGGAATTGGCTGCTCGTTATGACGCTCAAGGTGCAGATGAATTGGTGTTCTTGGATATCACTGCGTCGTCTGATGGGCGTGACACCATGATTGATGTGGTTTCTCGAACAGCTGAGGAAGTGTTCATTCCGTTCACAGTTGGTGGCGGTATTCGCGAATTGTCTGATGCACGGGCTTTGTTGAGAGCTGGTGCAGACAAAATCAGCGTTAACACTTCTGCTGTGCAGAGACCACAGGTGATTGCAGACATTGCAGATGAATTCGGATCACAGTGTGTGGTGTGCGCAATTGACGCCAAGTGGGACGCCGCGACTCATCAGTGGATGGTGTTTCTGCACGGTGGACGAACGGCAACAGAGTTGAATGCCGTGGAGTGGGCAGTTGCGGCAGTTTCGCTTGGTGCTGGCGAGATTCTCCTGACGTCTATGGATCGTGATGGGACTCGAGATGGTTTTGATCTTGGTCTTACTCGTGCGGTGTCGGACGCTGTAGGCGTTCCAGTCATCGCTAGCGGTGGTGTGGGCACACTTAGTCATCTCTCTGAAGGGGTGACAGAAGGCGGCGCAACAGGTGTACTCGCAGCATCAATATTCCACTTCGGCGAGCACACCATTGGCGATGCGAAACGCGACATGGCCGCACGGGGCATTCGCGTTCGCAATTCCTAACTAGGAAATTGTCTCCAGCAAGCGAGACAGTGCAGTGTTGCAGAGAGATGCGGCGTTCACGGCAAATGAGTGGTCAACACCCGGGGCCGAAATGATCTCGCAATTGCTCCATGTTGATACTGCTGTCGCCATTTCGTCTGGCGTTGTGAACTGATCATGTTCGGCTGCAATCAAAATCTTTGGTCGCGGGTTGTTTGCTGCTGAGGGAAGTGACTTCATCATCTGTGCGGGTGGGGCGACAGCTATCCATCCTGCAATCCACGGGTTACTCACATTGAGCCCAACAACTGAACCAAATGAATACCCAGTCATGATGATCGGAACTTCTGGCGCGATGAGGTCTGACAATTGGCACGCCGCTGCAAGGTCAAGCCTTTCAGAATCACCATCATCATGAAGACCACCTGAGTTATTCACCCCGCGAAAATCAACGGCAATTGAATGACAATCGAGACCCAATGCCACTTCCTGCATGGCTCGAACCACATGATTAAAACGGTCTCCGCCGTACAGGGGGTGAGGGTGACCAATAATCACAACGGCTCGCACGAGTTCGGCGTCAGTGCGTACCAAATCGGCTTCTACATTGATGCCATCAATGGTTTCTAGGTAAATAGTTTCCACTCCCACGGGGCAAGACGGTACCGTACTTACGGTGAGCAACAACGACCAGACTTCAAACAATTCACGCGGGCGCGTCATTCTTGCCACCGCCGATCAATTGTCCGGCGTTGTTTACAACGCAGATGGTCTCGTGCCGGCGATTGCACAGTGTGTTGATACGGGTGACATCTTGATGATGGCGTGGATGAATGCAGAATCTCTGCGTATGACTTTTGCTGAAGGGCGCATGGTCTACTACAGCCGCAGTCGCAGTGAGTTGTGGCGCAAGGGAGATACCAGTGGCGATCGACAGTTTGTACGCGAGGCGTATTACGACTGCGACGGCGACACTCTTTTGTTCAAGGTGGACCAAGAAGGCCGAGGCGCGTGCCACACCGGCGAGCGTTCATGTTTCTATCGAGCATTTGGTGAAGGCGAATGACCGGTAATGCCATCACGCCTTCGCGTGCTGAATTCATAGAGTTGGCAAAACTGCACACAGTGGTTCCTGTCTGGACTCAAATTCTGGCTGACCTTGAAACGCCCGTTGCCGCATTCATCAAATTGGTCGGCGATGGTGATGGCTTCCTGCTTGAATCAGTCGAACACGGCGAGCGGTGGAGCAGGTATTCATTTGTTGGTCGTAATCCCCGAGGAACATTGACACTGCGCAACGGAATGTTGACTGTCTCTGGTGATGTGCCAGCGAGTGTTCCCCTGGATAAGGGCATGTTGGCTGCTATGGAAGAGTTGTTGCGCATCTATCGCGCTCCGCTGTTCCCAGATCTTCCGCCGTTGCAAGGCGGGCTTATGGGTCATCTTGGCTATGACGTTGTTCGCGAGATTGAAGACCTGCCGAATATTCCACGCGATGATCGTGACTTGCCCGATGCTTCCATCAGCATTATTGGTTCGCTTGCAGCATTCGACCATTGGCGCCAGCGCGTGTACATGTTGGAAAGCGTCCCAGTTGCAGGCTTGACCGATTCGCAAATCGGCGACGCATACGATGCCGCGGTTATTTGCGTACATGAAGCTGTTGCAGACCTTGCTCGTCCATTGGCATACGTTGCAGTAGAACCACCTGTGGCTGGCGAGAACCTGCCAACAACACGTTCCTCTATGCCTAATGGTGCGTATCGCTCTGCAGTTGACGTGGCAAAGGAATACATTCGTGCGGGCGACATCTTCCAGGTGGTTCTGTCTCAGCGGTTTGATATCGACCTCACTGCAGACCCGTTTGATGTGTATCGAGTTCTACGTCAGGTGAACCCCAGCCCGTACATGTATTTCTTACGTCAGCCTGATCTCACCATTGTTGGTGGTTCTCCAGAACCTCTCGTGCAATTAGTGAATGGTCGAGTTGTTTCTCGCCCGATTGCCGGAACGCGTAAGCGGGGAGTTGATGATGAGCACGACAAACGACTTGCTGGCGAACTGCGGGAAAACCCGAAAGAAGTTGCAGAACACATCATGCTTGTTGACTTGGCCCGTAATGACGTTGGTCGAGTTTCAACATTCGGGTCTGTACAAATGGATGAACTCATGACGCTTGAGCGTTACAGCCATGTAATGCACCTCACGTCACAAGTGTCAGGTGATTTAAAGCCTGGCCTCGGCCCAATTGATGTATTGCGTGCAACATTGCCGGCCGGCACTGTTAGCGGTGCACCAAAAGTGCGTGCCATGGAAATCATCGATGAATTAGAACCTGTCAAACGCGGGCCATATGCAGGTGTTGTTGGATATGTGGACTTCTCCGGAAATCTCGATACAGCGATAGCGATCCGCACAATGTTTGTTGGCCCAAAGTTTGCAAGCTTGCAGGCGGGTGCCGGAATCGTTGCCGACAGTGACCCTGCTGATGAAGATTTGGAGTGCGAGAACAAAGCGCGAGCGTTATTAGCCACCATTCCGGCTGCTGAACGAATGACACAACGTCGCAAAGAAGCGGGAACAACAGCATGACGAACATTGTCTGGGCCGATATTGCCCGAGAGGTCGTCATTGTTCAAGGCGATGCTGCCCAAACGTTCTTGCATTCACAACTAGCCAATGACATTGCATCGCTAGCCGTGGGCGCCAGCATTCACAGTTTGCTTCTTGAACCAACCGGTCACGTATCGGCGATTGTGCGGGTTGTGCGCCACGAAGACACTGTCTTCACCCTTGATGTTGATGCAGGTTTTGCCGATGCCGTAATCGTGCGCTTACAGCGGTTCGTCTTGCGTGCGAAAGTCACTATGCGTCGCAGTGATTGGGTAGTCCGAGCTTTTCGTGGCCCCGATGTAGCGCGTGAAATAGGCGTTGGGCCTGGACGTGCCATTCCATACTGGGGTTCTGAAGATGAAATCGATGTGGTGGGCGACGTATCGATACTGCCTACACTGGGAGAAGCAACCGAGCCAGAACGTATTGACTACTCCCGCGCGGATGCTCGTTGGCCAAAACTTGGTGTAGATGTTCTTGTTGGCGACATTCCAGGCACGACCGGAGTCTTGTCAGTCGCTGTGAGTTTTACTAAGGGTTGTTACCCAGGTCAAGAACTTGTCGAACGAATGGACTCTCGCGGAACAATGGCGCCTGTTGTGGTGCGTGCTCTTCCTCGTGAGGGTCTTGGGGTTGGTGCTCGTGTGATGGAGAATGATCAGTCAGTCGGCACAGTCACATCAATTGGTGCGCATGTTGCACTTGCGCGTATTGCCCGAAACTCAACGGTTGGTGAACCACTCGTCTGACATATCGCTTCGCCCACGTAGTTGATCAAAGTCTCTGGTGTGGTTGAAGAGAATCTGGAAGCGTCCTGAGTCAATCTGTGATTGTTCAGAAATACGCAGCCATTGCACTGCCAATGATTGATCCCCCAATTTCATTGCACTACGTGCAGCGATGAATGCATTGGTGTCAGCGGGACATAGGCGATACGCCTCGCTAGCGAATCGTAAAGCTTTTGCGGCGTCTCCAGCAGAAAGAATGCTGGCTGCAATCGGCGCGTCGAACTCTGGGTCGCCTTCAGGGGCGAGTGCAGGGTTCAATAAGAGCTTCTTCTGACGTTGAGGCAATGCAAGGGTTTGGTACTGCATAAACAACATAAAGACGAGGACAGGGGCGAACTCTGTGTTGCCGCTGACAATGCAGAGCCCGAATAACACTGCTGTTAAGGCTGCGCTTGATTTCAGAACAATGTCATTACCTCGGCCGGGCTTGAAGTGTTCAACAATGCTCGCGACAAATGCTCCACCGTCAAGTGGCAGCAGGGGAACAAGGTTGAGCACTCCCAATGCGATACCTGCCCACCAAATAGCAATAGTTGCATCGCTGATGGTGATGTCGGCTCGACTGAATGGGTTCGTGCTATTCAGAAGCAACACTGCGACCGCACAAGTTATCTGTAGTGATGGTCCTGCGATTGCAATGCGGGCTTTCTGACCCCACGTGAGAGGAGTTCGAGGTTCATAGGCGGCGTACGCGACCATGAAATCAAGCGAGATTGATGCTGTGCAACCAGACATACGAGCCGCTAATGCGTGACCCAGTTCGTGAATCAATGTGAAGACGCCGACAGCAGCAGCCATCCAAAGCCCCAGTGGAAACGGGTAGATGAAAACAAGAAAAGCAAGAAATATCCCAAAGCCAGGCTTCAGGGTTGTGGGGAAGCCGAACACATTGAACACATTGCGCTTTGCAGGGAGCGTTGGGCTTCTCATGTCACAAGTGTATTGAAGATAAAGGTAAAGCCGTAGGCGCCTAGACTTTCGGCGTGTCATACGTTTTTGCCTTCGACCACAAACATCGTCGCCCACCAATGGAGTACAAAGATCTCTTAGGTGGAAAGGGAGCCAATCTTGCCGAGATGATGAGCGTGTTGAACTTGCCAGTTCCGCATGGTTTTACCATTAGTACCGATGCATGTCGCGATTACATGCACGGCGGATGGCCAAAGACTCTTACTGATGAGATGACAAAACATGTCGCGGTGTTAGAGAAGAAGATGGGTCGCAAGTTGGGTGATTCCAAAGATCCGTTGTTGGTGTCGGTGCGCTCTGGTGCAAAGTTCTCAATGCCCGGAATGATGGATACTGTCTTGAACCTTGGTCTGAATGACAAGAGCGTGATTGCTTTGGCTTCAACTACAAATAACGAACGATTCGCATATGACTCATATCGCCGTTTCATTTCAATGTACGGACGCATTGTTCTTGGCCTTGATGGCGCAGTTTTCGAGCATGCTCTCGACAAGGCAAAAGAAGTCGCTAACGCAAAGACCGATGCCGATATCCCAGCGTCAGCTTTGAAAGAACTCTGCGAGGTTTATAAGAAAGCAGTTGCTACTGCCACTGGTAAGCCGTTTCCGCAGGACCCAGCCAAGCAGTTACGTGGCGCAGTAGAGGCTGTTTTTCGCTCCTGGAACGGTCCGCGAGCAATCGCATACCGAGTTCGAGAAAAGATCAGTCATGAACTCGGCACTGCGGTCAACGTGCAGGCCATGGTGTTCGGCAACCGTGACGAGAACTCAGGCACGGGTGTTGGGTTCACGCGCAACGCAGCAACTGGTGATTCAAAACCGTATGGCGACTTCTTGGTTAACGCGCAAGGTGAAGATGTTGTTGCAGGTATTCGCAATACCGAGGATCTCAATGCACTGAAGAAAAAGTTTCCGCATATCCATACTGAACTAATGGAGATCTTTGCTCGACTAGAACGTCATTACAAAGACATGTGCGATACCGAGTTCACTATTGAGCAGGGCAAACTGTGGATGTTGCAGACACGGGTCGGCAAGCGCACTGGTGCTGCAGCATTGAAAATGGCTGTCGAAATGACTAAGCCAACGGGCACTGGTAAGAAGGCGTGGAAGATTTCGAAAACCGAAGCCATTATGCGAGTTGCTGCTGACCATCTTGACCAGGTTCTGCACCCGCAGTTTGCAACAGAATCGAAGAGCATTGCAAAGGGTCTCGCAGCATCTCCCGGCGCTGCAGTAGGTCAAGTCTTTTTTACGGCCGATGATGCAGAAGCTGCCGCATTGTCGGGCAAAGATGTCATCTTGGTTCGCGCAGAGACAAGTCCAGAAGATGTACACGGCATGATGGTTGCAAAGGGCATTCTCACATCGCGCGGTGGTCTTGTCAGTCACGCAGCAGTAGTTGCTCGCGGCTGGGGTACTCCAGCCATTGTCGGTGCTGATGCGGTCAAGATTTCTGGTAATTCGTTCACAGCAAACGGAGTCACAGTGAAGGAAGGCGACTGGTTGTCGCTTGATGGAACTACTGGTGAAGTAATGCTCGGACAGCTTGCATTGATGGCTTCAAAACCACCAAAGGAATTTGACACAATTCTGAAGTGGTCTGATGAAGTCCGCAAAGGCAAGATGAGTGTTCGCGCCAACGCAGACACCAACGAAGATGCAAAGAAGGCTCGTGAGCTCGGTGCAGAAGGGATTGGCCTGTGTCGCACAGAGCACATGTTCTTAGCTGCTGACAGATTGCCAGTTGTTCGTCGAATGATTCTTGCGAGCAATCCAGCAGAAGAAGCAGCTGCCTTTGAAGAACTACGGAAAGTACAGAAGAAAGACTTCATTGCGCTACTGAAGGAAATGTCGGGTCTCCCCGTCACAGTGCGTCTCCTTGACCCGCCCTTGCATGAATTCTTGCCGAATGTCAAAGAATTAGAAATCAAGAAGGCAACAACTGGCCTTGATGCTGAGGAAACAGCACTCCTTCGCGCCGCGCACGAGTGGAGCGAAATGAACCCAATGTTGGGAACTCGCGGAGTTCGTCTTGGTGTCATGAAGCCTGGTCTGTATGCCATGCAAGTGCGTGCGCTGATGGAGGCTGCAGATGATGTGGCAGCCAAGGGGTATGAACCGATTGTCGAAATCATGATCCCGCTCATCGTGACGCGCGAAGAGTTGGCGCTGGCTCGTGGCTGGGTTGAAGAAGTTCTAGCTGACATCAATTCACGACCTGCTCCAAAAGCTAAAAAGGGCGAGAAATCGATCAAACGACCGAAGGTCTCTATCGGAACCATGATCGAGACTCCTCGTGCTGCATTGCGCGCAGGTGAATTAGCAGAGGTGTCTGATTTCTTTAGCTTCGGAACAAACGACCTGACTCAAATGACATTCGGATTTAGCCGTGACGATATTGAGAGCCGCATGATGCCTGCCTACTTGGAAGCAGGTCTGTTAAAGCGCAATCCTTTTGAGACGATTGATCAGAGCGGTGTGGGTGAATTGGTATTTCTTGCTGCCGAACGAGGTCGCAAAGTGAAGCGTGGACTCAAATTGGGTGTTTGTGGTGAACACGGTGGCGATCCAGAGTCAATCGGAATGTTCTATCGCGCTGGGCTGAACTACGTGAGTTGCTCGCCCTACCGAGTGCCGATTGCCCGACTGTCTGCTGCACAGGCTGTCATCGGTGGTGCCAAGACAGAGACGAAGTAGTCAACTAACATCTGCCAGATGTTCTCCCCTGGTTCACTTGTCGCGGCTGGTGCTGGTTCTTCCAGCGGAAAGGTCGATCTCACGATTGAGGGTTGGCATTGGCCAGTTCTTCTGGGAGTCATCGGCGCAATGTTGCTCATTGACATTTTGGTTGTGCACCGAAATGCCCACGAGATCCACACCAAAGAAGCTGCAATCGAGTCTGCAGTCTGGATCAGTGTTGGTTTACTTTTCGGTCTCGTCATGTTGTGGGAGTTCGGCTCTGCAGCTGCTGGAGAGTACATGGGTGGGTATCTGATTGAGAAGAGCCTCAGCGTTGACAACGTGTTTGTATGGGCGGTTCTCTTTACGCACTTCCAGGTACCAAAGATGTATCAACACCGTGTTCTTTTCTGGGGAATCTTTGGTGCCCTTGCCATGCGTATCGGGTTCATTTTTGCTGGCGTAGCAATCATTAACTCCTTCAAAATCACTCTGATTCTGTTTGGTCTTTTCCTTCTGTATTCCGGTATCAAATTGCTACAGACCCACGATGATGGTTTTGATCCCGCAAAGAGCAGAGCAATGAAGGTTTTTCATCGTTTTGTTCCCTCGACTGATGAACTTGACGGGCAGAAAATGTGGACGAGGGTTAATGGCAAGCGCCTGGCTACGCCACTTCTCGCGGTCCTTGTCTTGGTGGAAATCACTGACGTCATCTTTGCTGTTGACTCTGTGCCAGCCGTATTGGCTGTGACCAACGAGCAATACATCGCTTTTGCGTCGAATGCCTTCGCGATTTTGGGATTACGAGCTCTCTACTTCCTTCTTGCTGACATGCGAGACCGATTCCAGTACTTGCAGACAGGCCTCGGCGTCATTCTGGCGTTTGTCGGTATCAAGATGACCTTGTCGTATTGGTGGCATATGCCCATCGCAGCATCCTTGTCAGTCATTGCCATGATTCTTGCGGTCTCGATTCTTGCCTCGCTTCGTTCCACGCCAAAGACGCAGTCGTAGGTCCTCTCACGGCGCACTAATGTCGTGCCATGGGCATTGCTGAGGACGACATTCAAAAGGTCAGGTCCTCTGTCACTTTGTCTGATGTGGTTTCGCCATATTCACAGTTGCGCCGTACTGGTCGTAGCCAAGTCGGTCTCTGTCCTTTTCATTCAGAACGTTCGCCGTCATTCAGTGTCAATGACGAGACGGGGCGGTACATGTGCTTTGGTTGTGGAGCCAAAGGGGATGTGTTCACGTTCGTTCAACAGATGGAACACCTGGACTTCGTTGGTTCCGTAGAACGCATTGCCAGTAAAGCTGGAATCGAACTTCGGTACACATCTGGCGCTGGGAATGGTGAACGCAAACACCGCAAGGAATTACAAGCTCTGATGGAACGTGCGGTTGATTGGTATCACGCACGACTTCTTGAATCACCTGATGCGCGAGCAGCTCGCGAGTACTTACGAGATCGCGGTTTGGCCGGCGATGTCGCACGATCGTTTCGCCTGGGTTGGGCTCCAGATGAATGGGATGCTCTTAGTTCGTCACTCGGGGCAACACCAGCCATGTTGGCTGAAGTGGGACTTGGGTTTGTAAACAAAGCTGGTCGTTTGCAAGATTCCTTCCGTGCCCGAGTCATGTTTCCCATCTTTGATGAAAATGGGGCAGCTGTTGCTTTTGGTGGTCGCATTCTCCCTGGCTCAACAGACCCTGCGAAGTACAAGAACTCCACTGAGACTCCGGTGTACGTAAAGTCGCGCACGCTGTACGGCCTGAACTGGGCAAAAGGCAATGTGGTGAAAGAGGATCAAGTCATTGTGTGCGAGGGCTACACCGATGTCATTGGTTTTCATCGCAGTGGGCTTGCAACTGCTGTTGCAACATGTGGCACCGCGCTTACCGAAGATCACGTGAAACTCATGAAGCGGTACGCGCGTAATGTGGTGTTGGCGTTTGATGCTGATGCAGCAGGTCAAGGTGCAACAGACAAGTTCTATGCGTGGGAAAAGAAATATGACATCTCCGTTTCTGTCGCGCAGTTTCCAGCAGGCAAAGACCCGGGCGAGCTTGCAAGTTCAGACCCTGAAGCACTGACACGTGCCATTAACGACGCAATGCCGTTTCTTGGTTTTCGTCTGAAGAGATTGTTTGACGCAAACCCTTTACGCTCGCCAGAGTCGCGCGCTCGATTAGCAGGTAAAGCTATGGAACTCGTCAATGAGCATCCCGATTCGAATGTGCGACGGTTGTATGCGGGCCAGGTGGCAAGTCACACCGGAGTATCGGCTGCTGATCTAGTCAAAATCGCAGACAGGGGAGGCTCTGCGCCTGTAGTAATCGCAGCTCCTGTTCAGCAAGCAACAGAGGGTGCTGGGTTTGTTGCTTTGTCTCTTCTGATTCACGAATGGGACACCATTGCGCCGTGGCTCATTGAAGAGCTTTTTCCAGACGACCCGTCACGTGATGCATTCCGCGCCATTGCATCTGCAGACGGCGATGTCCACGTTGCTTTACAATCCGTGGCCCCCGACGCCGCAGACATTATCGAACGCGCAGCGGTGTACGACATAGAGGCTGATCCTCTTGTTGAATCTCGCGCACTCATTTCAGCTGCCGTTCGACGAGAACTGTCACGACGTCGACTTGGCTCTGACATTGAGCAGATTCAGAATGACCGCATGGTGCGCAATGCTCTCGAGGATCTGAATAAACACGACAAAGCGCAAAATGCAGCGGTGATTCTGCTGCAGTGGCTCGCCCAGGTGGCTCAGGCAGCCACATGACGCGTCGGTCCACCATCGTGCTGCCGCATCCTTCCGTCGATGCCTCCGAGTGGGCCACATTGCTTGCGTCGCGATCAGACGAGGGGACAGTCGACCCCAATACTGTTGCCCATGTTTTTAGAAACGTGGAACTGAATCCGGAAATGATTCGTCATATCGAATCAGTGTTACTTGAAGCAAAAATCTCCATCGCCAAAGTCGAGCCCGATATCTCTGGCGAAATTGAAATACCCGCATCACGCCCACTCAAGGTGGTGCCACCGAAGGTCGCAGTTCCTCGAGTGCTGGCCGGAGAAGCAGGTGACGCAGTGCGCATGTATCTCGGTGAAATCGGCCAGGTGGCTCTGTTGTCCGCCGATGACGAAAAGAGACTAGGTCGTGCTATTCGCACAATGCAGGAAGCAAAGGCCCGATCAAGCGGGGGAACGTTGTCTGCAACTCAGCGCCGCGAATTGCGCAACATCACGCGTGAAGGAGAAGAAGCCTTCGAACATCTCATTACGGCAAACTTGCGACTTGTTGTTTCAATCGCACGAAAGTACGACGGCCGTGAACTGCAGCTGCTTGATCTGATTCAAGAGGGAAACATTGGTCTCATGCGCGCCGCTGAGAAGTATGACTGGGAGAAGGGCTTTAAGTTTTCTACCTATGCCACATGGTGGATACGTCAGTCAATGATGCGGGCTATGGCAGACCAAGGTCGAACTATTCGTGTTCCAAGCCATGTAGTCGAAATGTTGAACCGCATCACCAAAGCGGATCGTGAGCTAAATGTTGAACTAAAGCGTGAGCCAACGTATGCAGAACTCGCAGAACGAACTCTCATTCCTGCAGAAAAAATCGAAGAACTAAAACAGATCTCTTCTGTCACAATCAGTCTCGATGAACCTGTCAGCAGCGATGAAGACGCCACAACGTGGGGAGACAAGTTCGGAGGTGACACCACAGATTCACCAGCAGACGTGGCGCAACGTCGTGAACTGGTTGATGCAATCTCTCTTGAACTTGATCATTTGCCAGAACGTGATCGCCGCATCATTGATAAACGCTTTGGTATTTCAAGTGGTGAGCCCCAAACACTTGACGATGTGGCCAAGCAAGAGGGTGTCACTCGTGAGCGAATCCGTCAGATTGAACAAAAGACCCTTGCCCGCCTTCGCCATCCAATCAACAGCCAGCGTTTGCGCAGTTACCTCGAATCTGACTAGCCATATGGCCTTGGGCACTGGGCGCCCTCGCTGGTAGCCTTTGGGTTCCCTTCCGGGGTAGCTCAGTTGGCAGAGCAACGGACTGTTAATCCGTTTGTCGTGGGTTCGAGCCCCACCCCCGGAGCCAGTCGCACCTCTAACCTCGGTCGACTCTCGGGCCCATAGCTCAGTTGGTTAGAGCAGGGGACTCATAATCCCTTGGTCGCAGGTTCGAGTCCTGCTGGGCCCACCATTGTCCTTTGCGAGGACCCGGGGCTATTCGGCCTTCGCCCGTGCCGCTGCCGGTGAGAATTTTCCGAAAATCAGGCGGATGCTAAAGATTGCTGCTCCCAACATGGCAATGGCCATTGTGGCGCCGGTGTACCAGGCTTTACCTACGTCGCTTCCGCTTGTCAGCGTGTGTGCCATAACCAGTACGAACTGCACATAAGACAGTAAGTGAATACGTCGCCATGTTGTGCGCTTCATTTTTCGCATCAAGAGCGACGTGACTTGCACTGCAGTCAAGATGTAGAAGCCAAGAATTCCGACGCTGACTGGAAGCGGTTTCCATGAACTTACGAACGGCACCAACACGGAAACGAAAGTAAATGAAACGTACGAATCCGCAATCAGGGTCAACATATGAATGATCGTAAAGATCAGTGCAAGACCGCCCATCCATGTGTGAATATCGCGAAGCCACGCAGGTCTGTCGTTTGGTTTCAGAACGCGAGTTGCTAGTAGTACGCCCCAAAAGACAGTGAGCAAGATAAGTACCATTGCAATATTGGCTGAGGCGCGGGTGACATTCCACCAGATTTGACTAGTCATGAGTAAAGGTCTTCCAGGATTCGGTTTGTGTGGTGTGTCCGTCGGCCGAGACAAGCATTGCTGCTAATCCGGTACTGGTCAGCGTGTCAATTGCTCGTGCCGGATTGCTAAGGATTGCATACTTTGTCCACGCCTCTGACCATGCAGCTGAATTGGCAATAACTGTTGCCCCGACAGTGTGGTTGGTGTCATGTGCTGAAGAAGTATTGAACAAGTGGGAGTTGATGCCAGCGCTGGTTCGTTGCCGAGCAAACAGTGAAGAAGTTGCAACTGCGCCGACTGCAATGCGAGCGGTGTCGAGAATTACTTCAGGATCAACTGGTGAGAGAATCTCAACATCCCATCCAACGGAATCACCCGTGTTGATTGCCATGTCGCCACCGAGGTTGATACATGCACCATCTGCGCCCTGTTCAAGAGCGAATTGAAGAATGAGATCAGCTGCCAGCCCTTTGCCAATGCCACCTGCATCGAGGGTCATGCCGCGAGGAAGTGAGACTTTTCCGTCGTGAAAAATGTGAATACCTGAGAGTTGTGAAAAGACAGTTGCGTCTGCTGGGAGTTCTGTTCTTCTGTCATTGATGAGTGAGCTTGTATCCCCGGCAGCGATCTGCAAGGGGAGAAGTGTCGGGTTGTATGCGCCTTCAGTTGCCTGGTGGGCAGCGATCATGTGATGAATAAGCGTCAGTGTTCTGCCATCGACCGCAGTGGGTTGGCCATTCGCCCTATTGAGGCGTGAAATGTCGCTTGTCGGAATGAACCGACTCCACAGCGATTCAAACTCTTCAACGAGATCAAGACAATGCAGTGCTATTTCTTGTGAGTCAGTTCCAACAACCGTTGCCACGCACGTGACTCCCATTGCGATGCGTTCCACACGTGACGTGGTGACTGAAGCGCTATTCATAACAGCGATTTAGTTCGAGCCGCTGCTCTGTTGTGTCGTGGCGGCAGGTGTTGGCGCCTGTACTTGTACAGACGGAGTCCCGGCTGTCGCTGCAGATGCTGCAGGTACTGGTACGTAGATAACTTCAGTTGTTGCAGTAATGACACCTGCATCAATTGCTGATTTCTGTGCAACGTTGGAGACGATGCTTTCAGGAATCGTGGATTGAGCGGCCGACACTTTCTGAGAAAGCGTGTAACCGGTTGTGAGGCCGATTAACGCAGTAACTGAGAGGCCAGTTGCCAGAATGCGGGCTGAGATTGCTGGGTGCTTTTTCCGAGCACCTGTGCGTGCAGTCCGCACTACAGGTGGTGCTGGCGGCACGTCTGTGACGGTGGTGTTGAGTAGTGGATCGTTAATCATTAGTCGTCGTCCTCGTCCTCGTCGTGTTCACGTTCTTCTTCGTCATCTCGTTCATGTTCTTTCTTGTCGTCGTGATCATCGTCGTGATCGTCGTCGTGATCGTCTGAGTAAGTAGGTTTTGGCTTTGGCGGAGCGATGGGTTGCGATTTCACGCTGACTGTCACTTTCCCGTCAACTAAGCGAGCCAGGAATTCGATCCGTGCGGTTGATGAAATGAAGGGGACCTTTACATCACCATTTGGCTGGACCTGTGCTGGTTCAGATGACCAACCGGCAGCAGGAAGAACGTTGGTTACGCCAATTGCTCCAGAGCGCGTATCAAGGACAACTGAACCAGCAGTTCCGACTTGATATGTCGTGGTGGTGTTATTCAATACAGATGATTGAACCTTTGTGGATTGTGCAGCTACCTGGGCAGGAAGAGCGGTTGGAGCGATTACTGCGGGCGTGCCGGAAGTTGTAGGCGAAACCGAAGAGGAAGCGCCGAGAACGCTTGAGTTGACGGCGTAGGCGGCTGCCCCTGCTGCTAGTACTCCTGCGATAGAGAGGGTGGTGGCTATTCCTACCTTCATGATGTTCTCCTTTTTGTGGGCCGGTGGCCCTTGTTCATCACAGTACGAGCCTCTTGTAAAGGGAATGGTGTGGACTTATCCAAGATTCATCCAATTCCAAAGTCGTGCGTTAGGTCACAAGCCCTGAAAGAGGCACAATGGGGTTGTGAAGGTTCTGCTTGTTGAAGATGATCCTGCAATTGCCGGCTCAGTCACGACGTCGCTGTCGAATGCAGGGATGACTGTTCATCATTGCGCAACTGGCGCCGATGCCATTGCTGCAGTGAAAGAATTCGCACCCGAAGTTATCTTGATGGACCTTGGACTACCTGATATGGATGGCCTTGACGTCTCAAAAAGCATTCGTGAGTTTTCAAGTGTCCCCATCATCATCGTTAGTGCGCGAGGTGATGAACTAGATCGAGTGCTCGGACTAGAACTAGGCGCAGATGATTACGTGGTCAAGCCGTTTAGTCAACGTGAATTATTAGCCAGAATAAAGGCTGTCACTCGTCGTGGGCATGAAACTCAACAACCAGTAATCGCGTCTACCTCGACGCGCATTGTCGTAGATGAAAGAACGCATAGCGCCACTCTTGATGGAGAAGAAGTTGTTCTCACTGCTAAGGAATTCGACTTACTTGCGTTTTTGTCGTCCGAGCCCGGAGTTGTATTTCGTCGCAACGACATTTTGGAACATGTGTGGGACACCAATTGGTACGGCACAACAAAAACACTTGATGCGCATATTGCTTCTATTCGTAAGAAACTGGGAAATCCAGATTGGATTCAGTCAGTGCGTGGAGTTGGATTCAAGTTTGTAGAAGTTCCACAGTGAAAATTCGACTCATTGGGGCGCTAGTCACAGTTGCAGTTCTCATTCTGCTTGTTTTCAGTATTCCTCTCGCAACTTTTGTTGCACAGGTTGAGCGTGAACGACTGGTGACTGCCCTTGAACGCGATGCGTTTGTGCTGGCAGGCCATGCGAAGGAAACATTGAACACCACTGCCGGGTCAGTGCTTCCCTCATTGCAGCCGTATGTTGATAGTTACAGCAAATCAAGCGATGCACGCATTGTTGTCACAAACGCATCAGGCTTGGTCGTGGCTTCAAGTGATCCGACCATCGCTTTCGGTAGAGACTTCTCAAATCGTCTCGAGGTTGCTGGCGCACTGAAGGGTTTGCCAGCAGTAGGCGAGCGTGACTCCGCAACACTTGGCGAGCGATTGCTCTTTGTCGCGGTCCCGGTTTTACTTGGCGACACGGTGCTCGGAGTGGTTCGTTTTTCAAATCCGAAATCAGTTGTAGATGAAGAAGTACAACGTCACGTAAAGGGCATCGCAGTTGCTGGTCTCATCACGCTGTTGGCTGCCGCGCTTGTGGCTATTCCACTAGCGCTCACAATTGCTCGCCCGATTGGACGACTGCGGGCAAGTACCGAGCGCCTCGCTGACGGAGATTTCTCCGTTCAAGCTGATGACACAAAAGGCCCACCAGAGGTCCGTGAATTGTCTCGGTCGTTCAATGCGATGGCAGGACGAATCGGCCTAATGCTAGAAAGTCAACAACAATTCTCTGGTGCGGTGTCTCACCAGTTGCGCACGCCACTCACTGCGCTCCGATTACGTCTTGACCAAGCTCAGGATGCGGTGGGTGACGATATGTCGCCTGTGGCGATTGCACTTGAGGCGTCGCGAGTAGAAATTGATCGCCTGCAAGAGATGATTGAACAATTGTTGGCATTGTCTCGTTTGGAAGGCGGCTCGGCAGCAACGGTAACGGTCAATGCATCTGCCATTGTGCGTAGCCGGATTGCAGTGTGGGATTCGCTTGCGGCAGAACGACAGATAACGCTCAAAGTGCTCGGTCTTGAAACTGCACCATGTGTTGCTCTTGAAGGCGCGCTTGAACAGATTGTCGATAATTACATTGACAATGCATTAACCGCAGCGCCTGATAACTCCACCATCACTGTCGAGGTGCATCGCGTTCAGCGGCACATTCATGTTGATGTCATTGACGAAGGACCGGGACTGTCAGAAGAAAAACGCGCTCTTGCGTTCGAACGCTTCTGGCGAGGCGCCACTACCGAAAATGCACCAGGTACCGGACTAGGTCTGGCGATTGTTCGTCAGTTGGCAGTCGCTAGCGGCGGTGTTGCCGAACTGTTGCCGCGTGCTGACGGTAATAGCGGGTTAGTGGCGCGAATCTCATTGCTCGCTCGCTAATTCGAATTAGTGAATGTCGCCAATCCAGAACGGTACGCGTTCCAGCAAATTCAGACTGACGTTTCGGCATGTGTCAAGAACCGCGCACACGGGGTCATTGTCGCCTTTGTAGACATTGGCTAAAGACACGGGTACCCGACTGACCACAGTGAGGCTTCGCTCTGGGGCATCAGTTACTTGGTGAAACGAATCGATTGCAGACACCTCAAGTGGTAACTCAACGCCACCAAGCCCGGCTACTTCAGTCGCAAGCACCAACAAGTCGGGCGGATGCACAAGAGGCGGGAAGGTCCAAGTGAATACCAGCGGGAAAGTGAAGCCTTCTGGTGGGTCGTCATCAGGGTCGTCCATGGCCAAAACCACATCCTCAAAACTAAGGAGAGTACGAGGGTCGATTTCCAAGCTGACATGAAGGTCGATAGGGCCGTTGCAGGCTTCTTCTGGGTGAAGATCAACTTCCCATAACTGGCGCAACGAATAAGTCTCCACAAAGTGGCGCTCGTCGTGCACATGGAACCCATGGTCGACAGCATGGCTCTTTAAATCGGTGACAAATCCGGCAATGTCGATAACAGCCACGTCATGGACACTACCGTTCAGGGGTGCCCCATTTCGATTACAACTCTGCAGACCGCGATATTTTGGGGTTTCTGCACGACGTAGCTGATGCAGCTGCTGACACCTTGGATGAAATTGCCGACTGGTCAATGTCTGGCGAGCGCGAAGGTCAGTATTCAGCCGATGTGGTGATTGATGATGTCATCGTTGATTTGTTGCAAGCATCTGGTTTTGAAGTGCTGTCCGAAGAGAGCGGAATTGCCGACATTGTGTGGCCGATTACTGATGACAGATTGCTCGTTGTCGTCGACCCTCTTGATGGTTCAACAAATGCAAGTAAAGGTCTTCCATGGTTTGCCACCTCGTTGTGTGTCGTCGACCGCCACGGTTTACGTGCTGCATTAGTGGCAGAACAGTCGGGAAGTGAAACGAGGTACGGCGCATCGCGTGGCGGAGGGGCAAACCGCGATGGTATTCCAGTGCGTGTCAACCCTCTTGCCGATGTGTCTCAAGCAGTTGTTGGTACAAACGGCGCACCGCCATATCCGCACGGGTGGTGGCAGTTTCGCACCCTTGGTGCTGCAGCACTTGATATCTCATTGGTTGCGACTGGCGGCCTCGATGGTTATGTCGACTTCCATGACCACGGAGTATGGGATTACTTGGCAGCAGTGCTGATTTGTCAGGAGGCGGGAGCCATTGTTGGCGAAGTAGACGGCAAAGACTTGCTCACTATCGACCCTCATGCTCGACGTAGCCCTGTTGTGGCATCCTCGCAAGCGCTTTTTGACTCGTTGCTCGATACGGCTCGCGCCAATCGCCACTAGGCCATTACGGGCGCATCACGTGACGCCCCTAATGTGAAGGTATGAATCACATCTCACATTGGATCAACGGCGCTGTTGTTGCCGGCACATCTGGCCGAAGCGGCGCAGTCTTCAACCCGGCTACCGGTGTTCAATCGTCCACTGTTGATTTTGCATCCGTACAAGAGATTGATGCTGCAGTTGCCGCTGCTACTGCAGCGTTGCCAGGTTGGCGAGCAACGAACTTGTCTCGTCGTGCTGAGATCATGTTCAACATTCGCAACTTGGTGCAGAGCAATCGAAATGAAATTGCTGCCCTTTTGAGCGCCGAACACGGCAAGGTCATTACTGATGCTTTGGGTGAAATTGCGCGTGGTCTCGAGAACATTGAATTCGCGTGCGGTATCCCTCACTTGCTGAAGGGGAGTTACAGCGAGCAAGCCGCCACTGGCGTTGATGTGTACAGCATTCGTCAACCACTCGGAGTTGTGGCAGGCATTACGCCGTTCAACTTTCCGGCAATGGTTCCGATGTGGATGTTTGCAAGCGCCATTGCGTGCGGCAACACGTTCATTTTGAAGCCAAGCGAGAAGGATCCATCTGTTGCTCTGTTCCTGGCAGATTTACTCAAGCAAGCAGGCGTTCCGGATGGCGTATTCAACGTCATTAACGGCGACAAAGTAGCAGTTGACCGTTTGCTTGAACACCCAGACGTCGCAGCTGTTTCATTTGTTGGCTCTACTCCAATTGCAAAGTACATCTATGAGACCGGCACCAAGAATGGAAAGCGCGTTCAGGCCCTCGGAGGCGCAAAGAACCACATGTTGGTACTGCCCGATGCTGACCTAGATATGGCAGCTGATGCGGCAGTAAGTGCGGCATATGGTTCAGCAGGTGAGCGTTGCATGGCAATCTCGGTGTTGCTCGCAGTCGATTCAGTTGCAGATGCATTAATCAAAAAAGTTCAAGAACGAATCCCTGCAATCACCGTAGGGCCAGCCAGTGATTCAAAGAATGAAATGGGTCCGCTAATTACAGCAGAGCATCGCGACAAAGTTGCGGGCTATTTGGCTGGCGCTGCAGCCGAAGGAGCAACCGTTGTCGTTGACGGACGTACCAATGTGCCGGCAGACGGGTTCTTTATTCGCCCCAGCATCATTGATGGCGTTAAGCCAGGCATGCGTTGCTACGACGAAGAGATTTTTGGACCAGTACTAAACGTTGTTCGTGTGAAGTCATATGCCGAAGGCGTTGCGCTGATCAACGACAACCAGTTCGGTAACGGAGTTGCATTGTTCACTCGTGATGGCGGAGTAGCTCGTGAGTTCCAATTCGATGTCAGTGTGGGAATGGTTGGCATCAATGTGCCCATTCCGGTTCCTGTGTCGTATTACTCATTCGGTGGTTGGAAGAACAGTTTGTTCGGAGATCACCACATGTACGGCCCCGAAGGCATCAACTTCTTTACGCGTAGCAAAGTGGTCACCTCGCGCTGGCCGGACCAGCGAACATCAAGTGTTGATCTTGGGTTCCCGCAGAACCGCTAGAAATTATTTGCCGGTGTAGTACGAATCGGCGATATCAAGAACTTCGTCGATGATGGCGAGTCCCTCTGCGATTTCAGCATCACTGGTGGTCAGTGGTGGAGTCACGTGTATTCGGTTGAAGTGTGCAAATGGCCACAAACCTTTAGCCTTCGCAGCTGTAAGAATTTCGCCCATTGGTTTTGCATCTGTACCAGTTGCGTTGAATTGCACTAATGGCTCACGTGTGTCGCGATCTCGTACAAGCTCTATGGCCCAGAAACATCCGAGGCCACGCACGTCGCCAACACTTGGGTGCTTGGCCTGAATTGCTGCCAACCCGGGAGCAATCACATCTGTGCCAAGACGTCGTGCCTTCTCAATAATCTTTTCTTCCTTATAGATACCGATGGACGCAACCGCAGATGCACATGCAAGTGGGTGGCCTGAATAGGTGAGTCCACCAGGGAACTGCCGTTCACGGAATGAGTCGGCAATGCGGTCAGAAATTATGACCCCACCAAGAGGTACGTAACCAGAGTTGACGCCCTTTGCGAAACAGATGAGGTCTGGGGTGACATCCCAATGGTCTACGGCAAACCATTCGCCGCATCGACCAAAGCCAGCCATCACCTCATCACAAATCATGACGATTCCGTGTTCGTCGCAGATGTCGCGTACGCCTTGCAGGTATCCAGGTGGTGGCACCAAGATGCCGTTAGTTCCTACAACCGGCTCCAAGATAATTGCTGCGATGTAGTTACCACCTTCCACCATGATGGTGTCGCGCAAGTGTTGCAGTGCGCGTTCGCATTCTTGTGATTCGCTATCTGAGTGAAACGCAGAGCGGTACGTATACGGACCCCAAAACTTAATGATGCCCGGCATTGCTGGTTCGGCTGGCCAACGGCGTGGGTCGCCAGTGAGTTGAATGGCTCCACCTGTTGCTCCGTGGTAACTGCGGTACGTGGACATAACTTTGTTGCGTCCTGTGTGTAGGCGCGCCATGCGTATCGCATTCTCAGTTGCCTCTGCACCACCATTTGTGAAGAACACCATGTTTAAGTCACCAGGTGCAAGTTCAGCAATCAGGCGTGCTGCTTCACTGCGTTCTTCGTTTGCGTGAAACGGAGCAACGGTACACATCTTGTCAACCTGCGCCTTGATGGCAGCA
Source organism: Bifidobacterium breve (assembly GCA_945901725.1). Taxonomy (GTDB): domain Bacteria; phylum Actinomycetota; class Acidimicrobiia; order Acidimicrobiales; family Ilumatobacteraceae; genus UBA2093. The sequence continues at coordinate 15 of CAMDLK010000031.1, read as the reverse complement.
ATCATCTTCGGGTGC
>CAMDLK010000030.1 GCA_945901725.1 Bifidobacterium breve | reverse complement strand
GAAGTTGCTGGTCGCGATGTCGCCGAACTTCTGCTCGATGCCGATGCTGAAACACTTCGAGATACACGCAACGCACAGTTGACAACTTTCGTTTCAAGCCTCATGGTTCTTGATGCAGTTGAACGTTTAGGAATTGAGCCAAGTTTTTGTGCGGGCCACAGCCTGGGCGAATACACAGCTCTCACTGCTACAGGAGCACTGTCGTTTGAAGACGGCGTGCGCCTTGTAGTTGAGCGAGCAGACGCCATGCACGAAGCCGGCCTCGCGTCACCTGGCACCATGGCCGCAATTCTTGGCCTGGATGATGACCTCGTTGAAGTTGCGTGTCGCCGCGCAGACAGTGACGTGTGGGTTGCAAATTTCAATGCTCCCGGACAAGTTGTGATTGCCGGATCTCCGGAAGGCGTTGCTGCTGCCGGAGCGGTTGCAAAAGAACTGGGTGCTAAGAAAGTAATGCCACTTCAGGTTTCTGGGGCATTCCACACACCATTCATGACTGCTGCTCGAGATCGACTTCGAATCGCAATTGCTGCTGCTAGCCCTCGCGACACTGAAGTTCCCGTTGTCTCTAATGTCGATGCAGCACTACACGCCGCAGGCGACGAGTGGTCGTCACTTCTGTCAGCGCAGTTATCAAACCCAGTTCGTTGGAAACATTGCCTCTTGACACTCTCAGAAGCGGGAGTCTCTGGCTTCGTAGAACTAGGACCGGGTGGCGTGCTCACCGGGATGGCGAAAAGGACAGTTCAAACAGCCCGAACGATAAGCGTTGCTACACCGGACGAATTAGACAAGCTCATCGAATGGGTTGATGCTTCGGCACCATTGGCAGCTGGTCAGCACGAAGGAGAGCACCTTTTCGCAGTCGAGCGGTTAGTTGTTAGTCCTTCAGCTGGTGTGTTCACGCCCATCGGAAACATAGCTAGTGGCACCTCCATTGAAGTTGGCCGTCTCATCGGACATGTCGGCGAAGCAGAAGTACGGTCACCATTTGCCGGAATAGTTCAGAGTTACATCGCAGTTGAAGGTGAACGTGTGACGTCACGCCAGCCCATTGCATGGCTGCGCACGAAGTAGCACGAGAAGATCGCAGGACAACATGCCTCAAATTCCAGACAACGTTCGCGGTGCTCGCTTTATTGGTTGGGGCACATCCCTCGGTCATACGACAGTGACCAATGACGATCTTTCGAAGACCATGGACACCAATGACGAATGGATTCGCGAGAGAACTGGTATTCATCGCAGACACATTGGTGGTTCAACTGCAGAGATGAGCATCGCCAGTGGACGCGCTGCCATAGAGATGGCAGGAATTGATCCGCTATCTATTGATGCACTTGTTCTCGCCACAACAACGCCAGATCGCACTGTCCCAGCTACATCGGCCACGGTCCAACACGCACTTGGCCTTCGTTGCGGAGCATTCGACGTCAATGCTGCCTGCTCTGGTTTTGTGTACGCAATGATTACCGCTCACGGATTGATCGCAATGGGTTCACAACGCATTCTCGTCATCGGTACCGACAGCCTGTCGCGCATTGTTGATTGGACCGATCGCAACACCGCAATTCTTTTCGCAGATGGTTCCGGCGCTGCAGTCTTAGAGCGCACAACCGGGCACGGCCAAATGCTCGGTTGGGACTTAGATGCAGATGGCAGTGCAGAGGAAATTCTCTACAGCGAGGTCGGCGGCTTTGTGCACATGGACGGCAAAGAGGTATTCCGTCGAGCAGTTCGCATCATGGTTGATAGCGCCCAAAAATCAATGGCTGCTGCTGGAGTAACAGCCGACCAACTCAATGTTGTCGTTCCCCATCAAGCCAACATCCGCATCATCACTTCAGCATGCGACAAACTTGGGGTGCCAATGGAGAAGGTTGCTGTTGTTGTACACGAGACTGGCAACACTTCTTCAGCTTCAATTCCGCTTGCACTCTTCGGAGATTTTGGTCAAGTCAGAGCCAAAGATGGCGACCTTGTCCTTATGGTTGGCTTTGGAGCAGGAATGACCGCAGCAAGTGCAGTCGTACGGTGGAATGCACAATGAGCAGAGTTGTCTTAGTAACCGGAGGCTCACGAGGAATCGGACTTGCTTGTGCGGAGAGATTTGCAGCACTTGGGGACCACGTAGCGATCACCTACAACACAACTCCTCCGCCACCGCAGTTCTTCGGTGTCAAATGTGACATCACTGACACCGCTCAAGTAGATGCGGCCTTCACTGCCATTGAAGAGAAGTTCGGACCTGTAGAAGTTCTCGTTTCGAACGCCGGTGTCACTAAAGACACTTTGTTATTGCGAATGAGCGAAGCCGATTTCTCAAGCGTCATCGACGCCAACCTCACTGGAACCTTTCGCGTGGTCAAACGTGCAACGCAAGGCATGTTGCGAGCCCGCAAGGGAAGAATAATTCTTATGTCCTCGGTTGTCGGATTGCTCGGTTCTGCAGGTCAAGCAAACTACTCAGCATCAAAAGCTGGTCTTATCGGATTCGCACGTTCTCTTGCCAGAGAACTTGGCTCACGGAGCATCACCGTGAATGTTGTGGCTCCGGGTCCAGTAGAAACAGACATGACAGCGGGTCTCGGACAAGAGAAACTTGATCAGATAACGAACTCAGTACCTCTTGCCCGAATGGCATCTGCGGACGAAATCGCTGGTGCCGTGGTGTTTCTTGCCGGCCCTGACGCCGCCTACATTACCGGGGCAATTCTGCCTGTTGATGGCGGTCTCGGCATGGGTCATTAATCGCCCGTACAGCCCCAAAACTGTAAAAGGCGGACTCCAAGTGCTCGCTGTGCGAAACTAGAGAACCAATCAAGGAGATACACCCCATGGATCAAGAACTATTTAGCCGCTTTGTCAAGTGCGCAGTAGAAACCCTTTCAGTAGACGCATCACAAGTTGTACCAACAGCCAACTTCGCAGATGATCTTGATGCGGACTCACTCGACGTCGTTGAGCTCGTTATGGCTCTTGAAGAAGAATTCGGCATTGCAGTGCCAGAAGAGGACCTCGCAGAAGTAAAGACTGTTGGTCAAGCGTTCGACGTCATCGTCGGCAAGCTCTAACCAAAGAGTTCCCACACCATGAAGGGCGTCGGACATCGCGTTGCCATCACCGGTCTCGGAGTCGTTGCTCCCTGCGGTATCGGAAAAGAAGCGTATTGGAATGGTCTTATGGGGCCGGGAATCACAAATTCCCGCTCACTTGAGATAACAGACTGGGACCCTCAGCCGTATTTCGACTCTCCGAAAGACGCTCGTCGTGCTGACCGAGTAGAACAGCTTGCACTTGCTGCAGCAGCTGAAGCCTTTGCTCAGGCCGGCACGCTGAACGTTGAACCATCGCGTTTCGGAACCATCTTTGCAACTGGCATCGGTGGCCTTCACACGCTTGAAGAACAAGTAGCCATCCGACTTGAAAAAGGTGATCGTCGAGTGTCGCCATTCCTGGTTCCCATGATGATGGCCAATGCCTCTGGCGCAGCAATTTCAATGAAGTACGGCTTGCAAGGACCTAACGAAACCATCTGCACCGCATGTGCAGCTGGAACGCACGCCATTGGTTATGCAGCCCGATTGATTGCATGGGGACGCTGTGACGCAGTTGCAACTGGCGGCTCCGAATGTGCAGCAACTCTTACTTCTCTTGCTGGTTTCGGCAACATGACCGCGTTGTCTTCAACTGGTGCATCAAAACCTTTTGATACAACTCGTGATGGCTTCGTAATGGGCGAAGGTGCCGCCGTTTTTATCCTCGAGCGTTATGACCTAGCTGTCACACGCGGTGCAACAATTCTTGGTGAAATTCTGGGCTCTGCAAGTAACGCAGATGCGCATCACATCACTGCTCCTGCTCCAGGCGGAACTGGCGCCATCGCATGTATGAATCTTGCTCTCGACGATGCAGGCATATCTGCAAGCGATGTGAAATTAGTAAATGCACACGGAACCTCTACACCGCTAAACGACGCTGCAGAAGCGGCAGCAATGACTCATGTCTTTGGTGCTCGCGGAGTTGCAGTTACCAGTGGCAAAGGCGTCACAGGCCATGCACTTGGTGCTGCTGGCGCTCTAGAAGCAGCTCAAGTAGTTCTCTCGATGCAACATAAACTGATTCCACCGACTGCTGGCACTACAGAACTTGATCCGACTATGGGCATTGACCTTGTAATGGGTGCAGCGCGTCCATGGGTTCCAGGCCCAGCCATCTCCAACAACTTTGGTTTCGGTGGTCACAACGGCTCCGTCATTATCGGCCCGCCCGAATAGCTATTTAGCTCGTTTCTTTTCCCAGCGATACATCACGCCACTTTCGCCTGGCGCTTCCGGCTTTCTCTGCCCTGTGAAGACATGTTCGAATCCCAGTCGAGCCGGCACTTTTCCCGAAGCAATGTTTGACTCATCGTGAACAATCACCACGGTGTCAATTTCCGACCACAGTTGGAACGCTTCGAGTGTCAACGCATCCGACACCTGTGATGCAATTCCCCTTCCAGTGAAATCAGTGTGGACCCAATAACCGATTTCGACCGTGTTTACGGGACCACGAAGATGAATCCCCGTTCCACCAACAACTCGATCATCAAGAAAAATACCCACCACAAAATCAGTTCGTTCTTCCCAAGCTTCGTTCCACGTCTTGATTAACTCTTCACGTTGAGTCATCGTCTGGGGTTCAAACTTGATCCATGGCATCCAGGGCCGTAAGTGCTCACAACTTTTGGTAACAGCAATTACCAAGGCTTCAGCATCCGCTGGCTCATATTTACGAACGACGTATTCGCCCACCTGCAATGGAGACGGAGCGACAGGCATCTGTCTCATATTGCTATCTATCGACGAGGACAAACATCAGGTCGCATTCGCATGCGACCTTTCCGTTCAACAGAGCTCTGCCTGAGCCCTTGCCGCCTCGCGCGCTGATGTGACCAAGAGTTGCTTGTAATTCCAATTCATCGCCCGGACCAACCTGACGACGAAAACGCGCACCGTCGAGTCCACCAAACAATGGAAGCTTTGATTTGTGAGTTGGATCCGTCAACAGTGCGTACGCACCCAACTGGGCAATTGCTTCGCACATCAGAACGCCGGGCAATGTCGGACGACCTGGGAAGTGCCCCGGGAAGAACCATTCATCCCCTGTCAACTTCCAATGCCCTACAGCCGTCACTCCTACTTCTAAGGAAGTGACGCGGTCGATAAAGAGAAACGGAGGACGATGTGGCAGGACTTCAACCGGTAGAGGAAACGTGCTCACTTCTTCAGAGCCTTCAAAAGATTGGCAGGTGTATCAGCAGGAGAAATCTTGTACCACGCGTTAAGGACGACCCCGTCTTGAATGAGAAAAGCAGATCGCACGATGCCCATGTACTTCTTTCCGTACATCGACTTTTCTTTCCACACGTCAAACGCTTCAGCGACTGTATGTTCGGTGTCAGCAAGCAAAGTGAACCCAAGTTCGTATTTGTCATCAAACTTCTTCTGCTTCTCAGGCTTGTCAGGACTTATTCCAACTATCACTGTGCGACCGATGTCATCTTTGATGTCACGCAGCCCACACGACTGTGTAGTGCACCCTGGAGTATCAGCCTTTGGATAGAAGTAGACAAGAACCTTCTTCTTGCCCAGCGTTGCAAGCGAAAACTTCTTGCCGTTTTGATCGAGCAGTTCAATCTTCGGTGCTTTGGATCCGTCAGTCAACATGATGTAACGGTAGTTCCTTATTTAGGACTGTTTGCGCATTCCATGACCAAAGAAACCCTTTTTTGGGCGGGCATGGGCATGGTAATGATCTGGGATTGTTCGCATGTCGTCATCAATTCGCATTTCAAACGTGAAAAACTCGGTCACGATCTCTGACAATCTTTCGTGAAGGCGGGCTTTCACTTCTTCACTAGGAAAAGCGTTATGTTCGCGCCACACCACCATTGGTACAGAGCAACTTTCGCACTCTGCTATCCAGCATTCTTCATCTTCATAGAACCACTCGGACATCTTGGCTGCTTGACACAGCTCGCAGATTCCTTCGCCGAAGATGTTCACCAAGTTGCACCATCAAGAGCGCTACGAACTTCTGCTACGAACAGTCCGACAGCTTCGGAACCACCGTCAATCATGCGATGCACAACTGATGCACCCATAATGACTCCATCGGCAACACGACTGGCTTCGACAGCTTGCGCCGCATTCGAAACGCCCACGCCGATGAGAACAGGCTTGTTTGTAATTTTCTTTACACGCGCAGCAAGAACAGTTGCAGTCAGTGCCAACTCAGCGCGTTCACCCGTGACTCCAAGAAGTCCAACGGAATAAACAAAACCACGAGCACGCTCGGCAACGCGAGGAAGTCGATCATCTGGTGCGGTGGGAGCCGCAAGCATCACAGTTTCGATACCTGCGGCATCTGCTGCTGCGCACCATTCCCCTGCTTCCTCAAGAGGCAAGTCGGGCACAATTGCAGCAGATACTCCTGCCGCAACAAGATCATTAGCGAAACGTTCATGTCCTGCGTGAAACACGGTGTTGTAGTAACACATCACCGCTAACGGAATACCGACATCAAGGTTTCGGATCTCCTGAAAAATTGAAATAGGAGTGGCGCCGGCTTCCAAGGCAATCTGTGACGCTTGCTGAATCACAGGACCGTCCATCACAGGATCAGAAAATGGGATTCCTATCTCAATTGCGTCGGCACCGTTGGCCGCACACGCACGCACAGCGTCGACCCATCCCGGATATCCACCTGTGATGTACGGAACAAGACACTTGCCGCCACCATCAATTCGACTACGTAGTGTGGCTTCAAGCCGACCGGTCATGCGAGGTCTTTCAAGATTGACATCATTTGACCAACGTCCTTGTCGCCGCGGCCAGAAAGATTCATAAGAACAGTCTTTCCTTGCATGTTCTTCGCTTCGCGACTGATCCACGCCATTGCATGAGCACATTCAAGAGCCGGAATAATTCCTTCTGCTCGTGACATCAATTGAAAACCAGCGATCACTTCATCGTCAGTCACGGTTGGGTACTCTGCACGACCAATAGACGCAAGATATGAATGTTCCGGCCCGACGCCTGGGTAATCAAGCCCAGCCGAGATGCTGTGAGCCTCTGCTACTTGACCATATTCGTCTTGCATCAAGAAGCTCTTCATTCCATGGACTACTCCTGGTTGACCACGAGACACTGCTGCACCGCCAGCGGGTTCTACGCCAATCAAACGAGCAGGTGTATCGATAAAGCCAGAGAAGATTCCCATTGCATTCGACCCACCGCCTACACATGCAACGACGAAATCAGGAGAAGTACCGGTTGCATCGTTCATTTGTTCGCAGGCTTCGTCACCAATTACACGATGAAACTGTCGCACCATAAACGGATATGGATGAGGGCCCATGACAGAACCGAGGCAATAGTGAGTGGTCTCTACGGAGGCCACCCAGTCACGCATCGCTTCGTTAACCGCGTCCTTCAATGTGCGACTACCCGAAGTGACGCCCTCTACTTCAGCTCCAAGAAGGCGCATACGAAACACATTGAGCTCTTGACGCGCAACATCGACTTCGCCCATGTACACCTTGCACTCAAGTCCCAGTAGTGCCGCAGCAGTTGCCGATGCAACACCATGTTGTCCTGCTCCAGTTTCGGCAACAATCCTCTTTTTGCCCATGCGCTTTGCCAACAAAACTTGACCGAGCACGTTGTTGATCTTGTGTGAGCCAGTGTGATTGAGATCTTCACGCTTTAAGAAGAGGCGAATACCCAATTGCTCACTGAGGTTGTGACACTCAGTAATCATGCTTGGACGGCCAGCGTATTCGCGAAGCAATTGATCAAGATCAGCGCGGAACAATGGATCGTTCCATGCGTCTGCAAACGCTGCTTCCAACTCTTGACACGCTGGCACCAAAGTTTCAGGAACAAAGCGTCCCCCGAATTCACCAAAGCGTCCGTCTGAACCGGGGGTCTGCAAAATCGACATCTTCTTATTCCACCATGAAACGGTCGGAATTACATCACCAATTGGTATGACATGTCACTCGTCACGCCAGTCGTAGGGCACAAAACTGCCGCCGTCATAATCTTCAGGAGCTGCCGCCTTCGCATTTTCGATAAATCGCTTCATCAAGATCGGATCCTTGCGGCCAGGGCTAACTTCCACCCCGCTACTGACATCCACTCCCCATGGCCGAACAATGGTTATTCCATTAGTGACGTTCTCAGGCGTGAGCCCACCAGCAAGGATGAGCTGAAGTCCCTCTGGCAATTCTGCAGCCATCTTCCAGTCAAAGACCGCCCCGGAGCCTGGCTCTGGCGCATCAACTAAAACCATCTTTGTTTCGAATTCGTTTGCCCGAGTTGCATCGATGGTTCCAGCTGAAACTGCCTTGATGACAGTTCGTACATGTTGCGACACTGCAACCACGTCAGCCGGAGACTCGTGACCATGCAATTGAGCCGCCTTAAGACCACTTGATTGCACAATCTCAATGACGCGCTTTGGGTGCTCATCGCGAAATACACCAACAGTCAAAATCTCAGGAGGTATACGCCGAGTGATGTCGTACACCTTTTGCACTGCAACTTGACGTACCGACGGTGCAAAAACGAAACCAATTGCATCAGCTCCCAAAGCGACAGCTAACAGAGCGTCATCTTCATTTGTGACGCCACAGATCTTTACGAACATGCCCTAACGGTAGTCCTGATGCGGTCGACGACTGAACCTCTTAAGCGACACACAATTCTGCCAGCGCCGCCTCAGGGTCCGGCGAAGTCACCAAATGCTCTCCCACCAGAATCGCGTCATACCCAGCAGCCCGAAGTGCAAGCGCATCGTCTCGGCCCCGCACTCCAGATTCAGCAACCCGCACCACATGATCGGGAATGCGTGGAGCCATACGTACAGCTCTCGCTTGATCAACTGCAAAGGTAACCAGGTCGCGCTGATTCACTCCGACCATGACTGCACCGGCATTCATTGCGAGTTCAAGTTCAGCTTCATCGTGTACTTCTACCAGTGCATCTATGTCGACTTCGCGACACAGATCAAGATACGTCGACATCTCTGCAGCAGAGAGAATTGCAGCGATCAGCAATACACAGTCAGCGCCCATGATTCGAGCATCACAAATGTCTCGAGCATCGACGGTGAAATCCTTGCGAATCACAGGAACACTGCATGCCGCGTGAGCCATTTGTAGATCGGCGACAGAACCACCGAAGTGATTGGTATCCGTCAATACTGACAAGCACGACGCTCCGCCTCGTTGGTACTTCTGTGCCAACTCGGATGGATTCAGACTCGCATTCAAGTCACCCTTAGAGGGTGACTTGCGTTTAATCTCAGCGATGACAGCCAGATGTGGTGTGTCACGAATACTGGAGGCAAACCCACGCGTTGGCACACAACTTTTTGCCTCTGAAAGCAAATCACTAAATGAACGCGTGTCGTAATGCGCGCGCTGGCGATGCCAAGCGACGATGTCGTCTAGGTACGTGCGCGTCATGTCAGTTCTGCACTCGTACGAGACGGATTAGAGGCCCTTGCCGCCAAGTGGCGTGAGGAAGAACATCTCTGGACGTCCACCCATGAATGGCGCAAGAGTCTGACTAAAAGGCCCAAACCAGTCAGCTGTCATATGCGCGTTCATCGCATCTTGGTTTTCATAGATCTCATAGATCCACAAAATGTCGGCATTGGTGGCATCAGCGTGAAGCACGTACATACGTGTGCCTGCTTCTTTGTTTACATGCTCGAAGGCTGCTTTAAATGCCTCTGCAAGGTCGGCACCTTTTCCCTCAGCTGCGGGAAGTTTTGCTAGCAATGCGACTGTGCTCATGATGAACCATTCTTTCTGGCGATACGCCAATCTGATGTGACGATATTACACACCACCTTCGTCAGGCTAAAAGCCGAGGATAGACGTGACTTCTGAAAGCAAAGTGGCGATTGGGACTCGTACTTGTTCTGTTGAATCACGATGCCGGATTGTGACCGCATTGTCTTCCAGAGAATCAAAGTCGACCGTTACACACAAGGGAGTTCCGATCTCGTCCTGGCGGCGATAGCGACGTCCAATTGCTTGGGTCTCGTCGTAGTCACACATGTACCGCTGAGACAATGTTCCGTAGACCTCACGAGCAAGTGGAGTCAAAGTGTCCTTCTTCGACAGAGGCAAAATAGCAACCTTGTACGGTGCCAGACGCGAGTGCAGACGCAACACAGTGCGAGGCTCGTCGTTCACCACATCTTCGTCATAGGCGGCCAACAAGAAAGCGGCCATCGTGCGGTTAGCGCCGGCAGCTGGCTCAACTACATATGGGACATATCGTTCGTTCGTAGCCTGGTCAAAGAAATCGAGTTTCTGCCCGGAAGCCTTCGCGTGTTGAGTGAGGTCGAAGTCAGTGCGTTGCGCGATGCCTTCTAATTCGCCCCATCCCCAAGGGAACAAGAATTCAACGTCACTAGTGCCTGCCGAATAATGAGAGAGCTCATCGGCGTCATGCGCGCGGATGCGCAACATCTCGGCTGGAATACCAAGTTCGATGTACCAGTCAAGGCGAGCCTTGCACCAGTATTCGTACCACTTAGGACCATCTGCGGGCGGAACAAAGAATTCCATTTCCATCTGTTCGAATTCGCGAGTACGGAAGATGAAGTTTCCAGGAGTGATTTCATTACGGAAGCTCTTACCAACTTGGGCAATTCCGAACGGAGGACGCTTGCGGCTTGTTTGTAGAACATTAGAAAAGTTCAAGAACATTCCCTGTGCGGTCTCAGGGCGAAGGTACACATCTGCACCAGAACCTTCAACAGGACCAGCAGTTGTTTTGAACATCAAGTTGAAAGCTCGTGATTCAGTAAAGGCACACCCCTTCATCCCCTGTGGGCAATCACGAGTCTCAATGTGGTCTTCACGAAAGCGGCGCTTACACACCGTGCAGTCAACGAGAGGGTCAGAGAAATTCTCTAGGTGGCCAGATGCTTCGAAAACTTGAGGGGGGCCAAGGATGGCCGCATCAATGAGCACTGTGTCGTCACGTTGTTGCACCATGGTGCGAACCCATGCTTCTTTAACATTGCGAAGCATCAATGACCCGAGTGGGCCGTAGTCATACGACGAGCGAAAGCCTCCGTAAATTTCAGCACTAGGAAAAACGAATCCGCGGCGCTTACACAGATTGACAATCTGATCGAGATCTTTAGCTGGCATAGCCTCTCAGCCTACAAGTGACGGTCGAACACTCCGAGGCTTCGTAGTCGACGTTCGAGATGAGATTCCATAGCTTCCATCGCCAATTGACTGACCTCGTGCACTGCTGGAGACTCTGGCAAAGCAAGTGCTTCGTTCATTCGACCTCCGAGCACCATTCGCAACACGTCAAGAGCCTGCGATGACATGGGAACCCCAGAGCGGCACGCTGAACAGTGACCTCCACCTTCAAGAACATCAAATGAGACGATATTGCCGGCCTCTCCACATTGAACACATTCATCAATCTGAGGACCATTGCCTTCAATTGTCAAAAGGCGCCAATAGAACGCGCCCAACATCAATGGCGAGTGTCTTTCGTTGAGAGCGTGTAACGCGCGAGACAAGACCTCGTACAAATGCGGCACCGGCTCTCGATCAGGCGTCAACTTGTTGACGGCCTCCAGCATTGAGAGACCTTGATTCAGGCGATCAAAATCTGTCCGAAGTGCTGAATGTGTATGAACCAGCCTCACCTCTGAAACTGTGTCGAGATCTTTGCCTGACCGAAGAGATACATCGACATGACTCATCGGTTCTAATCGTGCTCCGATCGATGACTTGGTTTTGCGAACGCCTTTTGCAACTGCACGAATTTTTCCGTGCTCTTGCGTTAACAGAACAACAACGCGATCAGCTTCACCAAATTTGTAAGAGCCCAATACGACAGCATTGTCGCGATACGTACTCACGAATCGAGCCCACCAAAACGACGATGGCGTCGATTGAAGTCGTCAATTGCAAGTTCCAAATGGTTGGCAGTAAACGCGGACCAAGCAAGATCGATAAAGACAATTTCGCAATATGCCAACTCCCAGACCATGGACTCGGGCATGCGATCAGGTGGACCTAGTACGAGGACTAAATCAGCATCTTGTGTCGCAGGCGCCAAAATTGCCTGAGTCAATGTCTCTTCATCGATTGATTCAGGGTCGACTCCCTGAAGTCGCATTGATTCGACTACCGACGCGAACCTGCGATGCCCATCAGACGAGGGATCCACAATGATGGTCTGCTTTGCATTGCGGTGCCATACATATCGCTCGCAATATCCAACATTTTCAAGGACAACTTTGCCCGTTTTCAGCAATTCCTCTGAAAACCTCACTGCTTCTTCAGCCGACAACTCTTGCCCATGATGTGGCAACAAGGTGACCCAATGTGCCCCACTGCTCTTCACACCAGCGGCTAGGGCATCGAGGCGAAGAGTCCAGTCTGCAGTAGACATTTGTGCCCATTGAGCAGGGGTGCCTCCCGAGACGACCACATGGTCTAGTCCGGGGAATGTTGGCAAAGCACTTTGAGGCACACCACAGTCTCCCACGCACCCACCTCTGAAACCGATGCACGGCAATATGGCACACGGGGAAACTAGGGTGCAGATGCCATGAATGTCCCTACTCTGCCCAAGCCAATCCACGTGGCCTGCATTATGGATGGCAATGGCCGTTGGGCTAGCCGCAAAGGACTGCCCCGCACAGATGGCCACACAGCCGGCGAAGAAGCTCTTGCGGGCGTGGTTCGAGCATCTGCCAAACGATCAGTTGGCTGGCTCACGGTGTTTGGTTTCTCAACGGAGAACTGGGTTCGCCCGCGCACCGAAGTACGTCACATCTTGTCTCTCCACCGCAAACTGTTTGGTCGCATCAATGAGATGAACGAAAACAATGCTCGCACCCGATGGATCGGGCGTCCTTTTGCTGATCCTGGTGCTCGCACCCCTGTCCATGTTCAAAAAGCCATTCGCAAAGCAATAGCCGATACAGAACACAACACAGGTCTTGTTGTCACTGTTGCTTTCGATTACGGAAGTCGCGCCGAATTAGTTCGCGCAACACAGCGCGCTATGGCAGCTGGCACAGTCACTAAAGACAGCATCACTCAGAACATGTATGACCCGTCTATGCCTGCCGTAGACCTTTTGGTACGAACGTCTGGCGAATCTCGAATTTCTAATTTTATGTTGTGGCAGATCACCGGTAGCAAGGTGTTCTTTACCGAGCGAACCTGGCCAGATTTTGATGCCGCAGAACTTGATCTTGCACTGGCTGCATATTCCACTGGCGTCTCGTCATGAGTCGCTCACTTGCTGGCGATGCATCCATTGAAGCACTGCGCACCGTCACCTCTTCTTTTGAAGGAGCTGAAGAGCGCCAAGGGCAAATTGACATGGCACACGCAATCGCCGAAACACTTGCGGCTGGCCGTTCCATAATCGTCCAAGCCGGAACCGGTACAGGAAAATCACTTGGGTATCTGGTTCCTGCGCTTCTCAACGGCAAAAAGACAGTCGTAGCCACCGCCACAAAAGCGCTTCAAGATCAGTTGAATCGCAATGACCTACCACTTCTTTCAAAACATCTAGGAATTGATTTTTCATGGGCTGTCATCAAGGGCCGAAATAACTACGTTTGTCGTCAACGCATAAACGAGCTCAGTGAAACTGCCGGACAATTAGAGTTTGAAGAAGTTTCCGGCCCAACAAAACGTGAGATTGAGACAATTCTTAAGTGGGCAGGCAAAACCCGAACGGGCGACTTTGAGGAATTACCACGGGTACCTAGCGAGCGTGCTCGCATTGCAGTCTCTGTCAGTAGTGACGAGTGCCCTGGAAAACAAAAATGCCCAGTCGGCAATGATTGCTTTGCTGAAAAAGCTCGCGATGCTGCCGCTGCAGCCGACGTAATCGTGGTCAATCTTCACATCTACGGTCTTCATATTGCCAGTGGTGGTTCCCTTCTTCCCGAACATGAAGTAGTCATCTTTGACGAGGCTCACCAATTGGAATCCGTCATGAGCGACACCGTTGGCGTGCAACTTGCCGCAGGTCGCTTCACTTCTCTTGCTTCTGCAGTCCGAAAAGTTATTGCAGATCCCACAGTCACGAGCGCTCTCGAATCACAGGGTGTTCGTCTCACTCAAGCTCTCACTCCAATGTCTGGTCAGCGACTTTCTAATCCCATGCCAACTTCAGTGACAGAACCACTTGCGCTCGCGCGTATTGAGATCAACACAATCCTCGGCGCATTGCGTGGCATCACAACTGACAACGAGTCGACTCAACAAAAGAGTTATAGGGCCCAGACTCAAGCAACGCGACTGGCTGAAGCTCTTGACCTTGCGCTCGGCACAATTCAGGGTTATGTCGCATACGTTGAAGGTTCTTCCGAGCGTCCACAACTGCGCATCAGTCCCCTTCACGTTGGCGAAGTTATGTCAGGTTCAGTCTGGGGAAATGTTGCTGCCGTACTAACAAGTGCAACTATTCCAGCCTCACTTCCGGAACGTGTGGGACTTCCACTAGAAGGCACAGAGATTCTTTCCGTCGAAAGTCCTTTTGACTACGAACGAAACTCTCGCCTTTATTGCTCGCCTACTTTTCCGGATCGCAATGCTCCGAACTTCACCGAGTTCGTACATGATGAACTGGAAGCGCTCATCACAGCAGCAGGCGGTCGCACCTTGGCACTCTTCACCAGCAACAAGGCATTGCACGCTGCAACAGCGGCAATGAGAGAACGTCTCAGTGTTCCGATTCTGAGCCCTGCCGATTATCCACGACAGAAACTCATTGAAATGTTCATGGCCGATGAGAGCTCCTGCATTTTTGCTTCACAGGCATTCTTTCAAGGCATTGACCTTCCGGGACGTACTTTGAGTCTTGTAGTCCTCGACAAATTGCCGTTCCCTCGGCCTGATGATCCGCTTCTTGAAGCACGACGTGAGGCTGTTGGGCGCGAGACCTCATTCGGCCAGATTGATCTACCCATCGCGGCAACATCACTTGCGCAAGCTGCTGGTCGACTCATCCGTACATCCGAAGACAAAGGGGTTGTTGCAGTTCTCGACCGTCGTTTGGCAACAGCCGGCTACTGGAAGACACTCATTGCAGCACTGCCACCAATGGCCCGCACACGCGATCGTGCGGAGATTGAACAATTCCTGCGCGATATCACCACCGCCCAATAATTCTGACTAGTAGCCGAATCTTTCGAGACGATCGGCTTGTTGCTGCCAGTCCTTATCGACCACAACGTGGAGTTCGATAAAGGCACCTTCGGGCATCTGAGCACGAACAGCGATACCGACTTGTTTCAGAAGTTCGCCACCCTTGCCGATGACCATGCCCTTTTGGCTTTCGCGTTCTACATAGATCTCACAACGCACTCGTGGCCATTCCCACTCAGTGACTTTTGTGGCCACTGAATACGGCAATTCATCTTTTAGAACGGCCAATAATTGTTCACGAACCAATTCTGCAATCCATTGGGCATCTTCAGTATCCGTAACCATGTCCTCTGGGTAATACGCAGGACCTTCTGGCATTAACTCTTTGAGAGCTGCAAGAAGTTCAGGAACGCCCTCACCCGTTCGCGCAGACACCGGGAAGTATTCAGCTGCACCGAGTGACGACACTGCGTGCAACTGAGCTATAACTTGTTCTCTTGTTGCCTTATCTGTCTTATTGACAACAACAAACGCTTTCGCAATGTCAATGTGATCAGCCACCCACTGGTCACCGCGACCAAAAGGTTTTGTGGCATCAACTAAAAGGCACACGACGTCTACGTCTTTTGCGCTCTCAAGAGCTGTCGCGTTCACTTTCTCTCCGAGCAAGGTAACGGGCTTGTGTAATCCGGGGGTATCAACAAACACGACCTGGGAATCAGGAGCATGATGGATTCCACGAATTCTGGTGCGCGTTGTTTGTGGCTTATTAGAAACGATAGAGATCTTGACTCCACATATCGCGTTTACAAGCGTCGACTTGCCGACGTTGGGCCTACCAACAAAGGTTACAAATCCGCTACGCACTCTTACAGAGTAGTAACAAATGCGACCCGTGGTGCAAAAAAGAATTCGCAGCACAAAATTCAGTCGCCGATGTTCCGATGGTCACCGATTCCGGTTGCACATCCTGACACACTATGAAGATGTTCTCACGCGCCTTTTCACAGCTCGATTCACGCAAGTGGTTCGACAGAATGCACCCACAGACTCTCGCTATTGGAACATGGCTGCTCTATTTTGATGGCGTCTTCGCGTTGCTTCAATTCTTCGGCAAGACAAACGAGTTTGGCTTCCTTCGAGTCATCGGCCCAACAACAGGAATCATCGCCCTACTGTCCTGTATTTCCTTCTTCGGAGGCGGTTTTTTGATGGCGAATGGAAAACTGCTGGGCTGGTACCTGAGTATTGCTGCTTCCTTCACTCCGCTGTTGGCCCGGTTCATAATTTCAGCTCACCAACAGAAGTACGGATTCTCCATATCTCTCATCGATCGCATCACTGGCGGCGACCTCATTAGTTTTATGTTCGAAGCAGCACTAGTAGTGCTGTTGCTCCACCCCATGAGTCGTTCGTACGCTCGCACTTGGCTCCGTTAAGCCAGTTACACCTCGGTTGTGCCACACTTTGACAATGGCAAGACATATTGAATCCATCGAAGCCCTCAAGGGACTAATCGGAGAACACCTCGGCTACTCCGAGTACATGACCATCTCGCAAGAGCGAGTCAACCAGTTTGCTGAAGCAACTGGAGATCATCAGTGGATTCACATTGATGTTGAGAAGGCAAAGGCCGGACCTTTCGGAGGCCCGATTGCTCACGGTTACCTGACGCTTTCGCTAGGACCAGTTTTCTTGCCGCAGATTTTCTCTGTTGGTGGAATCTCTATGGGAGTCAACTACGGCGCAAACAAGGTTCGTTTTGTGTCACCGGTTCCAGTTGGGTCTGAATTGCGTGCCGGCGTCAAGGTGCTCTCAGTAGACGACACACCTGGCGGCGCTCGAGTAACACTTGAGACAACATTTGAATGCAAGGGTGCCTCCAAGCCATCCTGCATCGCCGAAGTTATCTTCCAATACTTCGCCTAAAACTGGTTTTCATCCTCTCAACGGAAGTTGGGGATGACCTTTTTTGCGAACAGTTCTAACGTCTCAGTTGACGGGTAGTCGGAGCACCACGGAATGAACCCAGTGCACCCGGCATCGAGATAACGCTGAATTTTTTCACTGACCTGATCAGGCGTGCCCACTAAAGCCTCATTGCGCCATTCAGTCGCGTCCTTGCCCCATACGTTCAAGCTTCCTGCCTGAAGAATCTCATCTTCGGTTTCTCGGATGAATACTTCGCTCGAGATCGTTTTACGAATTGAATCTTCGTCGCGACCCACCACGGTGCAATGCTTCTGCAGAATTGCACGCTTCTTGATGAACTCGTCGACCGAGCTTCCGAAGTTTGCAACATCGGCATGCTCTGCAACTACGCGCAGTGTTAACTGTTCACCGCCGCCACCAATCCACACGGGTGGATTCGGCTTTTGCAGAGGCTTCGGATCACAGTTGGCTCGCTGCATTTTGTAGTACTTGCCGTCGTATGTGGTTTCCTCTTGAGTCCACATTGATTTCACAATCTCTACAGTTTCACGCAACATGCCGATGCGGTCAGAGGGCTTTGCGAATTCATATCCATACCCTTTGTATTCGCTTTCATACCAACCAGCGCCAATCCCCCAGTCAAGGCGACCTCCGGAAATCACGTCAACAGTAGAAGTGATCTTCGCAAGTAGCCCAGGATTGCGGTAACTATTGCAACCGACCATTTGTCCGAGCCGGATACGCGAGGTCAGTTGACTAATCGCTGCAATAGTGGTCCAACATTCAAAAACCGCTTCTTGCGCTGGCTTTGGAACGTTGTGGAAGTGGTCGTATACCCAAATGGAGTCGTAACCGAGTTTCTCAGCAAGGACAGCAATGTCGACGGCGGTCTTCCACTGTTCGGCGGCGCCACTAATGCCAGCCAGTTCCATCTTCCAGCCTTGCGGAATGAAGACGCCAAAAATAGGTGTGTGGGATTCGTTCGACATAGTCCCTCCTTGTGTCACGAGGTTATCGTTCAACAATGTCGCAATTCCCACCAGCCATTATCGGCATCGCAGAAATTCATGAGGCAATCGCTGCCACTCGGCCAGATGACGAGTGCATCATCTTTCGCGATAAGCGCCTGACATGGTCAGACGTCACAACACGTACACGTCAATTAGCTAATTACTTCGCCTCCCAAGGTCTCGGATGCAAGACCGAGCGCGACAAACTGGACGGCTGGGAATCAGGCCAAGATCATGTTGCCATTTACTTGCATAACGGAAACGAATACCTAGAGACGATGCTCGGAGCTTTCAAGGCCCGCATTGCGCCCTTCAATGTGAACTACCGCTATGTGGCAGAAGAATTGCAGTACTTGCTGCTCGACTCAAATGCAGCTGCCTGCGTTATCCATTCTCGTTTTGCACCATTGCTCGCTGATATTCGTTCTGCATTGCCGAACTTGCGAGTGATTTTGCAAGTGCCTGATGCGTCAAACAATGCCCTCTTGGACGGAGCAGTTTGGTACGAAGATGCACTTAGCCAATCATCAACGAACAAACCTTCGGCCGGATATCACGGAGACGATCTTTACATCCTCTACACAGGGGGAACTACCGGGATGCCCAAAGGCGTGCTGTGGCGTAATGCAGACGCTGTTGTTGAATGTTTTGGTGGTTCAAAGACATCACGAACCATTGAAGAGTTTGTTGCTGAAGCAACAGGAAACTTTCGAGCACTCCCCAGCCCTCCGTTCATGCACGGAGCTGGACACTGGATTGCGATGCGCACATGGCTCACAGGCGGCACCATTATCGTTCAGTCGCAACCAGATCGTCTTGACGCTGACGACATCTGGGGTCTCATCGAAAAAGAGAAGGCCACTTTCCTACTCATCGTTGGAGACGCATTTGCCAGACCCCTTCTCGACGGCCTAGAAAACTCAACACGCGATTTGTCTTCGCTCCTTTCAATTCTTTCGGGAGGTGCGGCATTATCGGCTCATCTGAAAGTTGAATTTCATAAGCATTTGCCAGCAGTGATGTTGGTCGATGGGCTCGGCTCGTCAGAGGCAGGTGGGCAACTATCTCAAGTCGCGAGTGGCGACAGTTCCACTACGGGAAGTTTTCCATTGGCGCCCCAGAATCACATCCTCTCCGAAGACCTCTCGATGGAGTTGCAGGCAGGACACGAAGGGCTCGGCTGGCTCGCTAAGAGCGGAAGGCTCGCTCTTGGTTATCTCAATGACGAATCCAAAACGAAGAAGACGTACCCAATTGTTGGTGGAGTCCGATACGTGGTCCCCGGAGACAGGGCACGCTTAACAGCCGACATGTTGATTGAAGTGCACGGGCGTGATTCTGTCACCATCAACTCAGGTGGAGAAAAGATTTTCGCAGAAGAAGTTGAAGCGGCTGTCAAAGCCCATCCTGATGTGTATGACTGCGTGGTCACTGGTCGCCCGAGCGAGCGATGGGGCAACGAAGTAGTTGCAGTTGTCCGACTCAAAGCAGGCGCAACCACCACGGAAGAATCGCTTCTAGACGTCGCCCAGATTTACGTTGCCCGTTTCAAACTGCCAAAGCAGTTCGTATTTGTTGAAACCATTGTTCGCTCACCGGCCGGCAAAGCCGACTACCGATGGGCAAAACAGATAGCTATTGACGCAGCAAGTTAGAGCGGCAGATTACCGGTAGCACCACGGGTGCTTCCCGTATCGGTGAATGACTTAATGGTGATTTCAGCGATTCGCATCTGGTGAATCTCATCTGCACCATCAGCAAAGCGGGCCCAACGCGCGTTTTGCATCATGCCTGCCAACGGGGTGTCCGTGGAATAGCCAAGGGCGCCGTGCACTTGAATTGCTCGGTCGATTATTCGATTCAGACTGTTTGCTACGAAATGCTTGGACATTGAAACTTCCTGACGGAAGTCTTCTCCAGCATCAATCTTTGATGCCGCGTGAAGAATCATCAACTTGCACTGGTATATCTCCATTGCAGAGTCTGCGATGAGCCATTGAATACCTTGTTTCTCTGCAAGGAGAGAACCATGCGAATAACGCTCAAGGGATCGAGCAACCATCATGTCCAGTGCAGTTTCAGCTTGAGCGACCCAACGCATGCAGTGAGCCAAACGTGCAGGTCCGAGACGGTACTGACCAAGACGGTGACCGTTTCCACGACCGCCAAGAATCTGCGAATCGTGTACGCGGAGATCTTCAATGACGATCTCGGAGTGTCCAGTAGCACCATGCATGGTTTCAATCTCGCGGACATCGTTCCAGCCCTTGGAAGGAAGATCGATAATGAAGGCAGTGTTTGCTCCGCGTGATCCTGGCGGTACGTCCATTTCTGTGCGAGCGACAAGAATTGCAAACTTTGCACGACGCGCACCAGAGATAAACCACTTATGACCATTGAGAATCCATTCATCCCCATCTTTGATTCCATTCGTGCGAATCAAGGTCGGATCAGAACCAGCAACTTCCGGTTCGGTCATTGCGAAACATGAAGAGGACACGCCATTAAGTAGGGGCTTGAGGTACTTGTCCTTCTGCTCATCGGTTGCCCAATGCAGCAAAGTGTGCATGTTTCCTTCGTCTGGAGCTGAGCAGTTGAACACCCACGGTCCGACGCGGGTCTTTGCCGCCTCAGCCTGCACCATTGCCAAAGCAACGTGCCCGAGGCCCATGCCGCCCCACTCCTTCGGCATGTGCGGAAGCCATAGTCCAACTTCAACAGCCTTCTTACGCAGATTGATCAATTCACGCACGTACTCACTGTGCTTTTCTGGCGCCATGTCATCGCGATGACCAAATGGCTCCATTGCTGGCTTGATGACATTGTCGACAAAGTCACGAACGCGGTTACGAATCTCTTCATGCTCGGGGGCAAGGGTGAAATCAATCATGAGGGGTCCTCCCAGTGGACTCAGTGATAGTCCATTCTGCTGTGCCGTGACCAAAATCGGCGAGTCGTACTTGGGTGACGTCCCCTGCCACCCATAGCCTTACATCGTGAACCAATCCGATCCCCAGAAATCGTCCTCCTGGGACACCTCCTCTTTGCCACAAGGCGAGGACAAGTCGCAGATGGTTCGCAATATGTTCGACGCCATCGCACCGCGTTATGACCTTGTGAATCGCATCATGACCTTTCGTCTAGATACACGGTGGCGCCGACGAGCTGTGAGAGATCTTGCATTGCCAGCGAACTCAACTGTTCTCGACTTGGCATCAGGCACGGGCGACCTCTGTATCGATTTGCGCCGCGCGCAGCTACGTCCAATATCAATTGATCTCTCTTTTGGCATGTTGTCGAACGACCGAAGTAACGCACCACGCGCTCAGGCAGACATTTTGCGTCTGCCGATGCCTCCACAATCTGTAGACGGAATTATCTGTGGTTTTGCGCTTCGCAACTTGGTGGATCTAGACGTCTTCTTCGCAGAATGTGCCCGAGTTATTCGTCCAGGTGGCCGAATCGCACTTCTTGATGTCGGTGTTCCGCACAATCCACTTGTTCGTTTCGGGAACAATATTTACTTCGGCAAAATAGTTCCAAAAATCGGTGCCCTCCTTAGCGATGCAGCCGCTTACCGATACCTCCCGCGCAGCATCGCCTACCTTCCCGACAGATCAGTACTGGTAGCTCAACTTCAACGAGCCGGATTCGCCGACGCAATACACACACAACTGTCGGGCGGGCTCACACAGTTGATGGTCGGCACACGTAGCTAGTCATGCTATTTCGCACAGCGACCCTGACAGACCAGTTTGACCTCAATGCTGTCTGCCGTGGAGATGGCTACCTCTTCGTGCGCGATGGTGTCGGAGTTGCCGGGCGTGACGCCATCCAAACCGTCTCAGAGCAAGACGCAATGACTTTCCTCGACTTGATATCCGCAAGTCGTTTATCAGATTCATCCATCGCGAACTCTGGGCCGATTCTCTTCTCGCTTGTACCGTTCTCCCCATCACAGCCCGCAGAGTTCATATTGCCGCGCATCGTGTTTCGAAAATCAGACAATCAAGCACCAACAGTCACAATGGTCGGCGAAACAGAAGACGACCTCACCGATGACAAACTTGCAATCGCAGTAACGGCAGCTATCACCACTCCTCCACCTCGTCCGCATAGCAATTCATATCGTGTCGCGCCAAAAACGGCCGTAGGTCATTATCTCGATGCTGTGGTGCAGGCCAGAGATGCCGTGAGAGCTGGCACGATACAAAAAGCAGTTATTGCTCGCGACATAGAAGTGCATGCTGACGACCCAATTGATGTTCACGCAATATTGCTTCGCCTACGAGCTTCATTTGGTTCCAGTTACCGCTACTGCGTCAACAACATCATTGGAGCATCACCAGAACTTTTGGTGTCAGTTCAGGGTTCAGTCGTGCGCAGTCATCCCTTGGCTGGGACAGCGCCTCGCACCGGAGACCACGATGCCGACAAGCGCCTCGCAGATGAACTTGTCGCGAGCACAAAGAATCAAATCGAACACAGAATCGTCATCGACATGGTTCACGACACGCTGTTACCTTTCTGTTCCTACCTCGATTGGGAATCCGAGCCATCAGTAGTGACAGTTGCAAATGTTCAACACCTTGGAACTGCAATTGAAGGCGCATTGACCGAACCTTCTGCACACGTGTTTTCACTAGTGCGAGCACTCTGCCCCACCCCGGCCTTGGGTGGCCATCCGACATCAGAAGCCCTGAGCTTCATCGAAAAAGTAGAAGGGCTTAACCGTGGCTACTACGGAGGCGCCGTGGGGTACATGGATTCACGCGGTGACGGAATGTTTGCAGTGACCATTCGATGCGCCGAATTGTCGTCCGACAAACGCACCGCTCGCCTCTTTGCGGGGGG
>CAMDLK010000029.1 GCA_945901725.1 Bifidobacterium breve | reverse complement strand
CCTGAACAACGTGCCCGCCTCATGGGAATGTTGGGCGCTGCGTTCGGTGTCGGCTTTGTCGTTGGGCCCGCGCTTGGTGGACTAGCTGCACTCGGTGGGCCACACGTGCCGTTTTACTTAGCTGGTTCAATTGCTGCGATCAATGCAGTTGCCGCAATGATTCGTTTACCAGAAACAAAGCCTGACACTTCGCACATCACCGAGAAGAGTCAACGTGGAACCGCGCTATCGCCTGCATTAAAGCGGTTTGCCCTTGTTGGCTTTCTCTCGATGCTTGGCTTTGCGGGTTTTGAAGCAACGTTTTCAATCTGGGGTCAAAAGCAATTCGGTTTCACTGAAGGATCCGCATCAATTGTGTTCGTATTCGTTGGCGTCACCTTGGTTGCAGTTCAAGGCGGACTCATTGGTCCGCTCACAGAAAAACTTGGTTCGCGAAAACTTCTTCGTATTGGTTTGTCTTTAGTAGCAGTAGGGCTTCTTCTGCTTGGTTTCACCACCACATGGCCGATGTTGTTTGTTGCATTGTTCTTGTTGTCTCTCGGACAAGGAATGTCTGGACCATCAGGTGGGGCATTGGTTGCAGAACTTGCACCAGTGGAACGCCGTGGTGAAGCAATCGGATATCAACAAAGCACGGCTGCATTCGGGCGTGTTGCAGGCCCCGTTGCGGCCGGCGCGTTATTTGATCACGTGGGTATCAGCGCACCGTTCTTAGTGAGCGGCATTTTGATTGTCTTCGCGGTGGGCTCCGTTTGGAGCATCACCCGCACTGCGGTCACTACGCCTTAATTAGTTCGGCGATCTCGTCAACTAATTCGCGAGTGCCTGCAATAATGCCGCTCCAGCGCTTGGAAAGATCAGGGTCAAACGTGAATGGACGATCATGAAGATCGCGTACATGACCACCTGATTTTTCAACAATGAGAGAAATGGCTGCCAAGTCGACAATGCGATGAATGTCGCCACCTGGATCGCAGAACGCATCGATTGCTCCGTCGGCTACAAGAGCACCTTCGATAACTGAACTACCAAGTATCCGCATTCGTTCTGCGCGTTGCGCAAGAGACGACCAAGCCGTCCATGTGGTCGGCCGAGGGCGAAGCATGGATAGTGATGCCCCATCAACAGTCGTGCGAGTTGAAACGCGAGAAACAATGGCATCGTCTTTGTGTGCAGACCGCGCATAACTGGTGCCCAGCCATGTGATGAGAGCCTCTTCCACCACTTCGCCTCGGACAATCGCAGCGGAGAAGGCTGAGATTGGAACTCCGGCAGCAGAGTTTGCAGTTCCATCAACTGGGTCTATAACGACAGTGATGTGTGACCCACGATCAATCCAGCCAACTTCTTCGGAAAGAACGTTGTGTCCTTCTCGCTCAATGATCTCAAGTACAGGGCGTTCGATGTATGCATCAAGAAACATGGTGGGCGTTCCGTCGCCACCAAGACCAATGTCTTGGCTGCGTTGAGCCGCTGTCATTGTGTTCATTGCATGTACGTAGGCATTGTCTGCAGCAAGAGCCAGCTCTCGCAAATATTGTGAAAATTCAGTCATCTCAGACGCCTTGCATTGCAAGACTTTGCAGTGGTGATCCGTTTGCTCGCCAAACGCCCAACACTGAAGGAAGGTTCCCGTTGAAACGACACACAACTACATCAGCGACAAGACCAACTTCAAGGCGACCGCGGTCGGTAATGCCTACAGTTTCTGCGGGTCCGTACGTAACGAGGCGGACTGCTTCGGGAAGTGTGCACGTGCCGTTCTTAACCAACGTTCCAACAGCGCCAAGCATTGCGAATGGCAAATAGTCAGAAGACAGACCATCACAAAGGCCAAGTGAGATTAATTCGGTGGCAGAGACGTTTCCACTGTGGCTCGAACCACGTAATGCATTTGGTGCTCCACAAACTGTTCGCAAGCCTGCCGCCCGTGCTGCCTGAGCCGCCTCGACCGACGTAGGAAATTCTGCAATTGAAGCGTTCCAGGTCACGGCTTCGGCCACATCTTCGGGAGTAGCCGGATCGTGGGCCATCAAAGTGATGTTTCCCAGTGCTGCCTGCTCTGTCAACCAGGGCAACGCTAATTCCTTATTGTGTCGAACTGCTTCACGCTCAATAAGGATTTGATCAACATGAGCTACTGCTTCTTCACGAGTCATATTGCGTGATCCCATAATCCAGTTTTCTAGGTAGGTGCGATCACGGTATTGGCCTTGGCCTGGTGTGTGGTCTTCAAAACTCACTAGTGGTTTGGCGTCAACTTGACGATCTGATTCAATTCTTGCGCACAAAGCATTGAACCCATCAGCATCACGGGCATCAAGTCGATACAGCACGCGGTGGTTCATCATGACGGTGGGAGAAGAGGAGTATTTATGGATGATGTCGACGTAGGCGTTGGCTGATTCCACGGTTCGGTTACCGTCGTTCTCAAATCCAATTCCATGAAAAAGAGTCGTAACTCCAGCAGCACGTACTTTGGCTTCAAACGATTGAATACTGAAATCGAGTGGGAGTCGTACACTGGGTCGAGGCCGTGGTTCCATTTCGAATCCATCGCTATGTGAATCGATAATTCCTGGCATACAGATGCCGCCTTCAGCGTTCACATATCTCTCTGTGGCTGGACCATTCTCAGCAATATCGATGATTATGCCGTCTTCAATGGTGATGGTGGCATTCTCCATAATTTGCGTTGGAAGGACGGCTGTGGAATTGATGATTGAAAAAATTGTCATGGTTGAACATCTCCTGGATGTAGTTGCGGAAGTATTTGATCGACTGGTCCGTTGTTGATGATGCGGCCCTTTTGCATGACAACTATCTGTGTTGCAAGACGTGCAATTGCATCGAGATCGTGAAACACAGCAAGTACAGCAACGCCTTGATGAGTGAGTTCACTAATCAACTGGATAGCACTTTCACGATTCTCGGGGTCAAGAGCTGATACTGGCTCATCGAGCAATAGCAATCGTGGTGGAGAGATAAGTCCGGCAGCGATGTTGACACGTTGTTTTTCACCACCAGATAACACCGATGTATGAACGTCCCATAATTGTTCACCAATATTGAGACGACGAAGTGAGAGTATTCCTAACTCACGCGCATCGACGACATTCATGCCGCGTGACACGCCAGCGCGAATTACAAGATCTAAAACACTTCTGCGGGGTTGTGCACGAAGAAATTGTGAGACATAACCGATTTGACGGCCACGAAGTGCGACTATCTCTGGATCGCTAATTTGTGCAAGGTTGACAACACTGTCATCGGAAAGCCGAAACCATACTTCTCCCGAAGAAGGCGCATACGTGCGATAAATAGCGCGAAGCAGGGTTGATTTTCCAGCTCCCGATGTTCCGGCAAGTGCTAAATGTTGTCCTGGTTCCACCGTGAAGGAAACATTGTGCAATCCGGTGACGGTGCGACCATCGATGTTGTGAAGTACGAAACTCTTAGTCAGGTCACGTACATCAAGAATGGGTTTAGTTGCAATTGCAGTGCTCATGCTCGTGCCGCCGATACAAGTTTCTGGCTGTAGGGGTGATGCGGATCTTCAAGCAGTTGATCGGTCAATGCATTTTCTACAACACGACCGTGGTGCATAACGATGCATCGTTCCGTGAGCATTTCAATTACTGAGAAGTCATGACTGACAACAATGGCAGCAAGTTCAAATTCCTCAAGAAGACCGCGAATAAGGTCTAAGACACCAGCAGCAACACTGGCATCAAGGCCTGTTGTGGGTTCATCGAGCAGTACTAGGCGGGGGTTATTGGCAAGCGCACGTGCAATCTGCACTCGTTGACGCATGCCTCCTGAAAATGATCGAACAATGTCGTCCATACGGTCGAGCGGAACTTCTGTTCGTTGCAACAAGTCGCGTGCACGGACTCTGATACCTTCGAAGTTTCTCCAGCCGGCAGCGGTTAGTGGGTCAGCGATATTCCCACCGGCTGTGACGCCGAGGGAAAGACCCTCTGCTGGGTCCTGGTACACAACAGACAATTGATCAATACGCATTTTGCGTCGAGTTGCTGCGTCAAGTGTCAGCAAGTTCGCCTCACCATTTTCAAAAGTGGATAACCGAACATCGCCCACTGAAGAATCGATGTCTCCGGCAATACAACGCAACACGGTCGATTTTCCAGATCCGGATTCACCGACAATTCCAAGAGCTTCTCCGGCTGCCACTTCAAAGTTGACATCCCAGGCAGCGACTATGGACCCTGTTTGGTGATCGCGGGCAGTTCCTACTTGGGAACCCGTGCGCTCAATGGCTCCATCTGTGATGGGACCATAAATCTTTC
This sequence comes from Bifidobacterium breve, assembly GCA_945901725.1. GTDB lineage: Bacteria > Actinomycetota > Acidimicrobiia > Acidimicrobiales > Ilumatobacteraceae > UBA2093. The sequence goes on along the minus strand of CAMDLK010000029.1, from coordinate 18,987 downwards.
CGAGTCCAGAAACCTTCAGTACTGAATCAGGGATAACTATTTTGCTCATTTGATTCTTCTCGCTCTGCACCATGCGGTGTCACTACATGTCCATGTTCCAGCATCACCGTTTGTTCCAGGTGACTCAACAAGAAATGACTCTGATGAACTACACAATCTGCATTGCGCACCATTTGCCTGTTCCACTTCAAAGGGCACATCTTCAAAAGTCAGAGGTTCAACAAGGGTGTACGGAGGAATGGCGTAGACACGCTTTTCACGTCCGGCCCCAAAAAGTGTGAGGAACTGTGAATCATGAAGTCGTGGAATATCCCATCGAGGTATCGGGGTGGTGGCAACGACATATCGCCCGTTCACAAGACATGGGTAACCAGTAGTTTGCGTGATGACACCGTTACGTACTTTGTCTTCGTACAGGCTCACCCACATGCGCGAATAGTCAGCCTCTGAGTGCATGCGAGCTAACTCACGCATGTCACGTTCCACGCCGCGTAAGGGCTCAGGTACTGGAACTTGCAGAACAAGAGTGTGGCTATTGATCATTTCGTCTTCAGGAATTCTGTGGCGGCTCTGAATAATGGTTGATTCCACAACCTCTGTTGACTCTTCGATACCTGTTGAAGTAACGACAAGACGGCGAAGGTTTACAGCGTTCACGCCTTCATCGTCTCCTTGGTCAATCACCTTGACGATGTCGGTTTTTCCCACAATGGCAAGCGTGATTTGCAGACCGCCAGAACCCCATCCGCGGGCAACTGGCATTTCGCGAGAGCCAAACGGAACCTGATAACCAGGTACGCAAACAGCGTGCAGTAGTGCACGACGTATCTCACGCTTTGATTCTTCGTCGAGGAGTGCAAACGGGATACCCGGATCTTCTCCAACGATGGAATCTAAGTGTGAACCGTTGTGTACAGCATTCATTGTCATGCCTTGTCCCCTTTTTGGACACTCGGGCGAGCATTTCTTACGGCAATTTTTCGTTCCATCATTGAGCGAAAGGTGACGTAGTGGGGAAGTTTCAAATGCTCGAGAAAACCAGCAGAATCAAGCCCATCAGTAGTCAGAAGAATTGATTGCTCTAACGAAGATTTAGAACCATCACGGTGGCAAGCGATATCAAGATTTGCCATTGCAATAGCTTTTCTTTCATTGTGACCAAGGCACAATCCGTATCCGATGTCGAATCGATCACGATCTTCATCAATTCCGTTGAGGTCTTCGATGGCCTCAACTTCCGTTACTCGTAACGATCCAATTGAGACCGACCCATTGGTGTACGGATGCTTAATGCGGATGGGCAACTCTCCATGACGAACTTCACCAAGTGTTACTTCGTGTAGGTAACCATCTGGTCCGAGGATATTTCGGTACCACTGGTTCAAGAGTGCACCAGTTTCAGCGCGTGCCATCGATGACAATCGGGCCGAGCGTGGTGCCGGTGGGCGAGCTGGGGTTCGAGTGATATCGAACGGCTCAGGGTCATCCGTGCGGCGACGGTCAGTCAGCAAATCCATGTTGCGCAAAACATTCATAAGACGGGGAGTGTTTGTTTGCACAGATGAAGAATTCTCGGCAACATGCGTTGCAACTTCGGGTTCGAGAGATGCTGTTGCACCAGATCCACTGCGGGGGTCCAACATGCGAGCGCTGTAGTCAGTGCTGCGCCCAAGTATTTGAGGGCCACCTGGTTCACGAAATGCTGGAACAACGCGGCGCAGGAGTCTCATGTCGTCAACATGAATTGGTTCGGTGGAAGCTATTCGCGGAAGAGTTGACTTGTACGCGCGTAGAAGGTGAACAGATTCAATATGGTCACCTTCTGCCTGGCGAATAGCCAAGGCAGCCAGGCGCGGTTCCCACATTCCCGCCTCTCCCATGATCCGGTCAACAAGAAGCCGAAGACGACCAATGAATTGATCAAGTTCAATCTGTTCGCTTTCATCCATATCACGAAGTGTGCGAACTAGGTCCTCAGCATTTCGAATTGCTGTGAGGCCACCACGAGCGGCTGCGTATCCCATGTTTATGAAACCTTTTCGGTAGAAGAGTTGATAAGAGTCACGGTGGTGCTTCGAGGGATTGCCACAATTTGGCCCTCGCTATTACAAAACCAAAAGTCATGTCCGCGAGGGAATGCAAACTTTCTGGTCAGAAGACTTGCTAAAACGATCGAGTCAATGTGCTCAAAGGTCAGTTCTGATTCACCGTCTACTCCCGGACCAGACAATCTGACACTCGTGCCCCCAGTAGTTGATGAGGCAGTGGTTGAAAACCTTCCAGAGGAGTACACAGAAATTTGGGCTGCAGAATCTGGACGCAGATCTGTTCCCGCGGATATCTCTGCAAAGTCTTCGCTGCTGATTGAGTTAGGTATTGCGATGTATCGCGCATCTTTCAAAGAAGAAGGGCGGGCAGTGGTGACATGTTTAATGATTGCGGTGAGTTCTTCACTATTTTCACCAGACACACAAAATGGCGTTTCATGACCAAGAAGTGCAAGAAGGGGAACTGCACATCCGTCTGTTCGCTCCCAGATTTTTTGGTCAACGGAGTAGATAGTTCCCGGATTACTCAAAGAATTCAGAAGAACTGTGAACACGTGTTGTGATTCATGTACGTCGAGAATTGCACTGGACAGCCGTACGGGGTCAATTGTTGAGAGTTGAAAAGTGTTTGACATCAGTCCAGCTCCTCAAATTCAATGATTGTCTTATTGAGTTGTGCCCACTCTGATTGGCGTTGGTCAATCAGTTCACGACGAGTAACCGTGATAAGAGACTGCAGTGAACCACACGCTTCCTTGTGCCCGCTTTCGAAGAGGGCATCTGCAATGGCTGCTGCTAGAGCTGCACGTCGATCGGTGCCAACTCGCATTGCCCAACCCAAGTGATTGCCAATTGCGACTTCAGCAACGGTGACAACTACGTCGGCAAGGTAAAAGCGCTCCTCACAAACTGGTTCACGTACTTGGAATTGGACTGTTCCCGTATGGGGAGAGCGGACAATCCGCAATTGTGATGAGAGTTCGGCTTCTTCTAGAAGCCTGTCGACTAACGAAGTGAGCTCCTCTGTGTTTGCTTGCGCAAGTAGTGAGCTTCTCCCTTCGCGCGAATCAATCTCGGGAATATCTGAGTCAATGAGTAAATTGGAAGGCACTTGATGAAACTATTTGACTAAAGGAACATTGTTGTAGACAAGTAATTAACGATGCGTGTCTTTTAGGTGACAATCAAAAACTTGCAGAAAACAACTCTTATTGTTCACCAAAAGTTTGAGATGTTGTGGCGCAGAAATCTATTTGGCGTTACTTCACACTTTTATTATTTCTTTCGTGAAACATTTAAAGCCCACAATTATCCTCACGCTGACAGCATCATTGTTGTTGTCCGCAACGTCACTACTAACAGCACAATCGGTTGGTGCAGCAACTGAAACAGGCGCAGGCCTTAAGTTTCTCGGTCGTTGGGTCAGCGGCAGTGGAATCGGTGGCGCAGAAATAACTGCGTTCGATGCAGCAACTTCTCGTATCTATGTCACGAATGGCGCTACCAACCAGATTGATATTGTTGATATCTCAAATCCGACAGCCCCTAAGAAAATTAAGTCTCTCGATCTTGCTGCAAAGGGCGTAACCGGAATTCAGAGCGTCGCAGCTAAGAACGGAACCATTGCAATCGCTGCTTCGATGACATCTTCCCAAGCTCCCGGCAAGGTATTCCTTGCTAACACCGATGGTGAACTCCTTGAATCGGCACCTAATGGTGTGGATGTTGGTTCTCTTCCAGACCACGTCACTTTTTCTCCAGACGGCCAATTCGTTTTATCTGCCAATGAGGGAGAACCAAAGTCGTATTGCCTCACCGATGGAAAACTGCCGACTACCACAGACCCGTACGGCTCAGTTTCAATCATTGACGTAAATGCAGCGACACCTGTTGCGACAACGCTTACTTTCGAAGCTTTCGACGAGCGTGCAAGCGCTATTGCCTTTGAAGGTGGTCGTATTTTTGGACCAAAGGCAACCGTGGCCCAAGACCTTGAGCCTGAGTACATCTCGGTGTCTCCAGATAGCAAGTATGCCTTTGTAACTTTGCAAGAGAACAACTCCATTGTCACCATTGATTTGGCCACTAAGGCGGTTCTGAATCTCACGCCACTCGGTTACAAAGATCATTCCAAAGTTGGTAAAGGTCTTGATTCGAACAACAAGGATCTTGCAGCAGTCATTGCTCCACAATCAACAATGGGTATGTACCTACCTGATGCAATCGCATCAACTCGCGCCGGCGGAGTGAATTACTTGTTCACTGCTAACGAAGGTGACTCACGCTCGTACCCATGTGTAAAGGGTGGAACCGATACCACTAAAATCGAAGACGAAGACTCATCATTCAGCAAGATTGCTGACTCGTCTGTTTCAACGTCACTTACTGCTGATGCAGCTATTGGTCAATTGAAGACAACACCATTCGCTCCAGCGTCTGTTGCGGGTTCTCCTGTCACATCAAGCACCAAAGTTAAGTCCGCCTATTCATTCGGAACACGCTCATTCAGCGTCTGGAAGTCCAATACAGTTTCAGGCATTTTCAAGGCTGACTTGGTCTACGACTCGGGTGACTTGCTCGAAAATCTTGCCAAGGAAAAGCGTGGAAACTTGTTCAACGCAGACTGGGACACCACTACTGGGGCAATCAAAGCAATCGATGCTCGCAGTACTTCAAAAGGCCCCGAGCCAGAAGGTATTGCTATCGGAAGTGCCTATGACCGCAAGTGGATGGCTCTTACTTTGGAGCGCGATGGCGGAGTGGTCCTCTTTGATGTCACCAACCCGGTAATCCCTAAGTACGTCGATTACATCAACACATCAATCCCTACTGGCAACATCGTTACAGGCAAAGCAACAGCAACAGCTGGAGACGTGTCACCTGAAGGCGTGATGTTCGTACAACCAATGGATAGTCCTACTGCAACTGCTTTGGTCATCGTTTCATACGAACTTTCCGGAACGGTTGCGATATACGAAATCCCGTCAAAGCGCCCACACGCGCCAACTGGCATGAAGATTTCAGTGAGTGACAAAGCATTGAAAGTCAATTTTGCCGCTTCAAAGATCAAGGGCTGGTCAGGCTCTGCAAAATATGTCGCAGTGTGCACCTCAGTCACTGGAACCAAGTTCAGTGCAACAAGCACTAAGTCGCCTGTAGTGGTCAAGATGCCGTTCACAGCTAACCGCTCGTTCCGCTGCACTCTTCAAGCGAAATCAAGCACTGGTAACAGTGCAATCCTCACCAGCAAGACCGTTTACGGATCTAAGTAATCAATCCAACTAATCGAAACAAAATTTAAGGAAAAAAACCATGTATTCAGCAAAGAAAACGTTACGACGCATTGCGGCCGTGACAGCAGTATTAACAGCCGTAATGGCAATCAGTTCTGGTTCTGGCGTTCAAGCCAAAATCGAAGCAAAAGTTGGTGACAAGTGCACCAAGGCTCAATATGGAAAATACTCGAAAGTCGGCGCTGTCCGCGTTCGTTGTACCTACAAGAACAAAAAGTACACATGGACAAAAGTTGTCACAACAACGGCAACCACCATCCCTGTGAAAGTAGACAAATCAAAGTGGCCAAAGAAGTTTGTTATTGGTGCAGTCCCTTCTGAGAATGCTGCTGCCATGACTTTGAAGTATAAAGGCTTGGTACAATTGTTCCAAGAAGAATTAGGAATCCCTGTTGAGTTTTACTCGGCAACGGACTATGCCGGAATCATCGAAGCGCAGATTGCAAACAAAGTTGACTTGGCTTTCTACGGACCATTCTCCTATGTCATCGCAAAATTGAATGGAGCAAAAATTGAACCAGCTGGTGTTGCTGTATCGTCAGCAACGGGTGTTCCCGGATACCGCTCATACGGCGTTACCAAGGCAACTAACACGGCAGTTACAACAATTGCAGACTTCAAGGGCAAGCGAATCTGTTTCGTTGACCCAGCTTCAACCTCAGGTACTTTGTACCCAACAGCAGGGCTTCTTGCAGCTGGTATTGATCCAGCAAAGGAAACAACTCAGTACGCCGGTGGTCACCCGCAGTCAGTCCAAGCAATTAACAAAGGAACATGTGACGTTGGCTTTGCTTACGATGACATTCTTGACAAGGATGTTCCTGCAGGAAAAGTTTCTGGTGTTGGTGCAAGTGACATCAAAGTTGTTTGGAAATCTGGCTTGATCGCCGGTTCACCAATTGCAGTTCGATTGAACATGCCGCAGTCATTGGTAGATGCGGTTCGCAACATTGTGTTGAACAAGGCAAACAAGACTGCCATGGTCAAGGACGGTCGTTGCGCCTCTGAGGCAACATGCCAAATCATTGAAGACTCATCATGGGGCTTCATCAAAACAACTGACTCGTACTATGACGGTGTTCGCGCAGTGTGCGAATCAACTAAGTCAACCAAGTGCAAGTAATTAATACTGTCGCAGACAGTGACGTGGCCGTGAAGGTCACGTCACTGTCAAAGCGTTTCCCGAACGGAACTCTCGCTCTGGACAATGTGTCGCTCGAAGTTCCCCGTGGACAAGTACTTGCTCTTATTGGATTATCCGGTTCAGGAAAATCCACTCTGTTACGCACGTTGAACGGACTTCACGCTCCTACAGGCGGCAAGGTTGTGGTTCAAGGAACAGATGTATCAACAGCAAACGGAAAATCCCTCCGTAAATTGCGTCATCACATTGGTTTTGTTTTTCAGCAGTTCGGTCTTGTTGGTCGAGCAACCTGTATGGAGAATGTTTTGGTTGGTTCTCTCGGTAGTCTTCGCGGCCCTCGCCTCGGAGTGCGTTCGTACCCTGTTGCGCTTCGCCGCAAAGCCCTTGAGCAATTAGAACGAGTCGGACTTTCGGAACAAGCATTCCAACGAGCAGACACCCTTTCTGGTGGGCAAATGCAACGTGTTGCAATCGCGAGAAGCCTGATGCAAGAGCCATCTGTTCTTTTGGCCGATGAGCCAGTAGCTTCCCTCGACCCAGAGTCGGCGAATCAAGTACTTGATTTGATCTTGCGCATAGCTCGTGAAGACGGCATGACTGTGATTTGCACCCTTCACCAAGTAGAACTGGCACTCGGTTGGTCAGACCGCATTGTGGGTCTTCGTGCCGGACAAGTTGTACTTGATCAGATGAATGCACAATTGAGTCAGGATCAAGTGATGGAGGTGTACCGCGCAACCGGAACGCCCATGCAGTTCGAAACTGAATCCGCATTGCAAAGTGCATGAGTCCTTCAGCTACTAGAGAGCGTCTGTCCCCGCCAATTACTGCGACACAAGTTCAACTGTTCATCTTTACGGTTGCATGCGTCGCTGCATTCGTATGGTCATGGATTTTTCTGGGAATGAGTTTTAGTGGAATCACCAGCAGCTTCGGCGACGTTAGTCGCCTGGTGAAGCGTATGGTTCCGCCTGATTTCTCAAATCTCTCGAACATCGTTGATGCCACTATAGAAACCGTATGGATGGCCGTCATGGGAACAGCTGGGGCGATAGTTCTTAGCTTTCCTTTGGCGCTTGGTGCAGCAAGAAATACATCACCTCACCCCACTATTCGGTATATCTGTCGAACAGTAATATCTCTCACTCGTGCAGTCCCAGATCTAGTACTCGGCGCAGTATTTGTATCTGCACTAAGCATCGGCCCGTTGCCGGGTGTGCTGGCTCTTGCGATTCACTCAATTGGAATGGTGGGCAAGTTGTTCGCTGATGCAATTGAGCAAGCCGCAGAAGCTCCTCGGGAAGCGACAATTTCCGTAGGCGCTACTCGTCGCCAGACCACACGTGCATCAATTCTTCCGCAAGCAATGCCATCGATGATTGCAACCGCGCTCTTTCGTCTTGAAATAAACATTCGCGCATCTACTGTGCTTGGCTTGGTAGGTGCGGGAGGTATTGGTGTTCTCATTCAGACCTCGTTGCGCTCTCTCGACTATGAATCAGCACTTGGCGCAGTGGCGGTCATCTTTGTTGTTGTGACTGCTGTAGAACTTCTTTCTGTCCGCATTCGCAGCGCAATTTTGGGTGACGCCGCAGCCCTGGCGCAGTCTTCTCGCCACGGTTGGTTTTCACAAAGAATTATTGCTCGCGATACTCGCGTCAATAGGAAATCATTTGAAACACGTGCTCTCAGTCCACCGTGGACGTGGGATCGTATGTTTAGTACTGCCACCATCTCCGGCTTCTTGCTGGCGCTCGCGGTTGCCGTATTGACAATAGATATCGACTGGGCGCGCACTGTTCCCCTCATGCCTCAGATCATCACTGTTTTTGGTGATCTGTTCCCACCTGACTTCACAACCGTTCGTTCAGAGATGGTGACAGGAATTGTGGAATCGGTAGTTATTGCTGTAATCGCTACGGGACTTGGCCTACTTATCGCAGTACCCCTTAGTCTGTTGGCCGCACGCAACATCATGACCAAAAGAATTCTCTCTACTGTTACTCGGTTGGTGATGTTGGCATTCCGCGGAATCCCCGAACTAATCATCGCAGTCATCTTCGTGAGCGCAATGGGGCTTGGTCCTGTTCCAGGAACATTGGCACTCACGGTGGTGACTGCGAGCTTTTCTGCCAAGCTTTTTGCTGAAGCATTAGAAGAAGTAGATGCTGCACCGCGTGAAGCTGTGCTTGCCGTCGGCGCAGGGAAAATTCAAGAGTTCTTTGCCTCCGTTGTACCGCAATTCATGCCTGCGTTTACCGGTCACTTTCTCTACATCTTGGACGTGAACCTTCGTTCATCCACAGTGCTTGGCATTGTCGGTGGCGGGGGAATCGGATTCCTATTGCTGAACTCGATGAGAGTCCTGGAATTTCAAACCACTGGCGCCATCGTGATGGCGATCTTTGGAATTGTTCTTGCAATCGAACTAATCGGTAACTGGGTCCGTCAACTTCTACGTTGATATGCCTTGCGTCACCGAAGCGAATTAATCATCAGCCCAAGAAGGCCAACTGTGACAAGTTGTGACGACATGATTGCGGTGAACATTTTCCAGCTTTGATTACGAAACCCGCGTTCGATGGTGGCGGTGATTTCAAGCTTCGTGGTCTCAACGGAGTGTTTCACTTCCATGATTGACTTCTCAAGGTCGGTCCGCGTCTGAAAAATCAATTGCTCCAGATCAGTTCGCGTTTTCGTAATTACTTGTTCAAGTTCAGTACGAGTAGCGATTGCGCTGAACTCGATGTCGTGCTTGGTTGCGATGCGCAGTTCGTCAAGGTCTCGTTTCGTTGCGAATTCGGTCCAGGTGATTGGCGGGAGCTGCTCCATAAGAATGTCAGCCTCCTCTGTGCCAATGACTTCACAAAGGCGAGCATGTAGCCGCCGCTTGTTTTGTTCCGTAAATGCCAAAGTAGCCCCCTTAGTTGGTATCTGCAAACGATGTGTGCCCCCGGTGAACCCCATTGGCAGTGGGTTTTAGAACGCACCTGATTATTTGACGCAGGGGTGTTACCCGCGGGTAAGTTAGAGTCATGGCTGATTTCTCCCTCTCCCTCAATGAAGACCAACTCCAGATCAAAGACTGGATTCACCAGTTCGCTGTTGACGTAATGCGCCCGAACGCGCACGAATGGGATGAGCGTGAAGAGTTCCCATGGCCAATTGTGCAAGAGGCTGCAAAGAACGGTTTGTACGGTCTTGATTTCCTTATGAGCGCAATGGCTGATCCAACCGGACTCACCATGCCAGTTGCAATCGAAGAAATGTTCTGGGGCGATGCTGGTCTTGGCATGGCAATCATGGGTTCTGGTCTTGCAGCTGCAGGAATTTCTGGTAACGGAACTCCAGAGCAAATGATGGAGTGGGTACCGCAGTGTTACGGCACACCAGACGATGTGAAGCTCGGTGCGTTCTGTGTGTCAGAACCAGATGCAGGCTCTGACGTTTCTTCATTGCGCACACGCGCCGTCTACGACGAAGCAACAGATGAATGGGTAATCAACGGAACAAAGGCATGGATCACCAACGGTGGCATTGCAAACATTCACGTTGTTGTTGCAGCAGTTGATCCAGAACTTAAAGGTCGTGGCCAAGCTTCATTCGTAATTCCACCAAACACTAAGGGTTTGTCGATGGGGCAGAAGTACAAGAAGCACGGCATTAAGGCATCGCACACTTCAGAAGTAGTTCTTGATGATGTTCGCGTTCCTGGCCGCTGCCTTCTTGGTGGCAAAGAAAAACTTGATGCAAAAATTGCACGTGCTCGCGAAGGCGGACACTCTGCTGGTGCACAGCCTGCAATGAAAACCTTCGAAGCAACTCGTCCGGCAGTGGGTGCGCAAGCACTTGGTGTTGCACGTGCTGCCTACGAATACGCATTGGATTATGCAAAAGAGCGCGTTGCTTTCGGCAAGCCAATCATCATGAACCAAGCCATTGCATTCAAACTTGCAAACATGGCCACTGAGATTGATGCATCACGTCTCCTTATTTGGCGTGCATCTTGGTTGTCAAAGAATGGCGGCTTCAAGAACGCTGAAGGTTCAATGAGTAAGTACAAAGCATCTGAAACTGCAGTACGTGTTACTGAAGAAGCAATTCAGATTCTTGGTGGCTATGGCTACACACGCGAATACCCAGTCGAGCGCTGGCACCGTGATGCCAAGATTCACACCATCTTTGAGGGCACTTCAGAGATTCAGCAGCTGGTGATTGCTCGCGCAATCTCCGGCCTGCGCATCGAATAACTACTTACTAGGTTAGAAACGACGCAACTGATTTCTCACCAGGTCGTCTATGTACTGAGACAAATCAGGGCCAAATCCACTGCGAATATCGAAGCCTTCAACATGCATGTGGCGAGCGCCGTGTTGTCGAAGGCCTGACTTCATTGACTTCACCAGCGAATTTGGGCCACACATAACAATGTGCGTGTTCTTTAGCTTCTCGTTCTCTATTGCGGAAACGACTTGGTCTGGGTGGAGGCGATTTTTCTCATCAGATGCGTGGACATGTAGGTGAATTCGACCTTCACGTTCTGCAACTTCGAGCATTTCAATTGCGGGCGCATTGCCTCGAGATGGAACGCAGTAAAAAAGGTGTGGGGTAGGGCCGTCTTCGGGCAGCCGTGAGATTGATGTGCCAAGGAACGGTGTAATCCCCACGCCACCTGCAACCCAAACAACATGATCAACAGGGTGATCGGGAATTGGTTCCAAGTGTCCGTATGCGCCTTCCACAACAACGCGGTCGTTGATAGCAAGTGTTGTGATGAGCTGATGTGTCCAGTCACCTAAATCACGAATAACAAATCGAAGACACTGTTCATCGGGTGATGAAGCAATGGTGAACGGATGTGGCTCACGTAAGCCAGGAACTTTCACTGTAAGAAATGCGAACTGACCCAATTGATACTTCAGTGGCTTTCCTACTGGTTCCAACTCAACCGTGATGACCTTGCCAATGATTTCAATATTCGAGACCCGATGAAGTTTTCCTTTTCGGAACATGTCACGCCACACCACTCTGTAAATCCATGCCGCAAGACCAAGAAACATGAACCCAGTGAACCATGAGCCCCAAAATGAAGCGTTCGCGTACGGCTTTGTGGCTGTATAGAAATGCCAACATGCAAATGCATAGGGGAGCACCAGAAGCTTGTGGGTGAAACGCCACCATCGAGTAGGAATCCATCGGAGCAAGCTGATGCCAACAAGGATGTATAGAAGCGTTGATCCGGTTTCCGCTAGGTCTTCGGCCGCATTAGCAACGCTGCGGGATGCCCCACGTATTCCCTTAACGTCATCAACCATTTCCAAGTGCAGCCACATCGCACCTACTGACAATGCGCCCAGCCAGCGGTGCCACACGTACATGCGATCAACACCACCAAAGATTTGTTCAAGAGGCAGTATGCGCGTGGAGAGAAGATTGCTCCAGGTCATCATCATGATGGAGACAGAACCAATGAACAATGCGAAGGCTGCGTTTCCGTCACCAATTGTTTCGGTGAACGCAAGCCATCCGACAAATATTGTTACCACTGCCATGACAGGACCAATCCATGTGTAATTCACTGTTGGTAGTTGCGGCGCTACCGGCTTGGTGAGGCGCCAGTCTGAAGGACTTCCAAGAAGTCTCTTGACAAGAACTTGAGAGTTCTTCACAAATCGATTCAGCATTTGACAACTACTCCGTTGGGTCATCTTGAGATGAGGCATCAACACTGAGACGACGCAGTGGGCCTGTAAAACCGACGAGCAATGTGACAACAATAAATAGAGCACCAATCACAAACAGAAGTGGTGCGATTGACACCGATTGAACAATAAGGCCAAGGGCCAATGTGCCTGCAGGTGTTGCGAGGTACATAAGCGAGAACTGTGTTCCGAAAACTGGACCATGTAGGTGTTGGGGCATTCGTTGCTGAACTAGGTAGTTGCTCATTGGGCTCACGGGGCCAAATGCAAGTCCAAGCGCTAGACCGAGACCAATAAAGATGATGGCATTCGGCAGGAAAGCCATGGCGCAAACAACTGCACCAATAAGTGTCATTGAGACGATCACCATATTGCCAGGGGAGAAGATTCTGACTGCACGATGAAACTGAAGCGCACCAATCACGATGCCCACTGACATAGCTGACAATACGAAACCAAGTGTTCGTGGTTCATCCAGATCCCGGAAGTAACGGGACAGAACGATTGATTCAACAGGCATATAGATAGCTGTCAGCAATGTGTACAAGCCAACAAGAGACAACAGCGGTTTGTCGTTCCACAGTGCGCTCATGCCAATACGAGTTTCCTTGAATACGTTCTTTACAGAGAAGCTTTCGTCTGACTTCGTGTAGGTCGTGACCACAGGGATAAAGAAAGCTAAGCAAGAGGCGAGAACGAAGACAATTGCAATCAGATAGAAAGTTGCATTGATGCCAACAATGCTGATTGAAAGCGCTGCGCCGGTTGGCCCGAGAACAGTTCCGATTGTTGCAGCGGCTTCGTACGTGCCATTGAACTTGATTAACGAAAGGCCGTCTCGCTCGGCTACTGCTTGTATTAGTGACTTGCGTGCAGTAGCCCCGGCTGGGTCAAACATTGCCCCAACGATGGAGATGATAAGTAGTGAGGTGAGATTTAACCCGAACAGTGATCCAACGATGGGGAACAGCACAACGGAGCCAGCTGAGATGATGTCGGCCCAAATAGAAACTGGTCGGGCCCCAAGGACGGCGATCAGCCCACCAATAATTGGTGCTGTAAAGATCACTGAGAATCCACTGATGCCAAGAACTACTCCGGCATTTGCAGAAGACCCTGTTGTCTCAAGAACAAGCCAGGGAATTGCAATGTGAACAGCGGAGTTGCCTACTGATGCAAACAATGCGGCCAACGCCAACAGGTGACTGTGACGAATCCGCATTCGTCTAACACTATGCGAACTCTTAGGTTAGAACGTGACTGACATGAGGTCGCGGCCGACCAAACAGTTACCGGTGTAACCGCCTATTTTAATGTCGTTTGAAAACTCTTTTTCGTCAGATTCATTGTTTGGTGGTGGTCCAAGGTGGGTCAGTAACAATGTTTGCACTTGTGCACGTTGCGCCATGGCGCCCAATGTAATTGTGTCGGAGTGGTAATCAAGAATTGATTTGATGCGGGGAAAAGTCTCCATAAAGGGTTCAAGCGGGGCGCGGCGAAATGCTTCGTGAACAAGAACATTTGCATTACGGCTGAAATCTTCCACTTCTTTGCACACTCGCGTGTCGCCAGAGATAACTACTGAACCATCAGGTGTTGTTACTCTGTACGCAACTGCATCGGGCACTGGCTCGTGATGCACGGCGACACTTTCCACAACAACAGCGCGGTCTTCAGATGCCCATATTTCTGCGACGGTGAATGAGGCGGGAAACTCGCGAGCATCAAGAACCACTTCGCGTGAACCCGTGTGCTCGCGACGAATGTGAGTGTCTTCTTCGTATGGCTCAAGCATTCGTTTCACGAAACGTGCTGCACCACCAGATGGGGCAAAAATAGGCAATGGAATAGCCACTTTGTCGAATTGAGTTTCAATCCATCTTGACAAAACGAGTTCAGCTAATCCGAAAACGTGGTCACTATGAATATGTGTAATGAATACTGCATCAAGGTCAGCCAGTCTGAGGCCAGCTTCAATTAGTCGGTTACATGTTGCACGGCCAGCATCGAATTGCACAACTACGTCGTTGTGCTTTACGAACACGCCGGCTCCGGCGCGACCTGGTGCAACATTGGGTAAACCCGTACCGGTGAGTGTGACTGTTGTTGTCATGATGTAACCACTTCTGATTCGAGTTGTGTTGAGACGAGAGAGACAACTTTGCTGAACTGTTCAAGATCTTCGGCGGGAATTGCGGCATACATTCGCGCACTGTGTTCGGCGATTAATTCGATGATTTGGTCAGCTACTGCGGCTCCGCTCTTGGTAATTGAAACAAGTGAACTGCGGCGATCTGAATTGTCGGCACTCCGAGTGATATGACCAGACTTTTCTAATTGTGTGAGTCGATGTGTGAGACCAGAGGGCGACACCATCGCAACTTCAGCAATGAATGAGGGCATCAATGTGCTGGTTGCTCCGTGGCGGCGCAATGTGGCAAGTACATCGAACTCACCAAGGGTGAGCCCGTGTGACTTCGTAATGATCTGAATCTTGCCGATTGCTGCTTCAGCCATGGCATGAAAGCGCAACATGTAGCCCATGGGCTCAAAATCAAGGTCTGGCCTCTGTTCTTGCCAGGTCGACACGGTCTCATCTACGTATTTGCCAATTTCCATGGTCCTATTATAGGCAGATAGTTTGACATCAAATAGTTTGATGCCGTACCATTTCCCAATGGCACTAAATGGACTATTAGATATTCAACTTGCGGTGACGAACCCGCAGGAGCTCTTCGACTTCTGGCTGGAGCACGGAATGAGCGCGACATCAGATGGCGTGCTCGGCACCCCTGATCGTCCTGTGCAGATGCAAGTAAAGGAAGGCACACACCGCCACCTGTCTTCAATGCATCTCAGTTGTGACACTGAAGCTGACATCGCTGCGATCACGAAGCGTCTAGCTGGTGCCGGACTTGCATCGACGGGTGACAGCACCACGGTGCGATGCACCGACCCAATCTTTGGTCACTCAATAGTTATTGATGTTGGTTCGCCACATTCATTGACGCCAACTCAGACTCGCGCATTCAACGGCCCCGGTGAACGCACTCGCGTGAATACCCGTGCGGATGCTGTGTTGCACACAGAGATGCCGGTTGTTCGCCGTGTCGGTCATGTTGTTCTCGGAACGCCGTTTCTTGCTGAAGCTGTTGATTTCTACTCCAATGTTCTGGGCTACCGAATCTCTGACCAAATCATGAAGGGTTTCGCAACGTTCATGCGTGTCGAGTCTGACCATCACAACTTGATGATTCAGCCTGGTCCTACCTCATATCTCAATCACTACGCAGTAGAAGTAGATGATATTGATGCTGTGGGTCTTGCTGGCTCAAATGTGCTGAAAGACGAACGCGTCTCCAGCATCATCGGTGTTGGCCGACACAATCTCGGAGCCAATGTGTTCTGGTACTTACGTGACCCATCAGCAAACATGTTCGAGTTCTTCTCTGACATGGACCAAATAGTTGATGAAGAACTATGGGATCGCGTGCATCGTCGTCTTGATTGGGAAGGTGAAGATGGTCCGTCTGGTTTCTCAGTATGGGGACCAACAGATCCACCTGAAGAATTCTTCAATCCGTCCGACCTTCCTGCTATTGCCGCTGCTCGCGAAGCAAGCGGATTGATGTAACGCAATGGATCTTGGAATTAAAGGTAAATGGGCAATTCTTGCTGGCTCAAGTAGAGGGCTCGGACGTGCGTGCGCAGAAAGCATTGCGCGCGAAGGAGTCAACGTTGTAATCAACGGTCGTAATCAGGCAGATGTTGATGTTGCAGTTGCAGAACTGACATCGCGTTATGGCGTTACAGCAATTGGAGTCGTGGGTGATTCCGCAATGTCGAGCGTGCAAGACGACCTAATGGCCGCATGCCGAACACCAGACATTCTGTTGCTGAACGGTCAAGGGCCATCACCAAAGAACTTTCTAGATATTGAGATTGATGACTGGAATGCCGCAGTACTGCAAGCACTCACTGGGCCTTTGGGTCTAGTGCAACGCGTTGTACCTGGCATGAGAGAGCGTGGATTCGGCCGCATTGTTGCCGTGAGTTCGGCAATGGTGAAATCACCCAATTCAATAATGAGTTTGTCGCACGGAACACGTTTGGGTCTTACGGGAGTCTTGAAGGGCTTGTCGAAAGACCTTGCAAAATTCAACATCACCGTGAACCAGTTGCTACCGGAACGTTTTGATACTGCACGCCAAGAACAAATGGCACATGTTGCAATGAAAATGCTTGGCATCACGTATGAAGAAGCACGTGCACAACAGATTGCATCAATTAAGGCAGGCCGTCTTGGTCGTCCCGATGAATTTGGTGATGCGTTTGCGTTTCTCTGTGCGGCACAAGCCGGATATATCAGTGGTCAAAACCTGCAACTTGACGGTGGCAGTTACGAAGGAGTTTTCTAATGACAATGACAACATCACGCATGGGTAGCAACGTTGCCCGTCCTATCGAACAATTAGTCAGCGAGATCTCTGCGCTGCATTCGCAATTTGATGCAACTGCAGCAGAGTCTGAAGAACTGGGCGATGCTCCACCAGCCTTGGTTGATCTCATGCGCCAGATTCGCGTGCCCATGATTAAGGCACCTCTTGAGGCCGGCGGCGATCGTCTATTGTTGGCAGACCAGTGCCGTTATTTCACAGCATTGAGTTATTCAAACGCAACAGCAGCATGGACTGGTTTCAACCACGCAGGTGCAGCAGCTGCTGCAGGGTCACGCCTCAGTGATGAGGGCGTTGAGTTGTTGTTTGGCTCAGATCCGTCACCGTTTCTCGCAGCAGTGGCATTGCCAACCGGAACGTTTACTCGTGTTGACGGTGGAGTGTTGCTGAACGGCACGTGGAACTATGCAAGTGGTGTTCGCCACGCCGATTGGGCCATGTTGACTGCAATCGAAGCATCAGAGACGCCGTCGGTCACTCTTGCGGTCATTCGTACAGCAGATGCCACAGTGCACGGTGATTGGAATGTCATGGCGCTGAAGGGAACCGGCAGCGTTTCAATAACGGCGAAAGATGTGTTTGTTCCGACAGCATTAACAGTTGACCCAATGGAACCACCAAAACGTGGCGGTGCCGTATACGGATTGAACTACCCAGTTTTTGTAGCCGGTGAGAATCTTGGTTTTACTTTTGGTGCATGCACACGATTCATTGATGAACTCGTTGTGTACGCGCGCGGTAAATCACGTGGTTTTGATGGTCGTCTCGCAGATCGGGGTGCGTTTCAATACGAACTCGGTCGCAGTTCGCAACAACTCAAGGCTGTGCAAGCTCACGCGCTTTCCACGCTGGCCGAAGTTGATGACTTAATGGAAAACGGTGGCGAATTCAGCGCACGACATGAAGCTGCTGTCACTGCCATGACCGCATATTGCACTGAGACTGCAGTAGCTGCCATTTCACGTCTTATGAGTTTCGCTGGTGCAGGTGCTTTGTTCAATACAAGCCCATTGCAACGTTGCTTTAGAGATGCACAGGGTTCTGCACAGCACCTTGTGGCCTCGAATCAGTCACTTGATAAATACGGTGCCGTATTGCTCGCTGACTCATAGTCATGAAAATCGCAATTGTTGGCGGGGGAATAGGCGGGCTTACTGCCGCTCTTGCGCTGTCACAGAATGCTCATGACATCACGGTCTTAGAACGTTCTGCGGGCATCAGAGAAATTGGCGCTGGTGTACAGATCAGTCCCAATGCCGGGCGCCTTCTGCATTCGCTAGGCCTCGGTGCGGCGTATTCAGAAATTTCGGTGAATCCACATCGCGTAGTGCTTCGGCGTTGGGAAGACGATTCCATTATTCGTGCAACTGATCTTGATGAAAGTTTCTTGTCGCAGCATCAAGTACCACTCGCAAACGTGGCACGTAACGAATTAGTAGAAATTTTGGGTAGTGCAGTTGCTGCTCGCACAAATGTGACAATGAAGTTTTCAACACATGTTGTCAAAGTGGAACCAGGCGATTCTTCGTCTGAAGTGATTTTTGCAGATGGTTCATCGCAATCGTTCGGCATTGTGATTGGTGCAGACGGCATCCATTCTGTAGTGCGGCCATGCGTTGGTGGCATAGATAAGCCCCGATTCAGTGGCTCTGCTGCGTATCGCGCATTGGTGCCCCGCAGTGCCGTTGAAGATCTGCCTATTGATGTAACAAACCGCATGGGGCCAGACCGCCATGTGGTTAGTTATTTCATTGGTCGCAATCGCAGTCACCTCAATCTTGTGTGCATTTCGCCTGAGGATTCCTGGGAAACCGAATCTTGGACCGAACAAGGAACCATGGAAGATTTACTTTCACGCTTTGAAGGATGGTCTCCCGAGTTCCTCTCGCTCCTTGGTCGAGTTGAAGAACCAATTTTTCGGTGGGCGTTGTATGACCGTGAACCTTTGGAACAGTGGGGCATAGGCACAACCACTTTGCTTGGCGATGCCTGTCACCCGATGCTTCCGTTTATGGCGCAAGGCTCGTGCCAAGCAATAGAAGATGCCGTTGTTCTCGCACGCTGTCTGTCTGACGCAAATACCAGCGATGCAGCTAGTGCATTACGCCGATACGAAGATGCACGTCAGGGTCGCACAGCCCAGGTGCAAACATCGTCGCTAATGAATAGAGATCTCTTTCATATGCTTGACGGCCAAGAACAAAAAGATCGAGACATGATTCTCTCGATAAGCCCACCGGGAATGTCAATTCTCGACTGGGTCTACGAGTACGACGCACTCACTGTCGCTGTCTAGACAGACAAAAGGACCGCACAGTTTCCTGTGCGGTCCTTTTGTTTGTA
>CAMDLK010000028.1 GCA_945901725.1 Bifidobacterium breve | reverse complement strand
CGCATTCCAGTTGATTCGCCTTCAATACGTGCGATGCGCTTTTCAATGCTGTGCGCCATTGTTGCCTTCGATGCCTTTGCACCAAAACGGTCAACCACTTCTTGCAAGCGAGCAACTTCTTTTGCTTGCAGCGACGCTTTCTTCTCCGCACGAGACTCATCTTCAGCACGAGAGCGCTTGTACTGCGTATAGGTGCCGCGATATTCGTACACCATGCCGGTGTCGTCTTCGTCTGGGCGATCTAAGTGGATTACTCGCGTGATTGCTTCATCTAGAAGTTCAAGGTCATGGCTAATGACTAGCAAAGCGCCCTTGTAGTTGCGAAGGAAATTCAGCAACCAGGTCTTTGCGTCGATGTCTAAGTGGTTCGTAGGTTCGTCGAGAAGCAACATGTCACTTCCGGCGAACAAAATGCGGGCTAGTTCCACACGGCGGCGTTCTCCACCAGAAAGCACTCCGAGAGCCAGATCAAGTCGGTCTTCCTTTAGTCCGAGACCAGCAGCAATAGAACGGGCTTCGCTCTCTGCTGAATAGCCACCCTTTAACGTGAACTCTTCTTCAGCTTTCGAAAACTTCGCAACATTCTTGTCGCTTGGGTCTTTTTCCATGATGACACGAAGTTTTTCCAACCGAGCTAGGTCTGAATCAATGTTTCGACCAGACAACACGTGGCCAATTGCTGAACGTGCCTCTTGCTCTGGAGAGGTGCGTGGGTCTTGCGACAAATACCCGAACGCGCCACTGCGCATCACTTTTCCAGCAGCCGGATCATTTTCACCACCGAGAACACGGAACATAGAAGTTTTACCGGCGCCGTTGCGGCCAACGATGCCAACCTTGTCGCGCGCCATCACAGTAAACGTGGCACCTTGCACCACGTTTTTTCCGCCGACTTCGACGGTGACATTCTGAACTTGCAACATGATTAACGGCCCGTTGTCGTTGTGGTAGCTGCAGGCACAGTGGAAGTGACCGCAGGCGCAACAGTTGCAGCACTCACAATGGTTGTCGCGGTGACACCAGCAATAGTCGTTGAGGTCTCTCCCTCAATTGTTGAGGTAGGCATCACATCATCAGTAACTAGTGAGTCATCCGTGTACTTCGAGGGCAGACATGCCCCTGGTCCTGTAGGTGCTTCACCAAGTGCTGAGGCAATGGATGAAACAAGAACTTGTCGTCCTGCATCAGTGGGGTGAATCTTGTCGCGATTAAGTACGCCAGTTTGAACTGATGTTGTGCTCCAGTCGAGGACAGAAACATTTGGATTCTTTGAAGCCACGATTCGAATTACTTGATTGACCTGCTGCATTGTGGGACGGAACAATGAAGCTGTTAACAACAGTGTGGGGCGTGGAGCCAATGATTTAACAATGGCTGTGAGATCTTTTTCGTACAGCTCTGCGCTTCCGCCGTAGTTGGTTCCAAGGAACACAACAGCTGCATCCCAGCCTTCATAAATGCGATCGCGCAACACGGTGCGACCAAACCCAACCATCTGACCAGCTTCTGCTTCAATAGCGACACGCCATCCGAGCGGCACAAGACCTGCGCACATTGCTCCGCCGTACCTACTGGCGGTTCCGGCAAGAATTGAGTCCCCAAGAATCAAGACGCGGTTACCGCTAGCAACGGTGCCGAGCACTGGGCCGTCAAGATTCGCGAGAGACGCACGCACACCGTTTACGACCACTGCCCCACTGGTGGCATTGATTCCGGGGATTCGACCAACATTTGTGAGAGTTAGTCGAGTTGCATCTGAACCGACTCCGAGACATGACGAGACGATGCCTGAGAGGGCAATCAGAGTTGCAATAGTGCGAAAGCGGGGGGCCGACATGACCTCCCAAGGCTATTGGCTAATTACCCCATAAAAGGGGCACCTTTGCTATTGCTTGCCGTTATTACGAGTTGCACGCAACTCATCACGAATTTCAACCAACAGATCATTGGTATTGAGAGAAGCCTTCTCTTTGTCTTCTTTCGAACGAAAACGGTTATAGAGCTTCACCACCATGAACAGTGCCAACGCGACAAAGAAGAAGTTCAGGGTTGAAGTGGCGAATGCCCCAAACGGAATATCACTTCCATTGACAGTAAGAACTTTCTTCGAGAAGTCTGGTTGTTTCCCGCCAAAGATGGCGCCAATCAAGCCTCCAAGGATTCCGGGGCCCTTGTCGCTTCCCGCAAATGAGTCAACAACGGTCTTGAATGCAGCACCCATAACGAAAGCGACCGCCAAGTCAATGACATTTCCTCTATTGATGAACTCTTTGAATTCAACAATGACTCCCCGCTTCGCAAGGTTCTCTACTTTGGTGAAGATCTCACTCATTGTGATGCCGCTTTCTCAATCAGAACTAACGCTTCATTGAAGCATGCCCCGCCGCCTAAGTCATTGACCCCATCTGAAATCAATGCATTGGACACCAGCCCGTTAGCAATGTGGCGCATCCACAAACCTTTTGGAATTTCACAGACCCCGACTCGCATACGTGCATCTACTGACACTGGCAGAGTCACAGCACCGAGACTGTTTGACACAACAACAGTGTCGCCATCTTTGAGACCTCGTTCTGTTGCATCAATCGGATGAACCGAGACAGCTGCGGCTGGTGGGTCATACTCAGCAAACATTGAGTTAACAGTTTTGGCAGTAGCTGACGTCAGCAGCCGCAGGAACAGGCCAGTTGAGCCCCGTCCAGTCATCGGCGAAGGTAGCGGTAATTCAGAATCTGGAGAAAACAACAGAGCTTTCTTGCCTTCAGGGAACGCATCGCGAAACTGCACACTGTTTTGTGGGTTCAGTATCACGGTGTTTTGAGTTGCTTCTATATCTTCGGCACGCGGTGTCGTTATTTGTACCTCAAGACGGGCTGCCAGTTCACGGCCCAACCAGTCATTACTGCGCGATTCACCCACTGGGTCAATGACCTTGTTTACTCGCTGCAATGAAAACGAGCCATAACTACCCACAAAGTCATCAACTTCGAATTGGGTGGTTGCCGGCAACACAACATCTGCAAACCGCGCAGTATCTGTCATCACCTGATCATGCACAACAGTAAACACGGCTTCATTGGCGAGCCCTGCCAACATGAGTTGCTGGTCATTCGCTGTGACAGCGGGGTTAGCGCCTTGAACTAGGAGAACTGATGGTGCGTCGCCTGAGTTAAGCCAACGACCAACATGATTCATGTTTACAACTGATCGTGCATCTTGTATTTCTGGCAACAACGCATCGATTCGTGCTGACGATACTCGCGATGTGGACCCAAGGATTCCACTTCCCTCAATTCCGAAATGACCAGCAACCGCCCACATCGAAAAAATCGCCAACATGCTGCTGCCACCGTTGATATTGCGTTCGACTCCCCACCCCATGCGCAACATGGCGGGCGAGGACGTACTAATGAGATCTACGCATTTATTGAAAACTGAGACATCAATTCCACATTCATCTGCTGCGTCATCAAGAGTCCATTCACGACACACTGCGAGAAATTCCTCAGAGCCGCTCACATGATCGCGAATGAATGCTGAATTCAGTTTTCCTCTGCGTTCAAGTTCCGCTGCAATTGCCATTGCAAACACAGCATCGGTTCCCGGCAACAACGGCACGTGCAGATCAGCGCGATCTGCAATGCCCGTCACTCGTGGGTCAACAACAATGACTGTTCCACCATTGGCTTTGCATTCATTGACCAGTGGTGGAAGATGCGAGTTCGATGCGGTGGAGTTTGCACCCCAAATGATGAGAAGTTTTGCTTTCGGGATTGACTTCGGATCTGCCGATGAAAGCCCTGGGAAAACCTGTTGCCATGCGCGTCCATACGTAAAGGCACAAATGGTGTGTTCAATCTCTGGAGCACCAAGACGAGCGAACAATTCCAATGTGGATCCACTGCTTTCAACAATTCCTGAGGACGAGTTATACAGGTACGGCGCAATGCTGTTGACTCCACGTGTAGCAATGCCCTCTTTGATTCGCGACGCAATGAGGTCTAGTGCTTCATCCCATGTCGCACTGCGGAACTCTCCTGCGCCCTTCCTGCCAGTACGGATAAGTGGCGTAGCGATACGTTCAGGTGAATAAATGCGCTTGGTGCTCATTTGCACTTTTCTGCAAATAAAGCCGGCAGTAAACGGATTGATATCCCCGTCTTTGGCGGCATTTATATCTGTTATCACTCCATCGGTAACGGTGACATCAAGCGTGCAAGCATCCGGGCAATCCAAAGTGCATGCGGTGCGAACTACGTGAGATTTCATTGCTCTTCTTTGGTCTCTAGATCTTCAAAACGGTTGATGTTTCTCAGGGATGGAAACGCAGCCCACCAGACACCCGCAACTGCAAGTGTTGCAATACCGCCACCAATCACAGTGGCAGGCGTGCCGACAAAACTGGATACTGCGCCAGACTCAAATGATCCGAGTTCGTTAGATGCACCAATGAATACACTCTCAACGGCACTAACGCGTCCACGTTTGTCGTCGGGTGTCACAAGCGGAACTAGCGAGCTACGAATAAACACGCTGATCATGTCTGAGGCAAAAATAACTACCAAGGCAATAAATGCAACTAGGTACGACTTTGTTGTCCCAAGAACAATTGTGGCCACACCAAATACTCCCACAGCAACTAATAGCGTGCGACCAACATGTCGCCGAATTGGCCTAAACGCAAGGAAGATTGCCATCGTGGCCGCACCTATTCCTCCGGCTGCACGTAACCATCCGTAGGCGATATCGCCAACGTTCAACTGTTCTTCTGCAATCACGGGAAGCAGTGCAACTGCACCGCCGAACAATACGGCAAACAGATCTAACGAAATAGCCGCCAGCAGCACTGGAGTTTTGCGAATGAACACAAGTCCTTCCACGGCATCACGCAGTGTTGGTCGCTCTATCGGCACAACAGGTTCAACAACTTTTGGCAACTGCACAAGAGACAGGAAGAACATTCCGCCTGCAATGAAGACCGCAGCTGCCCCGTAGGCCAATGCTGGGTCAACGGCATACAGGAAGCCACTTATCGCGGGCCCAAAGATTGCAGCACCTGTCCATGTCGCGCTGTAAAACGCAATGACGCGCGGCAGTCCGCCATCTGGTGCAATCATGGCGGCAATTGGTCGTAACGCAGGTGACAAGAAGGCACGTGAAGCACCAAAGAGAACTGCGATTGCAAAAATGGGGCCTGCTGATGTTGGGTCTGTCAGCGCATACAGCATCAATAGAATTGAGCTTATGAACTCACCGAATTGAGCAAGAAGTGAAACCTTCTTACGATTAAGCCTGTCAGCAACTGTTCCGGTAACGAGTACCAGCAACACGGCAGGCATGAACTCAGCAAGTCCGAGCCAACCAATGTCTAACTCTGAGTCAGTGATGTCAAATATGTGTTTACCCAATGCTGCTGCTTGCAACATGACTCCAGTTGTAAGAACAAAACTAGAGATGAGAAGAGGTCGAATTCCTGGTGCAGACAATGCCACACGTGCTGGCATAACCCCAGGTTGATTTGTCATCGAGCAGTCCAACCGCCATCAACGATGACTGATTGACCAGTCATAAACGATGATGCATCACTGACCATGAATAGCAATGCCCCATCAAGTTCATGTTCTGCCCCCATACGCGGAATCGGAGAATTCTGCATCACGTATTTTTGCGAACTGTCATCAGTGTCCATGCCCGCAGTCATTTCGCTGACAAACCATCCAGGACATAATGAGTTCACACGAACACCTTTTCGAGCCCACTGCACCGCAATCTCTCGCGACAGTGCAATAACGGCACCTTTGCTGGCGGCATAGTTCGCTTGCTTAATTGGAGTTCCTGCAATCATTCCCAAGATCGATGCCACATTCACGATGACACCGCTTCTATTAGCCACCATGCTCTCGCCTGCGAGTTTGCACAAATGCCATATTGCAGTGGTGTTCACTTCCATAGTTTCTTCAAACATGTCGAGTGTTTCGGATTCAATTGCGATCTTGTGAGTAATGCCGGCGTTGTTCACCAAGATGTCGACTCGCCCACATGTTGATATGACTTCAGCAATCAGAGCCTCGCGGTCACTTGCACTTGCCACGTCACACTTAATTGAGATCGAACCGGGAAGTTCCTTCGACAATGACTCCAAGCGATCAAGACGGCGAGCAGTCAGCACCACAGTGGCCCCCGCTGCATGCAGGACGCGAGCAAAGCGGGCACCAAGACCAGACGAGGCACCCGTCACGATGGCAATCTTGCCATCAACACGAAATTGGGAGACGGGGTCAAGAGAAGAAGAATTCGCCATGCGCCGAGGCTATTGCCCCGCGGCTCATGTGTCAGCATGGAAAACATGAAGGTTCGCATTGGCTACGGATTAGGGGTTCGCACCGCCCTAAATGACACAGGTTTTCTCGAAGTGGTCGACACCCTGGAGAAGCTTCGCTTTGACAGCCTGTGGCTTAGCGAGCGTATTGGCGGAGATGCCCCTGACCCGTTAGTCGCAATGGCCATGGCCGCTGCTCGCACCACGCGCCTCAAAGTGGGCATGAGCGTCATGGTGCTTCCTGGTCGTAACCCCATTGTTTTGGCAAAAGAACTCGCAACCCTTGATCGCATGTCGAACGGACGCTTGCTTCCCGCATTCGGGCTTGGTGTTGCCGATGTTCATGAACAACAAGCGTTCGGAGTTGAACGTACGAAGCGCGCAAAGATGTTTAACGAAGCACTTGCAGTTCTTCGTTCATGCTGGACGGACGAAGAAGTTACATTCCACGGCGAGTTCTATAACTACGACAATTTGAGCGTGAACCCAAAACCAAAACAGCAACCACCTGATGTGTGGCTTGGCGGTATTGCTGAGAGCGAACTGAAGCGCGTTGGACGACTGGCCGACGGTTGGTTGCCATCTTTTGTTACACCACAAGATGCTGAAGCCGGCTGGAAGACAATTAGTGCTGTTGCGTCAGAGCATGATCGTGAAATTGAAGATGAGCACTTTGGCGTGCTTATCCCCTATGTCATCGGTGAACCACCAGCTGCATTGCTTGCCGGCCTGAAAGCTCGTAGACCAGACCTCGATGACGTATCGGTTCTGGTTCCAACCGGATGGGATTCGTTGGCGCACACAATTCAGCAGTTTGTAGACGTTGGAGCATCAAAGTTTGTAGTTATTCCACTTGCAGAACCGTCATCGGTGCCTGACTGGAATTCACATTTGGAAGAAGCAGCAACGCACTTGTTGCCGCTGGAAAACTAACTACTTCTTTTTTGCTGGCTTTGTGAAGTTGGCACAGAAGTCAATGAGAAGTCGAGTGCCGTAGGCAGTTGCTCCACGATTCAACCAACCGCTATCGCTATCGGCATCCATCGGGCCAGCGATATCAAGGTGAGCCCAAGGCGTTGAACCAACAAACTCACTAAGGAACAATGCTGCGGTTGTTGCACCAGCAATTGGGCCACCAATATTGCGCATGTCTGCAACGTTCGAGTCGAGCATTCTGCGATAATCAGTGAACAACGGCAATTCCCACAACAGCTCGTCAGTACGAGTACTCGATGCCTTCAATTGATCAATAACACCAGCGTTATTGCCCAATACTCCGGCCATCCTCTTTCCAAGAGCAGCAAGGCAAGCGCCAGTAAGAGTTGCAATGTCAATCATGGCGTCAGGCTTTGATTCTGCGCCCAATGACAAACCGTCGGCAAGAATCAGACGTCCTTCAGCATCGGTGTTGTGAATTTCAACAGTCTTTCCGTTACGCATCGTGAGCACGTCGCCCAACTTCAATGCACTTCCGCTTGGCATGTTGTCTGTGCACATTAGGTACGCAGTTACTTGAGTCTTGACTTTCAGTGCACGCAAGGCACCCATGGTGGAAAGCACTGCAGCAGCACCGCTCATGTCCATCTTCATGGCTGCGTGGCTTTCGTTGCTTGGCTTCAGCGAGATACCACCGGAGTCGTACATGACGCCCTTGCCGACGAGCACTACTTTTCCATTGGCTGATGTTGGCGTGTATACCAACTTCACCATGCGTGGGGGCTCTGTGCTGCCGGCATTAACACCAACAAGTCCGCCGCAACCCATAGCAATCAGTTGATCACGGTTGTACACCGTGACTTCCAAGCCCGATGCGTTGGCAATTGCCACTGCATGATCAGCGAACTTGCGAGCAGTGAGATGTGATGGCGGAGTGTTTGCAAAGTCACGTGCGGTACACACTGCAGTTGAAGTAGCAATCCCCATCAGCATTCCTGCCTGAACATCAGCAGTTTTCTCAGCGGAGACCAAAGTGACTGACGTTAGTTTTGCAAGCCCTGACTTATCGTTCTTCAAAGCGACCCAACGATGAAGTGCAAGTGCAATTCCTTCAACTATTGCTTGGGTCGATGCTTTCGCACTTCCGCGAATAACACCTGGCAATGTGGTTGCGATTGATTCGTATCGCGCACAAGCACGAGCAGCCGATGCTGCAACATTTCGCAACACGCTCGTATTGAGATCACGTACGTCGCCGATACCCACGAGCACACGCACTGCAGTTTTGCCAGCAGCTGGAGTCAACGTGTGAGTTTGTGATGTCTTTCCTTCAAACCCAAGCGCGGCTAATTGCGCGCGATTGAGCCCGACACCACTCGGAATAGGACCAGATGCAGCAATCGGAATAACGATGGCTGCCACTTTGGCAGGAACGGACTTTGAAACGGAAAAAGCAGTGCGCATGACCACACTCTATGTGTCGGCGCTCACTGCGCTAATGCCGAAGTGCCTAAAGACTCTTCACGGGGCGTGAGGTGCCCTCTTGCCAACGTGCCATGGTCCACAACAAGTCAGACAATCTGTTGAGATACGGCACTACATAACTTGGTGGCGGTGCAGCAGCAAACGCCTGACGTTCTGCGCGGCGCACAGTGGTACGTGCAAAGTCGAGCCAAGCAGAAACAGGGTGTTCACCAGGCACTACGAACTCGGTCGGAGGTTCAAACTTCGTATCAAGGTCATCAATGATGCTCTCAAGCCGGTCCACCATCTCAGATGTCACACAACTCTTGCCAGGGGTGAGCTTGTGACGATTTTCATGCAATGTGGCCAATTCAGCCATGAGCACATAGAGGTCTTTCATCATGGGCACCACGATGGCATCAACCTCTGAACCATGCCCTGCTGCTGTGCGCACAAGACCAATAACAGCCTGTGCTTCGTCAACGGCTCCGTAGGCACGAGGCAACTCACTGTCCTTCGGCACTCGGCCTCCATAAAAGAGTCCGGTCGTGCCGTCGTCGCCTTCCCGGGTGTAGATCTTTTCGCGAGCCATTCCATTCACTCTATGGCAAGTATCGTGGAGAGGTCATGAATCGTCAGCCCTATCTCGAAGCCGTCCGCGACCGAGTCATCGTTTTCGATGGCGCCTTCGGAACTTTTGTACAAGATCTCGACCTCGGTCCAGATGATTTTGGCGGGGAATCGCTTGAGGGCTGCAACGAAATGTTGTGCCTTACCCGCCCTGACGTCATCGAGTCCATGCATCGGGCATTCCTTGATGCGGGTGTCGATGTAATTGAAACCGCAAGCTTCGGAAGTTTCTCCACCGTTCTCGTGGAATACAACATTCCTGAAAAGGCATACGAGCTGAATGTGGCGGCTGCTGCAATTGCACGCCGCGTTGCTGACACATATGAAGTAGACGGCCGCCCACGCTATGTAGCGGGCAGCATCGGGCCAGGCACAAAGTTGCCAAGCCTCGGACATATTGATTTCGCCACCTTGCGTGATTCCTATGAAGAACAAGCTCGCGGCCTTCTTGATGGTGGCTCAGATCTCTTTCTCATCGAGACATGCATGGACTTGCTGCAGATCAAGGCCGCAATGCAGGCCTGCCGTCGCGCAATGAAGAGCGTCGGACGTGAAGTTCCCATTCAGGTGCAAGTCACCATGGAAACAACCGGCCGCATGCTTGTCGGAACCGAAATTGGTGCTGCATACGCATCACTGCATGCAATGAAGCCTGATGTAATCGGAATCAACTGCGCAACTGGGCCATCAGAAATGCAAGAGCACTTGCGCTACCTCAGTGAACACTCTCTGATTCCTATCAGCGTGTTACCGAACGCCGGATTGCCGAGCGTTGTTGATGGCAGAACCCACTACGACCTCACACCGGAACAACTTGCTGAATTTCATTTGCAACACGTCAGCAAATTGGGAATTGGCATTGTGGGTGGTTGCTGTGGCACAACACCAGAGCATTTACGTCAAGTAGTTGAAGCAGTACGTGGAGTCACACCGAAAGTTCGTACGCCAGAGTTTGAACCAAGCGTGTCATCGCTGTACTCCCCTGTCACTCTGGAACAAGACAACAGTTTCCTCATCATTGGTGAGCGCACCAATGCAAACGGTTCGAAAGCATTCCGCGATGCAATGTTGCGCGAAGACTGGGATACCTGCGTCAAGATGGCCACCGAGCAAATCCGCGAAGGGTCACACGTTCTTGATGTTTGTGTTGACTATGTCGGTCACGACGGCACGGTCGACATGAACTCAATTGCTTCTCGTTTTGCTAGTCAAGCAAGTGTTCCATTAGTTCTCGACTCAACCGAGCCAGAAGTAATGGAAGCTGGCCTTCTACACACCGGTGGTCGCAGCATTCTTAACTCTGCCAACCTGGAAGATGGTGAAGAGCCGGGAAGCCGACTCGATCGCGTCTTTAGTTTGGCTCGTGATTACGGCGCAGCAGTGATTTGTTTGCTCATCGACGAACGTGGTCAAGCACGCGACGTTGAATGGAAGATGGAAGTTGCTCATCGCATTCATAAAATCGCAACAGAGCGTTACGGCCTTTCCGCAAGTGACCTCATCTTCGATGCACTCACATTCCCCATTGGTACTGGCGACGAAGACCTGCGCAAGGACGGCATTGCAACACTTGAAGCAATCCGCCGCATTAAGGAAGAGATTCCTGGCGCATTCACCACCCTTGGTCTTTCGAACGTCAGCTTTGGTCTCAGTCCAGCCACACGTCAGGTACTGAACAGTGTGTTTTTACATGAAGCCCGCCAAGTCGGACTTGATTCGGCAATCGTGCACGCATCAAAAATTCTCCCGCTTGTGCGAATTCCTGAAGAGCAAATCACCGTCTGCCAAGACCTCATTTTTGATCGTCGTAAACCTGATTACGACCCTCTCACCAAGTTGCTCGAAATTTTCGCCGATGTCTCCACAATCGATGCAGTAAAAGAAGACCGCACCGACTGGACAATCGAGCAAACATTGCGCCAGCGCATTATCGATGGCGACCGCGAAGGCTTGATCGATGATCTCGATTCTGGTCGCGCACAAGGTCTCGAGCCACTCGACATCATTAATGAGATATTGCTCGACGGCATGCGCGAAGTGGGCGAACTGTTTGGCTCAGGCCGCATGCAATTGCCATTCGTTCTGCAAAGCGCTGAAACAATGAAAACAGCTGTTGCGCACCTTGAACAGTTCATGGAAAAGACTGGCGAGAGCAGCGCAAAGGGCAAACTGGTTCTTGCCACTGTGAAGGGCGATGTTCATGACATCGGTAAAAACCTTGTTGACATCATCTGCACTAACAACGGTTACGAAGTACACAACATCGGAATCAAGATCAGTATCAACGAGATGATTGAAAAGGTCAAGGAAGTTGGAGCCGATGCACTTGGCATGAGTGGCCTGCTCGTAAAGAGCACCATCATCATGCGTGACAACCTCATCGAGCTCAACAACCAAGGCCTCAGCAATATCCCTGTCATCCTTGGCGGTGCGGCACTTACCCGTAGCTACGTAGAGCAAGACCTCCGCAAGATCTACGAAGGTCGCGTGCTGTACGGCAAAGACGCTTTCGAAGGTTTGTCTACTCTCGACAAACTGATGGACATCAAAAAGTCAGGCGTCGATGACCCCGACTTTGGTCGCAAGCTTGGCGAGCGCGTAATCCCACGCCGCGAAAAGGTTGAAGTTGATCCTGCTTCTATTCCGAGTCGCTCTCCGGAAGTTGAAACAGACAACACAGTCTTTGTTCCGCCATTCCTTGGCACAAAAGTTGTCAAAGGCATCGGCATTGATGAGATCGCTGAATACATCAACGAAACAGCCTTGTTCCGCAACCAATGGCAGTACCGCCCTAACGAGGATGAATCAGACACTGACTTCAAAGATCGCATCCGCCCCATCTTGCGCGCACAACTCAGCAATGCAAAAGCAAGCGGAGTTCTTGTTCCACAACTTGTGTACGGATACTTCCCTGTCAATAGCGATGGCAACGACCTAGTTGTCTATACAGACGACACCCGCACAGTTGAGCGCACACGCTTTAACTACCCGCGTCAAAAGGTTGCACCATTCATGTGCATCTCTGACTTCTTTAGGTCAGTAGAAAGTGGCGAGCCTGACTATGCCGCGTTCCACATTGTCACTATGGGTCAACCAATCAGCGAAGCAGCAGCAGAACTATTCGCAGCCAATAAGTACCAGGACTACCTCGAACTTCATGGCATTGGCGTTGAAATGGCTGAAGCACTCGCCGAATACTGGCACCACCGCATTCGCACCGAGTGGGGCTTTGTCAATGAAGATGGCCCATCAGTCGCCGGTTTGTTCCGTCAGCAGTACCGCGGTGGTCGTTACAGCTGGGGTTACCCCGCATGTCCTGACCTTGAAGACAACGCACGCGTTGCCGAACTTCTTGAAGCAGGACGTATTGGTATCGAAGTTGGCGAAGAGACTGGCTGGCAGTACCAACCAGAACAATCAACCTCAGCGATTATCTGCCATCACCCGAAGTCAAAGTACTTCGTCGCTCGCGACTAAGCCTGCGGCTCGTTCAGACTCATCTCTGCACGATTAGATAGGTCAATGACCACTGACCGATGGACTATTGAACAAGCCAACGACTGGAACAGCCGCACCAAGTGGCTAGTCGGATGCAATTTCAGCCCGTCTACAGCCGGCAATCAATTAGAGATGTGGCAGTCAGAGACATTTGACATTGAGACCATCAGTAAAGAACTGGGATGGGCCGCAGATATCGGCATGAACTCCATTCGCCTTTATCTCCATGATCTTCTGTTCACGGAATCTCCAACGAACTTTCTTGATCGAATGGATGTTGTTCTCTCTGTCGCTCAGTCACACGGGGTCACAGTAGTCCCCGTACTTTTTGACGGAGTGTGGAATCCGAAACCGAGACTCGGAGTTCAGCGAGAACCCGCACCGCGACTTCATAACGCTATGTGGGTGCAAAGTCCTGGTTCGGAAATCTTCTATGACCGTTCCCGCTGGAACGAACTTCGCAGTTACGTACAGGAAGTCATTAAAAGATTCAGTAATGATTCACGAGTTGTCGCTTGGGATTTATTCAATGAACCGGACCAGGTGGACACTGTCACGTTGACGCTCGGCTCACGAGAAGAAAAAATCAAGGCAGCGACTGAACTGGTGTCGCGGGTGTTCGACTGGGCACAAGAGATTTCACCATCACAACCTTTGACAGTTGGTATTTGGGAATACAACGCTCAATGGCACCCGGCAGAAAACACGTTGAATGAGTTGATTCTCAATCGCAGTGACATCATCTCGTTCCACTGTTATGAACCTCGCGAGAAACTCATTGCGGTAATTGAACAGCTCAAGACATATGGCCGGCCACTCCTATGTACAGAATGGCTGGCTCGTACTGCTGGCTCCACTGTTGATCTCTTGGAAGTTTTTGCTGAACATGGTGTGGGTGCCATTAACTGGGGGTTTGTTGATGGCAGGACCCAGACTCGTTTCCCATGGCGCTCTTGGACCGAACCAGTCACAGATGAAGAACCATGGTTTCACGAATTACTTCACCGCGATGGAACGCCCTACGATGCCAAAGAAATTGAGATTTTTCGACATCTCACTTCGCAGCATTCATAACTCACGAAGGAAAATGCTTAGTGGGGTTGGGTTTTGTTCCACGTTGATGCAAGTAAGGCGTAATGGCCATTCAACGCAATCAGCTCGTCGTGCGTGCCGATCTCTGAGATGTGCGCATCAGCCACAACAGCAATCTTGTCTGCACGTTGCACGGTTGATAGTCGGTGAGCGACCACGATGACGCTGCGGTTGGTCATTAGTTTTTCAAGCGCTGCCTCCACCAGCATCTCTGTGCCTGGGTCAAGGTTTGAGGTTGCTTCGTCAAGCACTAATACTGCAGGGTCAATAAGTGCAGCACGTGACAACGCAACAAGCTGACGTTCGCCAGCAGACAGTCGTGAACCACGTTCGCGCACTTCCGTATCTAGACCTTCCGGCAAAGCTTCGAACCGTTCACGCAAACCAATCTTGTCGAGCGCGATAAGAAGTTCGTCTTCTGTGGCATCTGGCTTTGCGATACGCAAGTTGTCGCGGATAGTGCCATCAAACAAGAAGCCTTCTTGAGGAATCACAACAATGCGATTACGCAGATCATCCATTGATGCTCGGCGTAGGTCTACCCCACCGTACGAGACAGTTCCTGATTGAGGGTCGTATAGACGTGCCATCAATTTGGCAAGAGTTGATTTACCTGCGCCAGTTGGGCCAACCAATGCAAGGCGCGTGCCAGCGGTGAGAGTGAGAGAAACGTTCTTTAAAGCAGGTTGTGAGCCACCGGCGTACGAGAACGTGATGTTGTCAACCACCACGTCACCAGCAGGTGGCAATGAGATTGGGTTTGGAGATTCGTCTACGTCAGGAACCGCGTCAATAATGCCGAACAACTTATGTAAGGAAGCTGCTGAAGATTGCAGAGTGTTGTACAACTGTGACAACTGCTGAACAGGGTCAAACAAGCTGGCGAGCAGTAGCACGAATGCCACAACAGTTCCGAGAGAAACTGTGCCGTTATGTACAAGCAAGCCACCGACACCGACGATGAGCGCAGACGAAGCAATACCAGCGAATTCAATAAGACCGAAATACCACGTACTGACTTTCACGCTGTGAATATGGCTGCGATACAACGCCCTGTTTGATTCTTCAAATCGACGAATCTGCTCATCTTCACGGGCATAGGCTTGAATAACGCGAACACCAGTAATTCCCTCTTGAAGAGCAGAGAGGTTCGCGCCGACTTTGTCACGTACTTCTAGGTACGCCTTGTTGGCATCACGCTGAAACTTGATAGTCGCCAAGATCAAGAATGGAAACACGATAAGAGAGATAAGTGTGAGTTGCCACGACAAGCTCATCAATAGAAAGAACGCAAAGAACAGCAACAAGAACGACGACAGGAACTGCATGAGACCCCACTGCACAAGTTCTGCCATCGATTCAATGTCGGCAGTCATTCGCGCAACTAATACTCCGGCCTTCTCCCGATCAAAGAATGCCATCGATTGTTTCTGCATTCGAGAGAACACTCGAATCCGAATAAGACGCAAAAAGCCTTCACCGGCAGAGTTCAAGGCGACGTACTGCCAACGGCCGACAACATAGGCAATGACGACCACCACGATGTACGCAATAACGGTTCTATCAAGTGCTCCGCGGTCCCCTTTACGAATACCGGCATCAATACCGTGACGTACCAGCACGGGCCCTGCCAACGTGCACAACACAGTGATGATGACTAACCCAAGCGCCAAGATTGCTTGTTTGCGAAACTCGCCAGCCATACGGAAACTGCGGACAAGCACTACTCGAGTTTGGGAACGGTCTAGCTTCTTATCTTCTTCCATTCCGCGGCCACCTGCACCGCCGCCGCCTCCTCCACGTCCTCCTGCGTACATAACTACTCAATCACCGTGCTGGTCATGGCAGCAAGGACACTGCGATACTTCTCGTTGGTTTCCAACAACTCATGATGCGAACCTGTGGCACTGATGCGACCTTCGTCTAGCAGCACTACTCGATCAGCTAATTCGATAGTGGCCGGGCGGTGTGCAATAACCAAGGTGGTGCGTCCGCGCATCACAGTGGCCAAAGCGTCACGAATTTCATGTTCTTTTGTTGGGTCTACTGCAGAAGTTGCGTCGTCAAGAACCAGAACACGCGGGTCAGCAACAATCGCACGTGCGATAGCAATGCGCTGGCGCTGCCCACCGGACAATGAATAGCCACGCTCGCCTAAGGAAGTGTCGTACTTGTTTGGCAATTGCATGATGAAGTCATGTGCACCAGCAAGCTTTGCGGCACGTTGCACTACTTCAAAGTCAATTTCTGGTTTTGCGAATGCAATGTTGGCGGACACTGTGTCATGAAAGAGCAACGTGTCTTCAAACACAACTCCAACTGAGTGTCGTAACTCCGGCAGCCGTAGTTGACGCAAATCAATGCCGTCGAGGCTGACACTTCCCGCTTGTGGGTCATAGAAGCGCAACAACAAACGTGCGATGGTGGATTTTCCAGATCCAGTCGCACCAACAATTGCAACGGATTCACCGGGTGCTACAGAGAAATTGAAACCTTCAAGAACACGAATGTCTGTGTGGCCAATCTCATAACCGAATCGAACGTTCTCAAATTTCACGGCACCAACAGGTTGAGCCACTGCAGCCTTTGGCAGACGCAGCGGATGCGGTGGGTCTGCGATTGCTGGTACTACTGCCAAGATCTCATGAATACGCAATAATGCAGATGCTGCACGTTGTCCCATGGCAATGGTCATGCCAATGTTGCGCATCGGCCAAATCAACATGGTGAGATACGCGTTAAATGCAACGAGCCCACCCAATGACATATCGCCATCAATAACGCGATGACCACCAAGTCCGAGAACCGCAACTAAGCCGAGACCAGGCAACAAGTCAATAGCCGGAAGGAAACGACTACGGATGCGGGCAGCCTTCATTGACTCATGTCGAATGTCGTCGGCTTCTACTTCTAACTTGGCCTGCTGTACAGCCTCAGCACCAAAACCCTTGATAACGCGAATACCGGAAACAGATTCCTCAACAACGCTCGCAAGTTGTGCCTGTTCTTGCTGCACGGCAAGAACCGTCGGGTGAATCTTGTGTGAGAACGACCGCGCAGAGATGTTGATGAATGGCAATGGCGCTAGAGCGACTGCAGCCAACAACGGATCAGTGAGGAATAGAACGACAACAACGCCAAACACCATGGTGACCTGTGATGCGAAAATGGGAATGTTGACTACAAAGCCCTGCACTTGCAACAAGTCACTTGAGGCGCGGCTCATTAGTTGTCCTGTTTGTGTGCGGTCATGGAAACCCACATGAAGGCCCTGAATTTGCGCAAAGAGACGCTCACGCAAAACTGTCTCAGTAAGACGACTTTCACGGAAAGCGATAAAGCGACGCCACCCTGCAAACACGCCAGCAATAATTGCAGCAGCAAGAATTGTGGATGTCCAGAACAACAATGAACCGTTCTTACTAATTCCACGGTCAATCGCGTATCGCGTGAGTTGTGGAACCGCCATCTTTCCGACTGACCATGACAGACCAACTGCAACACCAGCAAGCAGACCCTTGCGTTGTGGAATCAACGTTTCACGAAGAAGTTTCCAGCCTTCTTTCGTTACTCCTTTGACGGGCTTGTCAGACATCGCGGCAGTGCGAAATTACTTGTGAGCCGACGGTGACAATGA
The DNA here is from genome assembly GCA_945901725.1 of Bifidobacterium breve. GTDB lineage: Bacteria > Actinomycetota > Acidimicrobiia > Acidimicrobiales > Ilumatobacteraceae > UBA2093. Next base: position 6,474 of record CAMDLK010000028.1, on the reverse strand, counting down.
ACGAACAGCGTCCCAGTGCTTTAATTCGGGATCAAAAGGCATGATGGCAAGAGTTGACGTAGTAACTCCGTTGTCAAAATATTGACGAATGCGATCACGGCAGTATTCCGGTGATCCGTGAATAATCAGTGCGTCAACAACTTCGTCGGGAATGGCTGCAAGTGCGGCCTTGCGGTCACCTGCTTTCCAGTTATCCCACATTCCCTTTAACAAGTCTCCACGACCAAGCCACGCATGGAAATCGGCATAGACAGGAACATTCAGATAGGCCGCGATTGCAAAACGAGCCATCGAACGCACAGCTTCAGTGTTTTCAGATGGGCACACGAAGATACGAGCAACGATTTCTTTCGGTATGCCATTTGCTGCACCATGCACTACTTCTGCGACGCGTGTGACATCTTCAGGGCTCAGCCAGTTGATGATTGTGCCATCTGCTTCACGAGCAGCAAGACGCAACATTCCTTCACGCAAAGCAGCGACAAGAATTTGTGGCTTCACTTCTGGCTTTATGCCCAAACGGAATCCGTCAACTTTGAACGTGTCATATTCCTTAGACACTTTCTCGCCACCAAGTGCATCATTCAGAAAGCGAACAACGTCGCGTACTTTCTTGTATGGCTCTTCGAACGGAATTCCATTCCAGCGCTCGACGATGACGTTGCTGGAAGATCCGACACCAATTGCGAAGCGACCAGGTGCTGCATCCGCCATGGACGCTACTGATTGCGCGAACAAGGCCGGGCTGCGTGTGTACGCAGGAACAATGGCAGTACCAAGACGCAATCGTGGTTCCCATGCAGCTGCGAGCGCAAGGGGCGTAAACGCATCTGCACCATCTGCTTCTGCAGACCAGATATCTGTGTACCCCATGTCTGCGAGTTCAGACAGTTTGTCTTTGTGGCTATGTAGTGGCCCTGGTAGAGGCACTGTCATGCCTGGTCGTACTGGCAGGCCATGTTGGCCTTTTGCTCCGTATGCATTCATTAGTCATCACCTTTCCACATTCGAACAATGCAACTCTGACTGGCGGTTGCCATGAGAGTTCCGTCTTCAGCGAACATATGCACGAGCCCGTGCCCAAAACCGCGTGCGACACCCTGAACGCGAATATCAAGAAGAACCCAAGTCGTGGGAACCAGGTTCATCACGCGCAGAGTGTTGTCGAGAGAATTACCGCCTCCGCGAATACCAAGTGCCTGGCCGACACCGCGAGGAACAAAGTCGCCCAGTACGCCAAGAGTCGCCGCGTCGACGCCTTCGATGACCTGAGGCAAACGCGCCCACATGACTGTTTGACCATCACCAGGTGTGCCGTCAAGTTCTTCATCAGTGCGGGCCTTCACCACACGTTCTTCCATGAAGTCATGAATCGTGCCTTCAGAAATATGACGGTGGCGCCAGTTCTTGTACTCGTCAGGCCGACCAGCTTCTGGTGCCTTAACGAACTGGCCGGAATGCTCAAAATTTCGATCACCAAGCGCCGCATTCACCGTGATGATTTCGCGCTCCCCCACGTGGCCCACAACACGCGCTTGCGTGATTGCATTGCCCTCAACTGGAACGATGACATCGATGTCCATCACTTCACCAGGCCGGGCGTAACTCAGGTACTGAGCTGTGGCCCAGACGACGTTTCTGCCCGTTGTGCCTTCCATGGCGGAGATAGCTGCCCCAAGGGCGCTACCGCCATACAGGAAGTTCCCGCCGGTGCAGAGCCGAAGATCTACGGGTAAGTGCCAGCGATAGGGATTATGGGTCTGTTGCAGACCGAGAAAAGCACGACTATCCATGAGCGGTACCACCCTACTTGGTTGCCAGTTTTCCGTCAGGGTCGAAGGTTTCAACTGTGGACTAAGTTTCGCCTATGACTGATACACCATGGCAAGGCGATGCATGTTCGCTAGTAGACGAATTCAGAGCAGGACGCAGGTCCCCTAAAGAAGAATTGCAAGCAACATTGTCTGCAATTGCTTCAAGTTCACTGAACTGCATTTCATTTCTTGATAGCGAGGGTGCATTAGAGCGAGCAGAGCACGCAAACGTTTCACTTCCATTCGGTGGAGTACCGATGGCAGTAAAGGAACTTGATTACGTGAAAGGTTGGCCGTCAACCGAAGCATCGGTTCCGTTTGCAGATCGGAAATCAGAACACACATCAACAATGGTGTCTCGTCTCATTGCTGCTGGTGCAAATCATTTTGGTCTCACTACTGCAAGTGAATTTGGTGGAGTCAATGTCACGCGTACCGTTTTGAACGGTGTTACTCGTAACCCATGGGACACAACTCGAACTCCGGGCGGATCATCTGGCGGAGGCGCTGCGGGAGTAGCAGGCGGTTTATTCACACTCGGAACAGGTGGCGATGGCGGAGGCTCAATTCGTATTCCTGCCGGATTCACCGGCCTTGTGGGTTTGAAGTCGACCTTTGGACGTATCCCTCGCGGACCTCACGTTGAATACGGCAACCTCACAGTGACCACTGGCGGAATGACTCGCAGCGTGCGCGACACTGCGCGCTGGTTCGACGTATGCAACGGCCACCATGCAGCAGACCCGCTCAGCCTTCCCCGTGTTGACGGATGGGAAAACGCACTCGGCACAGTGAATGTCGCAGGGCTACGCGTTGCCATCGTTCAAGATTGGGACGGTGCTGTTTTGTCTCCAGCTATGTGGAACGTATTACTTGAAGCGGCCGACCATCTCGTTGCTTCTGCCGGCCTTCGCCGCATTGACGGCGTGAACACGGAACTGCCACGAATGGGTGCTGCGTGGTCAATCAGCGGAATGATTGAAATTAGAGCTGCTCTTGGCGACATGTGGCCAGCATGTGCAGACGATTTAACACCAGAGATGCGTGCTGGGTTGCAATTGACAGAAGGTCGTTACGGCGAAGCCGAGAGAACAAAAATTGAAGCACGGCGTGCAGCAGTGAACCTACGAATGAGTCAAATCTTTGATGAAGTTGACCTCGTCATCACTGCGACGAATCCTGATATTGCATTTCCTGCTGAAGGCCCACTTCCAAACACCTTCGGAGGCATCAAGGCTGGCGGTGCAAACAATGGCCTTTTGACATTCCCGTGCAACTTGCACGGCAACCCAGGCATTTCAGTGCCTGCTGGTTTTGTCGATGGACTTCCTGTTGGGCTGCAAATCATCGGACCGCATTTCAGCGAACAAATTCTTCTCGAACTTGCATTACGTCTTGAAAGAGAACGACCTTGGCCATTAGTTGCAACGGGGGCACCAATATGAGCATTGATCACAGCCAAGGACCACTCACCGGCATTCGTGTCGTTGACATGTCCGTCATGATTTCAGGACCACTTGCAGGTATGACACTTGCAGACCAAGGAGCTGAAGTCATCAAAGTTGAGTCACCAGGACTTGGCGACATGATGCGCTATCTCGGTTCGCAAAAGAATGGCATTACAGGTATCTACGCATTGCACAACCGCGGCAAGAAATCACTTGTTGTAGACCTAAAGAAGCCAGAGGGTACTGAAGTTCTTCGTTCGCTCGTTGCAAGTGCTGATGTTCTTATTCAAAACTTTCGCCCAGGTGCAGTTGAGCGTTTAGGTTTCGGTTACGAAGACGTGAAAGCTATTAACCCGAACATTGTGTATGTCTCCATTGCCGGTTTTGGCGCAGATGGCCCCAGCAGCAACCGCCGTGTGTACGACAATGTCATTCAGGCAGCTTCTGGTCTTGCTTCTGTACAAACTGATCCTGCTACCGGCAAGCCCGCAATCTTCAAACACCTCATTTGCGACAAGGTCACTGCATACACCGTTGCCCAAGCAATCACGGCTGCATTGTTTGCGCGTGAACGTGGTGCAGGTGGCCAACACATCACCGTCTCCATGCTTGATGCAGCCATCGCATTCACCTGGCCGGACTGTGCAATGGACGTGGCCCTGCTTGACGAAGATGCATTGCGCACAGCAACAATTTCATCGTCTTATTCGGCCATGGAATTCAAAGATGGGTACGCAACGTCATCTGTTGTAACCCAGTCAGAATTCGAAGGCTATTGCGCTGCACTAGGAGTGCCTGAAGTGGCTACAGACGAGCGATTCAAAGATCGTGAAGCACGTGCAGTTAATGCTGTTGCACTGAAAGAGATCGTGGTTCGTCAATTGCAGACTATTTCTGTACATGACTTTCTAGAAGGTGCGCTTGTTCATGACGTGCCGGCTTCCGGGCTGAACACATTGGCAACCGTCGTTGATGACCCTCAAGTCATTCACAACGAAACGTTCTTCATTCGTGAACACCCTCAAGCAGGCTCAATGCGAGAAGTACGCAATGCCCCGCGCTTTAAGGGAACACCGACAAAGACGCAGCCGCCAGCTCCGGCAATGGGCGCTGATTCAGACGAAATCGTCTCATCGCTTGGTTTAGATGCAGCCGCCTTGAGAGCAGCGGCAATCATTTTCTGATTACTTCGTGAGGCTTCTGCCCACGATCTCTTTCATAATTTCAGTAGTTCCGCCATAGATGGTTTGGATACGACTATCTGCCCATGCACGTGCGATTGGGTATTCCAACATGTAGCCGTAGCCGCCGTGAAGTTGCAGACACTTATCGACAACTCTGTTCTGTAATTCAGTGACCCAGAATTTAGCTGCAGCTGCTTGCTCTGCAGACAAGCGTCCTTCACAATGCAATTCGATGCACCTGTCTACATAGACCTGGGCTATTTGAACCTCTGTTGCAATTTCAGCAAGAACAAACTTTGAATTCTGGAAAGTTGCAATGGACTGGCCAAATGCTTTGCGGTCTTTTGTGTAATCGAGTGTTGCCTGAAGCGCTGCCGATGCGACTTTGACGCCACCAACTGCCATATTCAAACGCTCTTGCGCCAAGTTCTGCATGAGGTACACGAAACCTTGGCCTTCTACGCCCAACATGTTCTCGCTCGGAACTTCCACGTCGGTAAAGAACAACTCAGCTGTGTCTTGGGCGTGCATACCAAGTTTGCTGAGGTTGCGTCCGCGCTCAAAACCCTTCATTCCACGCTCAAGAATCAACAGAGACAGCCCGCGGTGACCAGGCTGATCATTGGTGCGCACAGTGGTGATAACCAAGTCGCTGTTTATGCCGTTGGTGATAAAAGTCTTTGCACCGTTAACTACCCACGTGTCGCCACGGCGCACAGCAGAGGTGCGCACGTTTGCCACGTCACTTCCGGTGTTTGGTTCTGTGATTGCCAAAGCACCAATCAGTTCACCCTTCACCATTTTCGGAAGCCAGCGTTCCTTCTGGTCATCAGTTGCAAGCCCTAAGTAATACGGCAACACAATGTCGTTGTGCAGCGTCATTCCGTTTGCACTTCCGATTACTCCGGTCTCTGACACTTCTTCTTGCATGATGGCGCCAAACTTGAAATCGGTAACACCACCACCGCCGTATTGTTCTGGCACGTGGTACCCGAGAAAGCCAAGCTTTCCTGCTGCTAACCAAATCTCGCGAGGAACGATTCCGTCTGCTTCCCACTTCTCATGATGAGGCACGACCTCTTTGTCCAACCACTGGCGAAAAGCCGCACGAAACTGTTCATGCTCGGCGTTGTAGATGGTGCGTTCGAAAGTTTCCATTTGCCAAAACTAGGCGAGGACAGCCCGCGCCACAAGATCGGTGCCGAATGAGGTGAGGATCGCCAAATACAGCAAACCCGTTGCAGCCATGACCGCGGAATAACTGCGTTCTTTCAAGGCTGCCCGCGTGACTTCAATCAGGACTGCAGTTGTAACTGCACAGGCCACCCAGAACCATCCGAGTGTGCCATTCCAGCCGTCGTCTACAGAGCCCGTGAGAACGCTGATCATGCCTGTTGGAATAAGCATGACCGCAACTTCGATTGGCAGAATCCAACGAAGTGCATCAACCAATTCGTTCAAGATAGATCGCGGCATTCCTGGCTGCACTAAGTACCAATGACCAAGCAACATGGCGTCGCTGATGGCACCGAGAAACACAGTGCCCACAGCAACTCGAAGAAGGTTCGTGGTTATGTTGCCAGCACCATCCGTTGCATGCACAGCGGCAGCGATAAGGCCGACTGCACCAATTGCTGGCCCGAGTAAATCGAACGTGACATTTTTACGACGAACTGTTGCAATGGCAACTACTGCAACACCAATTGCCGCGATGTCACGTACTGGAACAAAATCAGTGGCGATGCCGGCTGCTGCAGCACCTGCCGCAAGTACGCAAAAGGTTCCGCGCAACAACCATCCGTACCCTGCGCTGATCTCGTGTTTCCGAGTTGTGAACCACAGGAACAAAAGCCCGCCAGTTGCCCATTGAAGAAGGACAGTTGCTGCATCAAGTTTGATCATGGGGGTTTCTCAGTTAACGGTCTAATACGACTAAGTGATGATTGGTGTGGTTGACAGGCTGAGGACCTGTAGCCGTAGCCACAACAATGTCTTCAAGTCTCATGCCCCACTTGCCCGGAATGTATA
>CAMDLK010000027.1 GCA_945901725.1 Bifidobacterium breve | reverse complement strand
TTTGGGACATCGTGTTGTGGCAACAGTCCACTTCGCCGGCAAAGAAAATGTTGAACCTCAAGATTGTTGATATCAACACTGGGGCACCGGCTTCAATGCAGCAGATGTTGTTGCGTGAGGTTTTGGGAAAGATCATTCTCAGCACTGTCACAAGTGGAGTGTCTACGTTGATTGGCGCAGTTCTTATCTTGGTGGTTCCAGGCCGTCAAGGCGTTTGGGACTACATCTCAAAAACCACGGTGGTACGTGAAGGCTAAAACCGCCTTCCTGTCATGTGCTGGCGCGGTGCTCGCCAGCCCTGCCACGCGCCTTATGGCTGAGCAGCTGAACCACCAGCCAAGCCTGTGTCCGCTACTGCGGGTCACGGGGGTTGCCTGCCCCAGTTGTGGGGGAACCCGGGCGGGGTTGTTCTTGTTATCAGGCGACCCGGTGGCCGCTATCAAGGCCAATGCCGGGGTCACCATGTTCCTTTTGGTCATGGCGGCACTGACGGCTGGGGGTCTCATCCGACCAGCTGAATTATTGGGGGTTGCCAAGCCTTATGACTAGTGGCAGACTGATTCCAATGACAACCGAGATTTATACCTCAGCACTCGTCGTAGTAGTTCTGTAGCGCGTCGGCGAAATGCCGAACGCGCTAAAAACCACCCATTCGGGTGGTTTTTTCATTTCTCAGCCCAAGTTCATAAAAATCGATAACAACTAGGAGACACACGATGTCGAATAAAGAGACACTCACAGGAGCCGAAGCACTCATTCGTTCTCTGGAGATGGAAAACGTGGAGGTCATGTTTGGTCTGCCAGGCGGATGCATTCTGCCTGCGTACGACCCTCTGCTGAAATCCAGCATCAGGCACATCCTTGTTCGTCACGAACAAGGTGCAGGCCACATGGCGCAGGGGTACGCCCACGTCACTGGTCGTCCTGGCGTTGCAATGGTGACAAGCGGTCCTGCTGCAACCAACATGGTGACCCCATTGTGTGATGCGTTTATGGATTCGATTCCCATGGTCTGCATCACTGGTCAGGTTTCAACAACTGCAATCGGTACAGATGCATTTCAGGAATGTGACACCGTTGGTATTACTCGCAGTGTTACGAAGCACAACGAACTCATCATGCATCCTGATGACATTCCGATGGTGGTTCGTCAAGCATTCCATATTGCAACGACAGGTCGTCCTGGTCCCGTTCTGATCGACGTACCAAAAGACGTTTTACAAAACACCATGACATGGTCATGGCCAACAGATGAAGAAGTGATTGCGTCGTTGCCCGGATACAGGCCGACAACGAAGGGTCATCCAAAGATGATCAAGGAAGCAGCAAAGTTGATTCTTGCTGCTGAAAAGCCACTTCTGTACATCGGTGGTGGAGTTCTTAAAGCTCGTGCAGCAGATGTTGTTCGTGAACTTGCAGAACTGTTGCAAATTCCAGTTGTTACAACTCTGATGGCTCGCGGAGCATTCCCGGATAATCATCCGTTGTGTCTTGGTATGCCAGGTATGCACGGAAATGCAACAGCTATTACTGCAATGCAAAAGAGTGACCTTCTTATTAACTTTGGCGCACGTTTCGATGACCGCGTCACCGGAAAAGTGTCCACGTTTGCACCTGATGCAAAAGTCATTCACGTTGACATTGACCCAGCAGAACAAGGCAAAGTACGTAAGCCAGATGTTCCCATCGTTGGCGATTGCCGCATCGTTGTTGAAGAAATATTGAAGTCAGTTCAAGAACTTCTTGCAGAAGGTTCGACGCAAGTCAACATTGATCCATGGCGCAGCAAAGTCAGCGGTTGGCGTGAGAAGTTCCCCGTTGCATATGACCAATCAGAACCAGGCGGACGTTTGAAGCCACAGTTCTGCTTGGAAAAACTGCGTGATGCAGCACCAGAAGGAACCATTGTTGTCAGTGGTGTTGGTCAGCATCAGATGTGGACAAGCTTGTTCTGGAAATTCAACGAGCCGTACACCTGGGTGAACTCAGGCGGACTTGGCACCATGGGATTCTCTGTTCCTGCAGCAATTGGTGCAAAAGCTGCACGCCCAGATCGCACAGTATGGGCGATCGACGGTGACGGTTGTTTCCAAATGACCGCACAAGAACTAGTCACAGCGTCAACTGAAGGTATTCATATCAAGGTTGCAATCTTGAACAACACATATCTTGGAATGGTTCGCCAGTGGCAAGAAATGTTCTACGGCGAGCGTTATTCAGAAGTAAACCTTGCAGGTTGCCCCGACTTCGTTAAGTGGGCTGAAGCAATGGGCTGCGTGGGAATTCGTGTTGATTCAGTTGAAGAAATTGATGGAGCTATTGAATTAGCAAACAGCATCAACGATCGTTCAGTTGTTATCGATTTTCGTGTTGAAGAATTTGAAAAAGTGTTCCCAATGGTTCCGGCCGGCGCGAGCAACGATGACGTTCTGCTACATCCATCACAAGAATCAGAGAGAGGGTTGCTCCGATGAGAACCATTAACTCGAATAATCCGTTTGGTGATTCGCACCAACATCATGTGTTGTCAGTACTTGTACAGAACCGTCCCGGCGTGCTTGCACGCGTGTCTGGTTTGTTCGCTCGTCGTGGCTACAACATCTTTTCGCTAGCAGTTGCCCCTACGGACGACGCCGACTACAGCCGCATCACCATCGTGGTTGATATTTCGGCTACTCCGCTCGAGCAGATCGTGAAGCAGCTCTTCAAGCTGATCGATGTGGTCCGGATCACCGAATTAGACCCCCGAAAGTCGGTCGAGCGCGAGCTCATGCTGGCCACTGTCCGCATCGAGGGGGAGCAGAGGGGCCAGGTCGTGGAGCTGGCAAATGTCTTCGAGGCCAAGGTTTTGGCGGTCGGAAACGACGCAATGACCCTTTCCATGGACGGAACTCCCGAGAAATTGGACGATTTTGAGGAATTATTGAAGGGTTATGGCATCGTGGAGAGCCAAAGAACGGGGCGAGTAGCCCTGCCGAATTTGGAACGAGAGGCACGCAAGGGTGCCCTCAAAGGAAAGGCAAGCTGATGGCAGCAACGATGTATTACGAAAAAGACGTTGATCCGTCGATTATTCGCAACAAGAAAGTGGCCATTATCGGTTACGGCTCACAGGGTCACGCTCATGCGTTGAACCTGAAGGAGAGCGGTGTCCAGGTAGTGGTCGGATTGCGCGAAGGGTCTGCATCAGCAGCCAAGGCTCAAGCAGCAGGCCTCACGGTCAAGAGCATCGCCGAAGCATCGAAGTGGGCAGACCTCATCATGTTGACCATGCCAGACACTGAGCAGAAGGCAACATACAACGCACACATCAAGCGTTACATGAAGCCAGGCAAGGCACTTGCTTTCGCACACGGTTTCAATATTCGCTTCAAGCGCATTCGCCCGCCAAAGGGTGTCGACATCATCATGATCGCCCCTAAGGGTCCTGGTCACTTGGTGCGTCGTACTTTCACTGAAGGTGGAGGCGTTCCTTGCCTTATCGCAGTTGAAGAAAACGCAACAGGAATGGCGAAAGAAATTGCGCTTTCCTACGCAGAAGCAATTGGTGGCGCACGCGCCGGAATCATCGAAACATCATTCGCCGAAGAGACCGAGACCGACTTGTTCGGTGAGCAGGCTGTTCTGTGCGGTGGTGTTGCAGCACTTGTTCAGGCAGGTTTCGAGACACTTACTGAAGCTGGATACCAGCCAGAGATGGCGTACTTCGAGTGCTTGCACGAAGTGAAGTTGATTGTTGACTTGATGTACGAAGAAGGAATCACCGGAATGCGTTACAGCATTTCTGATACCGCTGAATACGGCGACGTAACACGCGGTCCTCGCGTCATTACGCCAGCAACGAAGAAGGCAATGCAGAAGATTCTCAAGGAAATTCAGTCGGGCAAGTTTGCTCGCGAATGGATCAAGGAATCAGAAGAAGGCCGCGCCAACTTCAACGCATTGCGTGAAGCCGGAGCAAAGCACCCAATCGAAGCAGTGGGCAAGAGCCTGCGCGCAATGATGCCGTGGTTGTCAGCTGGCAAGCAGAAGGTCTCAGACATCTCAGGTGGCTGATTCTTTCAAGAATTGAAAAGGGGCTCGCTTCGGCGGGCCCTTTTTTATTTATACGGCAACGATTTCAATGAGCCCTTCAAGACCAGTGAAGTCTTTTGGGTTGCGCGTATATAGCGGTATCTGATGTGCGAGTGCTGTTGCAGCAATCATTAAATCAAGTGCGCGACCACCACGAGCTTTGACACCCTTTGCATGAAGCAGCTCATAGACAATGGCGTAAATGCGCGCAGATCGTGTATCAAAAGGCAACACGCTGAATTGTGCTTCGGCAGTTTGAATTCTGAGTTGCCTTTGAATCCGTGTTGTTGCATCTTTTGCTGTGATGGGGCCAACAGAAAGCTCTGCCAGTGTGATTGCACTGATTGTTCCCTCTGTTGGCAATCGATCGATCTGTAGCGATGGCAAATCAATAATGACTGATGTGTCGAGAAGTCCGATCGGATTAATCATTGAAGAATCTCGGCGTTGGATCTTGGTCGATGAACTCATCTATGTCACGACGGAACTCTTCAAATGAAAGTGGTGGCAATCCTTTGAAAGCTTCCAGCACATCAGACATGCGAGCAAACTGCGGGCGTTTCATAGGAGTCAATACGCCGATCTGTTTCCCGTTGCGGGTGATGATGAAGGTCTCGCCCTCCTCAAGACGTCGCATGATGTCCGCATTGTTATTACGAAGGTCGCGTTGGGTGATTGTGGTCTGCATCTCTTGCACCGTAGCACTAAGTGCTACGCATGGTTTCTTTGATTTCATTCGGGTATTCATGCCTTGATGAGTACCGAGGTCCGCCGTTTTGGTAATTCCCGAGTTGGTAGGTCGGGAATTGGGGGCTAGCGTTCTGTCCTATGACAAATGCAGCATGGGGTTTCGAAACCCGCCAGATTCACGCCGGCCAAGAGCCAGATCCAACAACAGGTGCTCGCGCAGTTCCGATCTACCAAACAACCTCGTACCAATTCCGCGATACGCAACATGCAGCGAACTTGTTCGCACTTGCAGAAATCGGAAACATCTACACACGCCTCATGAACCCAACAACTGGTGTTCTTGAAGCACGCTTGTCAGACCTTGAAGGCGGCACCGCCACAGCAGTTGGCTTGCCAGGAGCACTTGTTGTGTCATCCGGACAAAGCGCAGCGACATTGGGAATTCTCACGTTGGCAGAAGCTGGCGCACACATCGTTGCGTCACCATCGCTCTACGGCGGCACATACAACTTGTTGCACTACACATTCCCAAAGATGGGAATCGAAGTTTCGTTCGTTGACGACCCAGATGATCTTGCACAGTGGAAAGCTGCAATCCGTCCGAACACAAAGTTGTTCTTCGGTGAAGTTCTTGCCAACCCAAAGAACGATGTGTTCGACATTGAAGGCGTTTCTAAAGTTGCACATGATCACGGCATCCCGTTGATGCTCGACAACACAGTGCCAACTCCATACGGAATTCGCCCGCTCGAGTGGGGTGCAGACATTGTTGTTCACTCTGCAACCAAGTTCCTTGGTGGTCACGGCAACTCAATCGCCGGAGCAATCATCGATGGTGGAAAGTTCGACTTTGCTGCAAGCGGTCGTTTCCCGAACTTCACAGAGCCAGATCCGTCGTACCACGGTCTCTCGTACTGGCCAGCACTTGGTGCAGGTTCGTACATCATCAAGGCACGTGTACAAATGTTGCGCGACCTCGGCATGTCTGCAAGCCCATTCAACTCATGGGCAATCTTGCAAGGCGTTGAGACATTGTCATTGCGTATGGACCGTCACTGGTCAAACGCTGACAAAGTTGCAGCCTTCTTGCAGAAGCAAAGTGGCGTTGAGAGCATCAACTATGCAGGTTTGTCAACCTCTCCTTGGCACGAGCGTGCGAAGAAGTACTTCGGTGGAAAGGGCTACGGCTCAGTTCTTGCATTTGATATCAAGGGCGGCGTTGAAGCCGGTAAGAAGTTTGTTGAAGCACTCAAGTTGCACAGCCACGTTGCCAACATTGGTGATGTGCGCAGCTTGGTGATTCACCCAGCATCAACCACACACAGTCAGTTGACACCAGAAGAACAAGCATCAGCAGGTGTAACACCAGGCCTGATTCGTTTGTCAGTTGGCCTTGAGTCAATTGATGACATCTTGGCTGACCTTGCATTGGGCTTCGCAGCCATCAAATAGCTAGTCGTCGTCGGATTGGCCGCGTAGGAACTCTTCGAGTTCTGCGGCTAAGTCGTCACCACTTGGCATATTGCGTTCCATGGTGTAGTCGTAGCGTTGTTCAAGCATGGTGACGTATGCCGATGCCTCACGGTCGCCTTCAACTGCTGCATCATGGAGTTCTTGCCAGCGTGAAATTTCGTCAACAAGATTCTGATGATCTGTAGGAATTCCAAGAACGTGTTGCAGGTGCTGAAGTAAGGCAGCTGCGCTCTTTGGGTGTTGAGCATGCATGAGGTAATGCGGCACGCCGACACGAAGGCTGATGCTGGGAATTTGTGCATCATCAAGTGCACCCAACATGACACCGGCAAGACCTGTGGGTCCTTGATACTGCGGACGACTCAAACCAAGACGAGAAGCAAGTTCGTCATTGGTGGTGCTGCCAACAACTAGTGGCACGCGCGTGTGCGGCGTTTGTTCTGCAGCAGCGCCAAGACTGACAACAAGATTGCAGCCAAGTCCGCGCGCAACTTCAACGATGCACTGAGAGAATGTTGCCCATGAGACGTGAGGTTCAACGCCATTCAACACAATCATGTCGCGGGCACCTTCTGGGTACCGAATGATCATGAAGTCATTTTCAGGCCACTGAATCTGTCGTTCGCCATCTTCGTCAATGACTTGTTCCGGACGCTCTTGCGTGAAATCGAAGAAAGGGTCTGGGTCGATGTCTGAAACAACTGTTGCGTCGCGTTCTTTCAGCATCCAGTCGAGTGCGGATGTTGCGACTCCACCAATATCGAATAGCCCACGTAGCGCTACGAGCATGACAGGGTTACGCAATGGCGCGAGATCATCCCAATAGGTCTCTAGAACTTCGTCAATGTTGATGGGCATTGATGTTCAATCTACGAACGAAGATGGTCAACCACTACGTCGATGCAGGCAGTAAGTGCTGTCACATCTGATGGGTCAATGGCTGGGAACATGCCAACACGCAACTGATTACGGCCTAATTTGCGGTAACTGTCGGTATCCACGACGCCGTTGGCACGCAGGATGGCACTGATGGTGTTGGCGTCAACGCCATCGATATCAATGGTTGCTACAACGTCAGAGCGTTGCGCGGGGTTTGCCACGAACGGCGATGCAAATTCACGAGCCTCTGCCCAAGAGTAGATATTGCGAGCTGATTCTGCAGTGCGCGCCGCAGCCCATGACAGACCGCCATTCGAGTTCAGCCATTTCACTTGTTCATCCAACATGATGAGAGTGGCAAGTGCCGGTGTGTTGTAGGTCTGGTTTGCAACAGAGTTATCTAGCGCAATTGACAAGTCGAGTGATGCAGGCATCCAACGCTTTGTTGCTTTGATTTCACGGATGCGTTCAATGGCCGCAGGTGAACATGCTGCTAACCACAAACCACCGTCAGATGCAAAGCACTTTTGTGGAGCGAAGTAATACACATCAACATTTGCTGGGTCCCACATCAGGCCGCCCGCTGCAGATGTTGCATCAACAACTACAAGTCCGTCTTTCGAAGGACGAACTGGTGTCATCGCAACACCGGTTGAAGTTTCATTATGTGGGTACGCATACACATCGCAGGTTGCATCACTAGAAGGTGCAGGGTGAGTGCCGGTATCTGATGTAACAACTACTGGGTCTGCCAAGTGAGGTGCAGCAGCAGATGCTTCTGCGAACTTGGAAGAGAATTCACCGAATACGAGGTGATGACTGCGTTCGCGAATCAGGCCAAAGGTAGCAACGTCCCAGAACACGGTTGAGCCGCCGTTGCCCATGACAATTTCCCATCCTGCGGGAAGCGAGAACAAAGAGGAGAGACCGTCGCGTACAGAACCGACGATGTTCTTCACAGGCGCCTGGCGGTGCGAAGTGCCCATCACCGATGTCATGCGGGACATGACTGCCTGGAGCTGTTCTGGGCGGACTTTGGAGGGTCCACACCCAAATCGGCCGTCTAGAGGAAGAAGTTGCTGGGGAATTTTGAAATCAAGTTGGTTCTTATCGCTCATCGTGTAATCCTTTCACTTATGCCTGCTCCACAAGAATTGCGACGTGTTTCCGCTCGTCTCGGCGCCATTGCCGAGTCAGCCACTTTGGCGGTCGACGCCAAGGCCAAGGCCCTGAAAGCCCAGGGTCTGAATGTCATCGGCTTCGGAGCCGGCGAACCTGACTTTGCCACCCCAGACCACATCGTGGAAGCTGCCGTCAAGGCATGTCGCGAAGTGAAATACCAGCGCTACACGCCTGCTGCTGGTTTGCCAGAATTGCGCGAAGCAGTTGCTGTCAAGACCATGCGCGACAGTGGCTTTGCATGCACAGCAGATCAGGTGCTTATTACGAACGGCGGAAAACACGCCGTGTTCACCGCATTCGCTGCGCTGTGTGATCCGGGCGATGAAGTCATCTGCCCTGCGCCATTTTGGACCACATACCCAGAGGCCGTCACGTTGGCTGGGGGAGTGCCTGTCATTATCGACACGGAAGAAAAAAACGGATTCCGTGTCACTGTTGAACAGTTAGACAAAGCTCTGACACCACGAACAAAAGTGTTGTTGTTTGTTTCACCAGATAACCCAAGCGGTTCTGTATACCCGGAAGCCGAAGTACGCGCAATTGGTGAATGGGCTGTGAAGAACAAGGTGTGGGTTATTACCGACGAAATTTACGAACACCTCACATACGGTGATCACAAATTCACGTCAATGCCAACTCTTGTTCCTGAACTTGCAAACCAATGCCTCATCGTGAACGGTGTTGCAAAAACTTATGCAATGACCGGTTGGCGTGTTGGCTGGATGATTGGTCCGAAAGACATCATGAAGGCGTCAACAAACTTCCAATCTCACGCAACATCAAACGTTGCCAACGTGTCACAGGTTGCAGCACTTGCTGCAGTCAGTGGTGATTTATCAGCTGTACACATGATGCGCGAATCTTTTGCACGTCGTGGTGTACTGATGCACAAAATGTTGTCCACTATTCCTGGTGTTACCTGCATGGAACCCCAAGGTGCTTTCTATTGCTTCCCCAACTTTTCTGGTTTGTTGAACCGTGACATCAAGGGCAAGTCTGCAAAGAACACTATGGAATTGGCAGACATGATTCTCACTGATGTCAACGTGGCAATCGTGCCTGGTGAAGCATTCGGAGCTCCTGGCTTTGCGCGATTCTCTTTCGCGCTTGGCGATGACGACCTAGTCGACGGTATCCAGCGCATTATTGACTACGTGGCATAAACGCCAGCACGCAATTGTGTGCTCCCGTATCAACCTCTGCTACTGTGACAAATAGCGCATCAGTGAAATGATGTGCAGTACTCAATCCAGCGAAGTCCGGCGAAACTCCGGCACTGTCTCGCAACGGTGATGCTGGTCGGAGAAATCCGATCCAGACAAGTCCGGTCGCCTGTTTGTGTATGCGAATAACCGAACCTCGAAGGAAGGGCGGTCCGCGGAGAGTGCAGCGTCAGCTGTTTTCAATGTGACCCACTCTTCTTTCTCCAAATTCCTGGAGGAAGAACCATGTCAATTATCAGAATGTCTCGAATACGAGCAATTACCGCAGCAGTAGCTGCAACATTTGTCCTTGCGGCTTGTGGAAGTAGTGGCTCAACGCCAGACACCACAGTTCCCGAAGTCAGTGTCCGCATTGTCAGCTTGTCGCCAACAGCAACAGAGATGCTGTACGCCATTGGTGCAGGTGACCAAGTTGTTGCTGTTGACTCGCTCAGCACATACCCAGCTGAAGTAGCAGACAAAGTGACAAAGATTTCTGCGTACGAACCAAGCGCAGAAGCAATTCTTGGTTACACACCTGATGTTGTGTTGATTTCAAACGATATGAACAAGATCACCGAGCAACTGCAGTCAGTATCTAGTCAGAAAATCACAGTGTGGACTGGTGCTGCCGCCGCAACGCTGGACGATGTCTACAAGCAAATTACAGAACTTGGTGCTCTTACTGGCCATGAGGATGATGCCGCAACATTGATTGACTCAATGAAGTCACGCATTGCTAAGGCAACAGAGAACATCTCAGCTCCTATGTCTCCGAAGTCATATTTCTACGAACTAGACAACACCTTGTATTCAGTAACTTCAAATACTTTTGTCGGTGCATTGTTGAAGCCTTTCGGTTTCACAAATATCGCTGATGGGGTTGAAGCCGGAAATGATTACCCGCAACTCAATGCTGAGGTAATCGCAAAAGCAAATCCTTCTGTTATTTTCCTCGCCGATACGAAGTGCTGCGCAACTAGCGCTGCAGAAGTCGCTAAGCGCCCAGGCTGGGCAGGTATTGACGCTGTGAAGAACAATCAAGTTGTAGAGCTTGATGATGACGTAGCGTCTCGTTGGGGACCTCGCGTTGTCGACTTGGTTGAACAATTCGCAGCAGCAATTGCAGCAGCAAACAAGTAGTAATTACTGATGTCAGCTTCAATGAGCATGCGAGGCGCAAGCCGGTGGTGGATACCTTCTGCTGTCGTTGCGCTTGCATGCTCATTGTTACTTGGCTTGATGATTGGACCAGCAGGCCCAACATGGTGGCGTGTGCCGCTTGAGCTAGTGGATCGCTTGCCATTTTTCTCGGTTGATAGCGGTTTGACTGCTACTGATTGGTCCATCGTGTGGCAAATTCGTGCGCCTCGTGTGGTGCTCGCAGCCATCGTTGGTTCAACGTTGTCAATTGCTGGCGCCAGTTACCAGGGCGTGTTTCGTAACCCATTAGTTGATCCCTACTTGTTAGGAGTCGCTGCTGGTGCAGGTCTTGGCGCAACGATTGTTATAACTGTTAATCGGTCTGGCACAAGCAGTTGGATTATTGACCCGTTACCGATGATTGCATTCGGCGGCGGCCTGATTGCTGTTCTCGTTACGTATCTCTTAGGCACGACAGCAAAGGGTGAACGTAGTTCCACCAGTCTTGTACTTGCCGGTGTTGCAGTCACATCATTAGCGACTGCCGCTCAGACATTTCTATTGCAACGCAACTCTGATGTTGTGCGTCAGGTGTATTCATGGATTCTTGGCCGACTCTCTAGCGCCACATGGAGCGACGTTCGTTTGGTGCTTCCGTATGTTGTCTTCTCAACAGTTGTGCTGTTGTTGCATCGTCGCCTTCTTGATGTATTACGAGTCGGCGATGAAGAGGCAGCTGCACTTGGTGTCAACGTGTCGCGCGTTCGACTTGCAGTTGTTATCGCAGCAACTCTCGGTACGGCGTCGGTAGTGGCAGTCAGTGGCCTCATTGGTTTTGTTGGCATCATCGTGCCCCATGCGGTTCGACTAGTTGTCGGAACGTCTTACCGGCTTGTATTGCCGATTTCTTTGTTGTTCGGTGCTGCGTTTTTGATACTTGCCGACATTCCTGGCCGAGTGTTGGACAATCCAGCCGAAACTCCAATCGGTGTGGTCACCGCATTTCTCGGAGCTCCATTTTTCTTGCTTATTTTGCGTACACGAAAGAATGAACGATGACATCTTTAGCGTTTGATCAGGTCAGAGTCGATTACGCCAAGCGCACTGCTGTCGCTTCATTTACTGACACAGTGAAACCAGGCGAATGGTTGTGCATCATCGGGCCGAACGGTGCTGGAAAGTCGTCATTGTTGCGTTCTATTGCTGGTGTCGTTCCGCATTCGGGTCGAATCTTGGTTGATGGCTCACCACTTACGGCACGTTCGTCGCGTCGACGTGCGCAACTAATCGCCTATGTGCCGCAATTGCCTGTGTTGCCTTCTGGCATGACTGGTGCAGAGTACGTGTTGCTTGGACGCAACCCTTTTGTCACTCATTTTGGTCGTGAATCTGAACTTGACCACTCGATGGTCGATGATGTCATTGATCGCCTCGACTTAGCCGCTCTTGCAACGCGCGATGTCGACACATTGTCGGGAGGCGAGCGTCAACGACTGGTTATTGCTCGCGCCATCGCGCAAGAAGCACCAATCTTGTTACTCGATGAACCAACGGCTGCTCTCGATATTGGCCATCAACAGCAAGCATTGGAGTTGGTAGATAAATTGCGCCGCGAACACGGTCTCACGGTGGTCTCTGCAATGCATGACCTCACCTTGGCTGGCATTTACTCAGATCGTTTGATACTGATGCACGCTGGTCATGTGGTGGCTCAAGGCCCGGCCGGAGATGTTCTTCGCCCAGAGACTTTGGGCGAGTTTTACGGCGTCTCTGTGCGTGTGCACCGAGAAGACGACGGCACCATCATTGTGGTGCCAAACCGCACAACGTCGTTCTGATTGAGGCGCAAAGTACTGCCGTAGTACGGTCATATTGTGCCTAACCCCTTAGATCCACGTTTGCTTGATTCATGCGTTGAGGGCGTTGCCGCTACACATCAGCGTCTTCTGGAAGTTGTTGACACTCTGACTGCAGAACAGTTCGCCGGGCCTTCTTCCTTGCCAGGGTGGAACAGAACAACTCTTATTGGCCATCTCACTATGAACGCCCGTAGTTTGGTGCATCTCTTGGCGTGTGCCGGCAGGGGAGAAGTCGGCGAGCAGTATCCGGGTGGAGTTGATGCCCGTAATGCGGGTATCGAGGAAGCGTCATTATGGAGCTCCGAGCAAGCAACTAAAGAGTTACGCAAGGCCGTGTACATGTTGGAAGGTGCATGGGCAGGTGCAACTAACGCCATGTGGAATGGAACTGGAACAGTTGTTTCAGGGTCTGTAATAGCAATGCATGAGATCCCATTTCTTCGCTGGCGTGAAAGCGTCATTCATCTCACAGACCTTGATGTCGGTATTGGTTACGACCAGTGGCCTGATATGTATGTTCGGCTTGAACTCGAGCGACAGAAAATGGCGTGGGCTGCAAGTCACCCAATGGGCTTGACGCAAATTCCACAAGCAGCGTTGAAACTCAATGAGAAACATCGCCTTGCATGGTTGTTGCAACGTGCCGTTGTAGAGGGCCTGCCAAAGGGTCCCGGATTGTGACGCTCCATACATTTCGGCGGTTATCTGGTGCTGCAATTGCAAGCACAGTTTTGGCACTCACTTTTATTCCAGGAATTGCAAGCGCCCATGCGATTCTTGAATCGTCTAGCCCTGAGGCGTCTGCACTTCTCGCGTCTTCCCCAAAAGAGATTCGATTGGACTTCGACGAACAAGTTGAAGACACGTTGGGTGATGTTCGTGTGTATGACTCTGAACAACGCGAAGTCTCCAAAAGCAACACAGTGCGGTCTACATCAGACGCATCAGTAGTCACTGCAGAAGTCCCCACCCTCAAGAACGGCGTTTATGTGGTTGTATGGCGCGTAGTCAGCGCCGACGGACATCCGGTTACTGGTGCGTTCCCTTTTGAGATCGGAACAAAATCCACAGGTACAAGTGCCGCGTTGTTAGAAGATGTACTCAATAGAACTGAGACAACTTCGCCTCTTGGAAACCCGATGTCGATTCTCCGCTTGCTTGGTTTTCTCGGGTTGATACTTCTCATTGGTTGCGTTTCATTGTTGTGGCGCTCTCCTTTGTTGGGAAATGCTCGGGTACGCAAATCGCTGCGGTATTCCTCTGTATCCGTTGCCGTTTCTTCACTGGGCCTATTACTCATGCAAGGTCCGTACACGGCTGGAAAATCATGGGGATCATTGTTTGATTCATTCTTAATTGGCGAAGTGATGCAGACTCGCTTAGGCCTTGCGCTCTTCATACGTGTCATTTGTGCGTTTGCGTGGGGTTTCATCACCTTCACAGCATCTGCGACGGTCAGCCGCCGCTGGCGTATCGGTGTCATTGCTACTGCGGTCATCACTATTGCTACGTACGCCGCAAGTGGACACCAAAGTGCCGGAACTTTGCCGGGAATATTTGTCCCTCTCGACATGATTCACCTTGCTGCAATTTCTACATGGGTCGGCGCACTACTGGCACTTGCTGTTGTTTCCAAAGACAACAACGTTGAAAATGAGGCCAAGAGATTTTCTCAGATGGCAACGTGGTCAATGCCGGTAGTAGTTGTGACGGGCGTTGTGCAAGGGCTTCATTTGCTTGGCGGAATCAGCACTATTACCCAGACAAATTTCGGGAAGTTATTGCTTCTCAAGACTCTGCTTGTTGGAGCTGTAGTTGTCTTTGGGTCGAAAGCTCGAGCCAAATTGCAAATGTACGGATTTTCATCGATTACGAAGATCATCAGATGGGAGTCAACGTTGGTTGTGTTGGTTCTTGCCGTTACATCATTAATGGTTGCGCAATCACCGAACGCAAAGCCATCCACACCAATTTCGTTTAGTGCCACAAAGGTGCAAAACAACATTGTGGCTGAACTGTCAGTTGTACCAGCCGTTGTCGGCACAGCAGAAGTTCACGTAATTCTCACGCCACCAGGCGGTTCGCTAACACCGGCCGAGTCAGTAACTGTGCAATTCGATCTACCGTCGCGCAACATTCCCGCAATTCCAGTTTCTATGACAGAGATAGGCCCGAATCATTGGATTGGCATCGTGCAGTTTCCCTTTTCAGGTGCGTGGAACATGAATACACGCGTATCCCCAGCGCCAAACCAAACACTCTTGTTTGCAACTGTTGTAACAGTGCAGGACTAGAGCGTTCGTACCACGATGTGGTGTGGCATCTCGGTAGGGCCATCAATGAATCCGTCACCGGTAGATACAAAACCAAGTCGTTCGTAGAACCCCAGCGCACTGTCGCGTGCTCGTGCCCATGCAATTGCTGCACCGCGTTCGTTCGCCAGCGCAAGACCTGCGTCAATCAGCAATGCGCCTAGGCCAGCCCCCTGAAGTTCATCCGCAACTGCCATTCCTTTTAGCTGCATTGCAGTTATGCCTGGTTTCTCAGGGCATTCCTTCATAAACCACGAAGAAGTGGCGATGGCAGTGCCTTCATGGAAGATTGCGAAATGAACAGCGTCTGGGTAAGCGTCTTCTGGGTAGTTGCAGTCTGTAACAGGGGTACCTTTGCGCAATACTGCAACACGCAATTGCATGATGTCGGCCAACGCGACAGAAGTGACGATGTATGTCACGGTTGAACTGAAGCAACACGCACAGCATTGCCGTTATCTCGCGCACTGCGATACATAGCTTCCACAATGCGGTGTGCTTCCAATGCAATAGAGAAATCAGGAAAGCCTGCCGTGCCATCTACTGCAGCCTTAACGAATGCACCATCAGGATTTGCGTCGCCAATAGCTAATGGCGCAGTCTTTTCCAATAACTCTGTGCCTTCAAGGGACCCTGTTGTTCCATCGGCGTTGCTCCACGTAACAGGCCCGAACCAATCGTCACCTGCAATGACAACTGTGCGATTTTCGCAAAAGACCTCAACGTTGCGCAGGCTGGGGCGTGACAAGTTGTCATGCCAAATAGTTGTCAATGTTCCGACAGCGCCGTTAGCAAAACCGATTGAGGCTGCAACCACATCTTCAATTCCTTCGATTTCGTGGCGGTATGTTGCACGTGCGCTGACAGATTCAACATCACCAATAAGGAATCGCAACATGTCAACATCATGAATGCTGTGTTCTAGCAATGTGCCAGCACCAGCCTTCGTTACGTCGCCACGCCATGTTGATTTGTAATGGCCTTGGACCGGAATGAATTGATCATCACGGAACACCACAGCCATTGGCGCGCCCGCTGCCGGGTCAGAAATGAGTTCGCGGGCCCACAAATATGCAGGGGAGCGCCGCAGAATTAAACCGCATTGATGTGTTAACCCACTAGCCGTGGCAGCCGTATGCATTTCGGCAGCTTGAGATAATCCGATGCTCAATGGCTTTTCACAGAAGAAGGGCTTTCCCGCTGCAATGCATTTTTCCACCAATGATTGGTGTTCGCTTGTCCAGGTGCAGATGTACACCATGTCGCTCGATGCGATCACTTCATCTGCTGATGGCATCACGGTGCTGCCAGAAGCTTGCGCAAAGGTTGCAGCGCGTTCAGCATCAATGTCGAAACACCCACCGCGTGTCATTGGCACTCCGCTGATCTTCAGCATCTTTGAATGGAACGTGGCGATATGGCCAGTGCCTACAAAGCCGACAATGGGGAGATCAGTTGAAGACGTCACGGGCTGAATTCTAGTTACGGGATAAGCAGTACGCGACCAAATGCCTTGCGGCTTTCGATGTGGCGGTGTGCACCTGCCGCATCAGACAATGGGAATGTCGAGTCAATAACAACTGTCAGTTCCTTCTTTGCGATGCGTGCAATAAGACTCTCGATCATTGGGTGAGTACGTGTTGGATTCATTGCCATCTCGGCACCAAGGAAAACACCGGTGATGGATGCATTCTTGCCCATGATTGCGCCAATCTCTGGCGGACGTGGCTCGCGACCTGCGCGGCCAACCCAACTGATGCGACCGCGATACGCCAACATGACAACGCTGCCTTCCAAAGTGGAACCACCGACAGAGTCAACAACCAAGTTCACGCCTGCACCATTTGTATATTCCAACACTTCTTTTGCCGCATCTACTTTTGTGTAGTTGATGCCGTGGTCAAGTCCGTATTCCTTCAAACGTTCAAGGCGCTCATCACTTGAGGCAGTTGCAAGCACCGTTGCGCCTGCAGCTTTTGCCAACTGAATACCTGCCAGGCCAACACCACTTGCTCCGGCCTGAATGAGAACGGTTTCGCCGGCCTTCAAACGGCCGAATTCAAACAAGCAATCATCTGCTGTACCGAATTCAATAGGAATACCAGCAGCTTCTTGTAGCGATAAACCAGCTGGCACTGCCCATACAGATCCAGCGGGAACACTGATGACTTCAGCATGTGATCCGAATCCCATAGTGGCAACGACTTGTTGTCCTTTAGTAAACGCGGTAACACCTTCGCCAACTTCACGCACAATGCCTGCAGCTTGGTAGCCAACGATGTGGGGCTTAGTTGCTAATGCTCCACCAGTTCTGTTCAGTGTGTCACCGCCTTGAATCGCAATTGCAGCAACATCAATAAGTACTCCGCCTGGGCGCAGTAGTGGCTCGGCCACGTCTTCGTACTTAAGGACCTCAGGTCCGCCAGTCTGGTAATAAACAGCAGCTTTCATGTAGGTGACGCTACTTGTAGTTGCGACGAGCGGGCCTACTGGGGAATGACTCAGACGGTGAGAGGTTTTGCAAGACGCAACGTTGCAAGTTCTGCAGGGGCAGAGAGCCCAGCCAATGCAATGTCGTAATCAGGCAACTCATACACATCGCCATCATCAGTAATCATGATGAACCTGTCAAAGTTCGCAAGGAATGTGCGGTCGTGGCTTACTGCAATCACAGTGCCTTCGAAACCTTCTATGGCACGCTCGAGAGCCTCAGATGAATCAATGTCAAGGTTGTCAGTTGGTTCATCAAGCAACAACACGTTGTGGCCAGCTAGTTCAAGGCTCAAAATTTCAAGGCGTGCTTTTTGCCCACCTGACAATGTCTGGAATTCTTGGCGAGCATTGTTGCGCAAGCCGTAGCGGGCGAGTGCCCCCATTGACTTTTGTTCGTCTGACAACCTGTCGCGAACAATTTCAATACATTCACGCCCGTGAAACTCTGGTCTGTCGTTCACTTGGTTGAACATGCCAACTGAAGTGCGAGGCCCAAACGTAATGTCGCCAATTAGGCCTTCCGCTTTGCCATTCAGTGCGTTGAGAAGGTGAGTCTTTCCGGTTCCGTTCGGGCCGATCAACCCAAGGCGCTCACCAAAATGCACTTCATCTGAAAATGGCATGAACAGCTCGCCAATAGCAACTGCTTCGAACTTCACGACGCGGCGAGCAGAGTCTGCACCGCGGAAGCGAACATAAATCTGTTGGTCTGCAACGGGCGGAGGAGGCGGTCCAGCTTTTACGAACTTTTCCCAGCGTGTTTCTGCGCCATTTGCTTTTGTTGCGTTCTTGAAGTTCTGTGCTGCACGTTGCTTCATGATTTTCATGTGATGAAACAGTCGACGCTCTTCATCGTTCCAACGCTTCAAGTCGTCGCCCAATAATTCCTGGCGCTTCTGTCGTGCTTCGGGAAACGTCACGTACGAACCACCATGCACCCACGCGCCTGAACCTTCAACAGCAATGATCTTTGTTGCCACACGCTCTAACAACGTGCGGTCATGGCTCACCATAAGAATCGTGCTTTTGCACGCCTTGATCTGTTCTTCTAGCCAACCACGAGTCGGGATATCAAGGTAGTTATCTGGTTCGTCCAGGAACAACACGTCGGCACCTGATGTCAGTAATAAGTCAAGAACTAGACGCTTGCGTTCTCCACCAGATAGTTGGCTCACAAGACGTGTCGCAAAGTTATCAACGGGTGTCTTCACACTGCGCTGTGCAGATGCTGCCCACTGAGTTTCAAGGTCATACCCGCCAAGGTCACCCCAATCGCCAAGAGCTTCGGCGTATTTCATGCCATCGTCTTCACCGCTCATCATTGCTTTTTCAGCAGCGAAGAGTTTCTTTCCCGCCTCGCGCAGTGCAGTTGGAGCAACTTCAATCAGCATGTCGCGCAAACTGTCATCAGGTCGGCTCATGCCAACGTCCTGTGTCATCTGCAGGAACGTGCCACCAATGCTGTACTCGCCATCGTCTGCTTCATATTGGCCAGTGAGAATTTTCAGAATTGTTGATTTGCCAACACCATTAGGCCCAACAATCGCTGCGTGCTCACCAGGGGAGACGCCAAAGCTGACATCAAAGAACAGTTGGTCTGCGCCAGGAGGCGAATATGCCAATTCAGATACAACAATGCTGCTCACGACTATCCAGTATGGCGAGAAGTACAGTCAATGAGGTGCCGAATCCCGAGTTGAATCAGTTGCAAGCCGTGTTGTGGGATATGGACGGCACCATCGTTGATACTGAGCCGTATTGGTTCGCTGCCGAACACGCGGTTGTGGCAGAACACGGTGATTCCTGGAGCGATGACCTCGCACGATCCGTTGTAGGTTTTGACCTTCTAGATTCTGGTCGTTTCATGATTAAGCATGGTGGTGTTCGATTGACACCGCATGAAATTGTTGAACTGCTGTTGGACAGTGTGGTCACGGAACTGAAGCGTGAAGTGCCATGGCGTCCGGGTGCACGTGAGTTACTTGCTGATGTCCGCACTGCCGGAATTCCTACTGCGCTTGTCACCATGTCGTGGCGTCGCTTTGCAGACGAGGTAGTGAATGCACTGCCGACTGGCGCATTTGATGTGTCAGTTGTGGGCGATGATGTCGAGCGCGGCAAGCCACACCCTGACCCGTACTTATTAGCTGCAGAACGTTTGGGCGTCGACATTACGAAGTGTGTAGCAATTGAAGATTCTCCAACGGGTGTTGCCTCGGCTCTAGCCGCCGGAGCCATTGTGCTTGCGGTGCCACACCATGTAGATGTGCCAATGCGCCACGATGTGAATGGCCGCATGATTCGCCGCGAAACTCTTGCAGGAATTACCGCAGCTGAGCTTGCGTCTTTTGTGAATTAGTCATCAACTATTTCAAACTAATTATATCTGTACAGGTATAATTGAAATATGGCCAAAGAGGTGTATTCCCGCAATTTGATTCATACCGCTCGTTTGCAGGCCGGTCTCACTCAGGCCGAACTAGCCCGAAAAGGCAAGACAAGCCAGGCCGCAATTTCGGCATATGAATCAGGCAAAAGATCTCCATCGGTTGAAACACTGTCGAGGCTCATTCGAGTCACAGGAATGGAATTGCGTATGCGACTTGCAGAACCAGACACTCATGATGCGTCTCGTAAGTCTGCAGAGAAGATTTTGCCTCGGTCGCAGGTTCGTGCACACATAACTCGCGAAGGAAAGCGAATTAGTGCACATGGTCGAGGTTCCAGAACTTGATATTCAGAAATTGTTTGAAGAACTGGAAAAAGAAAAGGTTCAATATGTCGTAATCGGTGGAATTGCTGCACAACAATTGGGCTTACCGGTTCCCGCCACAATTGACCTGGACATAACACCGAAACGATCGGCGGAAAACTACAAGAGGCTTTCCCGATTCTTTGAGAATGTAGGAGCAGCCCTATTTACGGCAGAAGATGGCGGAACGTGGTTTCCACATCACCGTCTTGAAAATTGGAGTCAGTACAACACTCTCCACTTACTCACTAGATTTGGACTACTTGATCTAGTTTTTTCACCAGAGGGTGCACCGTCTGGATACTCACAACTCGCTCCAGATTCTCAGGTTCTGAGTGTGGAGCTACTGAAGATTCGGTTGATTACCGAAGAACAATGGGTTGCTCTAAAGATCGCAGCTGGTCGTGAAAAAGACATCGAGCATTTGTCCATGTATTACAGAGACAGAGACATGAACTAGTTCCCGAGTTCTTCGGTGAGTTCTAACCACTGAGTTTCAAGCGATTCGATTGCCGTTTGCAATGCAGCAAGTTCCTCGCCTAACGCTGCAAGTTTCTTATGGTCATTACCAGCATCAGCAATGTCTTGATACAACGCTGTCTGGCGCGTTGTGCGCTTCGTCATTTCTTTTTCAACGTTGGCAATCAGTCTGTTCAACGTGCTCGGGCTACGCGATGACTTCTGCTTTGCGGGTTTAGTTGAAGATGATCTTTGGTTTGGTGCAGAACGTGGCGTAGATACGCGTGCGGAACGCTGTTGTAGCCATGTTGCAACGCCGCCGGGTACCAATGCTGCCCCACCTTCACCATCAAGCGCCAAAATCTCTTCCACGGTTCGGTCAATAAATGCGCGGTCGTGGCTAACGACGACAACAATGCCTGGCCAATCATCAAGGTAATCCTCAAGTGCGCGCAAAGTGTCAAGGTCGAGGTCGTTCGTTGGTTCGTCTAACAACAACACATTTGGTTGTTCAATCAGTGTGAGAAGCAATTGCAATCTGCGACGTTCTCCGCCCGACAATGTGCTCAACGGAGCAAACTGCGCATCACCATCAAACCAGAATCGCTTCATTAGGTTCAGGTCTTCTACAGATGGGGAACCCTTGTCACCGGCCACAACATCACGCACGCGCTTTGATAGGTCGAGCTCTTTGCCCAACTGGTCGTAGTAACCGACCAGCACGGTCTTGCCAATATCAATGGTGCCAACGGTCGGCGTGAGGCGACCAGCAATCATGTCGAGCAAAGTGCTCTTACCTGCGCCGTTTGGCCCAACAATTCCTAAACGATCGCCAGGTTCCAATGCATGATCAAAAGCGTGCAGCACTTCATGACCATCTGGCCATGTGAAACCAACTCCTTGCATTTCGATTCCCTTTGAACCGAGCCGCTTGCTACCAAGGTCTAATCCCAATTCGCCCTGGCGTGCTGGGCCATCTGGCTTATTCGCAATCAGTGCTTCAGCAGCTGCAATACGTGCCTTTGGTTTTGCAGTTCGCGCTGGTGCACCACGGCGCAACCATGCGAGCTCTTTCTTTGCAGCGTTCTTGCGTACTTGTTCAGCTGTTGCGGAATTCTCTTCACGTTCTGCACGAGCAGCCAAGTAGGCGGCATATCCAGAACCAGCGTTTTCGCCAGCTGGAATATGTAAGTACGCATGTCCGCGATCAATCTCAAGCACTCGGTTAGTTACTCGGTCTAGAACATGTCGATCGTGCGTAACAATCGCGAGTCCACCAGGGAATCGTGCGAGTGTCTCTTCAAGAAAGCCAATCGCATCCAGGTCCAGATGGTTTGTTGGCTCGTCAAGAATTAGGCAGTCCCATTCGCCAGCAAGAAGTCGGGCCAATGCAACGCGCTTTAATTGGCCGCCAGATAGTTCACGCGTATCTGCTTCCACCATGTCGCCCATGCCAAGTTTGTCCAGCATTGCTTCGCCTTGCCAGCCACCGCCCACTGCATCGCGCACGGTTCCTTCTGGCAACACGGGCAATTGTGGCAACACACCAATACGCGCACCGCGACCAGTGCGTACAACACCAGCATCAGGGCGTAGTTCGCCCGACAAAATACGAAACAGCGTGCTCTTGCCACAGCCATTAAGACCAACAACACCCAAGCGGTCGCCAGTGCTCAACGTAATGGAGACATCTTCGAACAACGGACGACCAGGACGAGAAGCCTTGAGCCCTTCAGCATCAATCAGAATCATGTCAGTCCCGACTGCCCGCAAGAATTGGAATCAATGTAAGCGCTGGTTCGTCTGCTTCAAGGCGCTGCAACCGGTATTTACTTTGGAACAATGCAACAAGTTCGCCATCACTACGGCGCAGGATACGAATGCCGCCAATTTCACGCAAACGTGGAATTGATTCTTTGTCGGTAACGCGAATCGCCTGATAATCCGCATTCAAGATTTCAGCTGGTGCATTGAATTCGTGCTGCAAACGATGAGCCAACACTTCAAACTGCAATTGACCAACTGCTGCAAGCACAGGGTCAGCATCGCCCATGTCTGGGTCACGTAATACCTGCACTACGCCTTCTTCATCAAGTTGTTGCATGCCGCGACGGAACTGTTTGAACTTTGAAGAATCAAGTGGGCGAGCAGTGGCGAACACTTCGGGAGCGAATCGTGGAAGTGCAGGGAAGGAAACAGCTTTTCCTGCATGCAACGTGTCGCCAATTTGTAAGCCTGACGTGTTGATAAGGCCAATCACATCGCCAGGAAATGCCTCTTCAATTGTTTCGCGTTCTGAACCAAATGCAGTGGTGGCATATTTTGTTCCTACGTTCTTTGCAGTACGTGCGCAATCAACATCCATGCCACGTTCAAACTTGCCTGAACAAATTCGTGCAAACGCGATTCGGTCACGGTGGTTCGGATCCATGTTGGCCTGAATCTTGAAAATAAAGGCAGCAAACTCTGCTTCAAGCGGGCGAGGGTCACCATCTACGTCGGGACGAGGCGCAGGAGCAGGTGCAAGGTCAACAACTGCGTCGAGAAGCATTTGCACACCAAAGTTGGTGATTGCAGAACCCACAAATACGGGTGTGCTTTCACCGGCAAGGAAACTTTCAATATCGACATCGGCGCCAATTGCATCAAGAAGTCCGCATCCGTCGAGCGCTTGCTTCCATGCAGGTCCTTCATCAATTGCTGCTTGTTCAGGGCTAACAATTTCTTCCGGTGCAATAGATGACCCGCGTGCAACACGAGTAAAACGAACGAAGTCTCCGGTACGACGATCAATCACACCGCGGAAATCACCAGACTGGCCGACAGGCCACGTAACTGGGGTAGGGCGCAAACCAATTTGTTGTTCCACTTCATCAAGTAGTTCCAACGGGTCACGACCCGGTCTGTCGTACTTATTGAAGAACGTAATCACAGGAAGATTTTGTGCGCGACACACTTCAAACAATTTCAATGTCTGGGGTTCAATACCTTTTGCAACGTCGAGCACCATAATGACGGCATCAACTGCAGATAACACGCGGTATGTGTCTTCAGAGAAGTCACGGTGACCAGGAGTGTCGAGCAAATTGAACACACAATCGCGATATGGAAACTGCAACACAGTCGATGAAATTGAAATTCCACGTTGGCGTTCCATCGCCATCCAGTCAGAAGTGGCAGCTCGTCTGTCGCCGCGTGCCTTCACAGCGCCACCGGTCTGAATAGCACCCGCATATAAAAGGAACTTCTCCGTGAGTGTGGTCTTGCCTGCGTCAGGGTGGGAAATGATGGCAAATGTGCGCCTGGTGGCCGCTTCGCTCAGGATTTCGGGTGATTCAGACACTCAAAGAGCCTACGGGCGTTGAGGGAAACCCTTCTCGGGTCTGCAGATTGGCAGATAGAAAGTCATTCTCCGTTAACGGAAGTCATTGGCTTTTAAATGTACGATTCCGAGATGATTCGACGCTTTGTTCCAACCCGCACCATGTTGGCATTAGTCGGAGCACTTGGCGTGTTCGCCGCCGGATTCGCCTCCACTAGTCATGTGGTCTCTGCAGCGCCTGCCGGTGGTTATGGCACTGCGATAGAGAATTTAGTTTCGGGGCCAGGCGCTCAATCGGCTTCAAACAGTTGGCAATACTTCGAGATTCCTGACAACCTCTCAACTGCAACACTGTTGCCTAATTGGCAAACGACAGGCAATGAATGCGTCCTCAATCAGAATCAGTGGGATAACGACAGAGTAAACGGGAATTATCCCTTTGTTCAGTTTATCCAAACTCGACCCGCGTCTAACCTTCATGGGGGCAATACGTTTGGAAGTAATGCAGAGTTATTGATTCACCCCGATAGCAGTTCCTATCGTGCAGCAATTGGCTGGAAAAACACCACTGGCGCAACAGTACTAATTGATTATGCGGCCACTTTGAGATTGGCATTTCCCCAAAACAATAACGATGGAATTGCGTATTCATTTCAGCGCGGGCTCTCGGGCACTGCGCGCTACCTGTCTCTGAAGTCAGGAACAATTGCAAATGGCACGACTACGACAACTCAACTCAATGGGGCGTCAGTAGAACTGCAAAGTGGTGAGATGGTCTACCTCACTGTTGGAAACAAGGGTAATTATTTTTGGGACCACACGATTGTCACGATGTCGGTCAATTTGCCTGTGCCACCAGTTTCAACAGTGGTCGGTACGGACACGGTTGTCACTTTTTCATCCGTTGGCAGTCGCACGTGGACGGCCCCAGCAAATGTTTCTTCATTGCAGTACCTCATTGTTGGTGGCGGTGGCGGCGGATCTGGTGGCGGCGGCGGAGCAGGAGGTGTCGTTTATAACTCGTCATATTCAGTTACGCCTGGAAATTCGTACACTGTCGTAGTCGGTGATGGAGGTAGTGGAAGTGCCGCAAGCGTGTCTGGCGGCGATGGATCCAACTCAAGCTTCAACAGCATTGTCGCTTATGGCGGCGGCGGTGGCGGCGCACGTCAAGCAGGTGGGCGCGCTGGCGCTTCAAGTGGTGGTGCTGGTCAAGATTCGAATGCAGCACCAGGTGCATCTTCACAAGGATTTGCCGGAGCGACTGGGCCAAGCACAGCAAGTGCAACTGGCGCAGGTGGTGGCGGTGGAGCAGGTTCAGTTGGAATTCGTGGATTCCTTTATTCCGAATTTCCTGGTGCTCAACGAACTCCAGGTGGCAACGGCGGCGATGGGCTTCCTTATTCAATTTCCGGAACTTCGACATATTACGGCGGTGGCGGCGGCGGTGGTGCTAACAACAACTCCAGCGCAACTGTCGAATTTGGTCGTGGCGGAAATGGCGGCGGCGGCAACGGTGCCAACAACGATCGTGTGAACGGAACCGCTGGTCAAGCAAACACCGGCGGCGGCGGAGGCGGCGGCGACTGGGAAGCAAGTGGCGCTAATGGCGGATCTGGAATAGTCATTGTGCGCTACACAACTCCTGCTGCTCCCATCAACTCAGCTGTTCCAGTTATCTCTGGCTCAACACGAACTGGTGCAACATTGACTACAACTAATGGTTCGTGGTCGGGTTCACCATCTACTTATGCATATCAATGGAAGCGTGCGTCATCGTCTGGTGGTTCGTACACGAACATCACTTCGGCGACAAGCAGTACGTATGTATTGACTGATGATGACATAGATAAGTACATCAAGGTTTCAGTTATTGCGACAAACGGCATCGGATCTTCGACAGCAGAGTTATCAGCCGCGACATCAGTTGTGAGTGACTTACCCGATTCGGTAGTGCCAACGGCTACCAATCCTGTTTCAACTGCAACTGGGTTTACGTTTACGATTTCGAACTATTCAACAAGTTATACCTACGTATTGACTACTTCCAAGGGTTCAGTGTCGCGGTCAACTGATGACATCACGGTTACTGGCTTAGTTGCTGGTGAGTCAGCGACTGTCACTATTGCGGTGACACGTGCTAATTATAAGGCAGGTTCCAAAACGGTTATTGGGACAGCAATTCCGGCTGTGACTACAACAACTGCTGCACCTGCATTGTCAATTGTGATTCAGGCACCTGTAACAACAGTGCCTCAAGGTCAGGCATCGGTCGCAACCATTGCGCCAACAACGACAACTGTTCCTGTTCTTGGTGCAAATGGCGTTCCTGTTCCGACAACTACAACTGTTGCACCATCACGATCAAGTACTGCAGCTACAACAACCCTGCCGAGAATAGTTACAACAACAACTGTTGGTCCTCCTGTTGTTGACAAAGTTGATGCTGGGCAATCAGCCGTTCAGGTTGATGGTGTCAAAACTGATGCAACAGTGACACGTGAGAACAACCAGATGGTTGTTACGG
>CAMDLK010000026.1 GCA_945901725.1 Bifidobacterium breve | reverse complement strand
ACGCAACTGTCAACATTGGTTGGTGGCTACGTGATGGCTCGATCAGCGCACTTGGCGGTCCATTCGGAAATGTCAGCAGATGACATTGCTGCAAAAGTTGCTACTGCGCGATTCTTCTGTGAACAACTTCTTCCTGTCGTTCATGGTTTGAGTTCATCAATCACCGGCGACGGTGATTTGCTGATGAGTTTTACTCACGACACTTTGTCGCGCTAAAGATCAATTGCGTGGGCGCGTAGTCCTTCGACATCACAAAACTCTGTGGCCGCCATGTGTGTTGAATGAAGTTTCACTTGCGGAGCTTTGCCTTCTTCAAAGGCTTCCTGCCAACGCGGTGCGCACAAGCACCACTGATCGCCTGCCTTGAGACCTGCAAAGCCGTATTGGGGCATCGGGGTGGAAAGGTCATTGCCGGCAGCCTTCGAGAACTCAAGGAACTCATCTGTCATGATGGCGCACACGGCATGAACCCCAACATCATCGCCACCAACTTCACAGCAGCCAGTTCTGTAGAAACCTGTTACTGGTGAATTGCAGCACGTGCGTAGGCGCTCGCCGAGCACATTGAGTTGTTCTGTCTCTGTATAGCCATCCATCTCTTCAAACTACCGTTGACCGCCGTTCAATCGATGTACCACTAACCTTGCACTGACATGTCTGATTCTCCTCGCTATCGCTTCGCCCCCTCTCCAACTGGCTTTTTCCACGTTGGGGGAGCCCGCACCGCTCTCTATAACTGGGCGCTTGCATTGCGTACTGGTGGCACATTTGTTTTACGCATTGAAGACACTGACGAGTCCCGCAATAGCCCTGAATGGACCCAAGGAATCATTGACGCTCTGTCGTGGCTTGGTATTGATTCACAGTCGCCACGTTTCGAAGGACCGTATTTCCAATCACAGAATGCCGAACTTCATATTGCTGCTGCCATGAAACTGCATGCTGCAGGTAAGGCCTATTGGTGCGACCTCACGGCCGACCAAATTCAAGAGCGCGCAAAGTCTTCAGGCAAGCAGGGCTACGACGGTTACTCGCGTGACCGTGGACTTGCTGGTGGCCCAGGGCATGTATTGCGATTCCGTGTGCCAGAAGGTGCAACCATCGTTTCTGACCTTGTTCGTGGTGAAGTGGAATTTGCAAACGAGACTATTGAAGATTTCGTATTGCTGCGCAGCAATGGCGGCCCGATGTTCTTGCTCGCAAATGTGGTTGATGACATCGAGATGCGCATCACGCATGTGGTGCGGGCCGAAGAGCACTTACCAAATACGCCGAAGCAACAAATGTTGTGGGAAGCATTGGGCGCAACACCGCCAATTTGGGCGCATGTTCCTGTCCTTGTTAACGAACAGCGTAAGAAGTTGTCGAAGCGCCGAGACAAAGTTGCTCTTGAGCAGTATCGCGAAGAAGGTATTCTTCCTGATGCGATGATCAACTACCTCATGACGCTCGGATGGGCTCCGGCTGGGGATACTGAAATAGTTCCATGGTCTTCAATGGTGGAAGAGTTCCGTTTAGAGAACGTTAACCATTCTCCAGCATTCTTTGACATCAAGAAATTGGCCGCGTTCAATGGTGATTACATTCGTGCAATGTCGTTAGCTGAATTCATTCAGGCAGCAACTCCAGTACTCGCATCTACCGATGCATGGCCTGCAGATCGTTTCAGCGCTGACGTGTTTACTCAAGCAGCACCGCTCATACAAACTCGAGTTGTTACCTTGTCAGAGATACCTGCAATGGTCGATTTCTTGTTCCTAGAGAACCCAGCAATTGATGACGACGCGTGGAACAAAACAATGAGTTCGGATTTTGCTCGCGAAGTACTAACAGACTTTGCCGCAGCAATTGCTACAGCCGATTGGAACCATGACAGTTTGAAGGGAATCCTTGAAACCTGGACGGAAGCCCACGGCTTGAAGCTTGGCAAAACCCAGGCGCCAATTCGCGTAGCGATCACCGGACGAACAGTTGGACCTCCGTTGTTTGAGAGTCTTGAAATTCTTGGTCGTGATGAAACAGTTCGTCGCCTCACTGCCGGCATTGCACGGCTGGGATAATTTCTAACATGCGCGCTTTTGTGCGTTCTGCATTAGTCCTTACTGTGGGAGTGTGTCTCGCTCTTGTTTCGTATGTGGGAATTGCTGCGGTTTCACTCACATGGGCTGGCACGCATCAGTACAAAAAAACCGTTGATGCAATAGTTGTCATGGGCGCGGCTCAATATGACGGCGTGCCATCGCCATTGCTTGAATCCCGCCTGCAACATGCGCTTGACCTATGGAAACAAAAGCAGGCACCGGTGATTGCAGTGACGGGAGGGAAACGACCAGGAGACCGATTCACCGAGGGTGATACGTCGCGACGGTGGTTGACCGACAGGGGAGTACCAGTCGCTGACATCATTGTTGAGTCAGTCGGTCAATCCACATGGGAATCCATAAAGAATCTCGCTCCGCTTTTGAACAACGCAGAAATTCGCTCCGTGGTGGTCGTCAGTAGTTCATGGCATGTGCAGCGTGCCGCATTGTCGTTAGAAGATTTGGGGTTCAGCGCTCATAGCTCGGCTTCGCCTGATGGAGTCCTGTCTGGGTCAACTGAAAAATCGAAACTGATTCGTGAAATTGCTGGTGTTTCCCTTGGCCGAATCATTGGTTTTGGCACTTTGTTCGATATCACGGGCTAAGTCCACGGTGGTGGTCACGGTGAGTCACCGCTAAACTGGTGCACGCACTGGGGAATGGTGTAATTGGCAACACAGCAGTTTCTGGAACTGTTATTCAGGGTTCGAGTCCTTGTTCCCCAACCAAATGGACGTTGACATCAACTCCCTTGAAACGGTCTCATACCGTGTTCATGAACCTGGCGATCAAGGCATCGCCGTTATTTCGCTGAATCGTGACAGCAAGCGCAACGCGCAGAACAATCAGATGACCTATGAGCTCAATGCCTGTTACGACGCAGCGGCTCGAGACTCAAACGTGAAGGTCATCGTTCTTCGTGCCGAAGGGAAACATTTCTCGGCCGGGCATGACCTGCGCGACAAATCGAACCACCTTGATTTCCCGCAAGTGTTCCCTCAATCAGGATTTACTGGCGAAGGCCAAGAAGGAATGATGGCGCACGAAGAAGAGGTGTACTTCAACATGTGTTGGCGTTGGCGCAATATCCCTAAGCCAGTTATTGCAGCAGCACAAGGAATGACAATTGCTGGCGGACTTATGCTGTTGTGGGTCGCAGACATCATCATTGCTGCAGACGACGCAACATTCTCAGACCCCGTCGTTGCTTTTGGCGTCAATGGCGTTGAGTACTTTGCCCACCCATGGGAATTCGGTGCGCGCAAAGCGAAAGAACTTCTCTTCACGGGCGACACATTCACAGCTCAGGAAGCAATGGATGCTGGCATGATCAACAGAGTGGTACCGGCCGCAGATCTTGACTCAGCCACAATGGCGATGGCCGCGAAGATTGCAACCAAACCCGGCTTTGCTTTGAAGCTTGCCAAAGAATCTGTTAATCAAACGCTCGAAGCGCAAGGGCAATACAACGCATTTCGTGCTGCGTTCTCTTTGCAACATCTCGGACATGCCAACAACAAGTTGCGTTTCGGCATGGCAATTGATCCGTCCGGACTCTAAGTAGCGCGATGTCGGTTGATCTCAGTCCCGACTCTGTGCATGAACAATGCACTGAATGGTTACTCAAGAACTGGAATCCTGAACTGTCCTTGCGCGAATGGCGCGAGCGCCTCGTTGACTCGGGTTGGGCAGTTCCGCATTGGCCAACGCAATGGATGGGCAAAGGTCTTCCCGCATGGAGCGAGCGCACCGTGTCGCTTGCACTGAATGCAATCGGCGCACCTGGTTTACCTACCGGTGTTGGTATGTCGCTGGCTGCTCCCACAATTCTTGAACATGGCTCAGTAGACATGAAGTCACGGTTCTTGCGTCCCACTCTTACGGGTGAATATTCATGGTGCCAGTTGTTCAGCGAACCAGGTGCAGGCTCTGACCTTGCTGGTCTTGCAGCCAAAGCAGTACTCGACGGTGAGGAATGGATCATCAATGGCCAAAAGGTGTGGAATACCAGCGCACATCATGCCGATTACGGAATCTTGCTTGCGCGCACCGATTCATCAGTCTCAAAACATCATGGCATCACGTATTTCGTATTGCCAATGAAGCAAGACGGTGTCATGGTTCGCCCACTTGCACAGATGAATTATCACTCGTCGTTCAACGAAGTGTTTATGACTGATGCACGACTTCCCAAAGATTTTGTTGTGGGTGATGTGAATGCAGGTTGGACTGTTGCATTGGCAACGCTTGCGCATGAACGGCGCTTCGGCAATATCGTGTCGCGACCAAAGGTGAATACCGGTGGGCGAGCAGTGCAAGAAGCACTTATCGAATACACCGAATACATGGAGACCTACAAGTGGTATCCGCAACGTGCAGGCCGAGTTGATTTACTCGCGCCTCAGCTAACTGAACGCAATCTCAATACCGACCCAATGTTGCGTCAAGAAGTTGCACGGATTCTCGCAATGCAAAAGGTCAGTGGGTGGACTGCAGATCGTGCACGAGCAGCTCGCGAATTGGGCAAACCACCCGGGGCTGAAGGATCAGTCGGCAAATTGGCAATGAGCACAATTGCGCGCCTCGCATCTCTTACACACGGACACATTGCCGGTGCAGACGGAATGTTGATGGGATCAGCTTCACCAGCCGATGGCATGGTGGCGGAAGTTCTTGTATCTGTCCCTGGGCAATCAATCGCAGGTGGCACCGATGAGATTCAGCACAACATTTTGGGTGAACGCGTACTTGGCCTTCCCCGCGAACCTCAATAAAGACCCTGCACAGTGGCCCCCGTTCCCAAACGGTTGCATGCTCGGTAGAGTTTTATCGCTACTTGGCCCCATCGTCTAGTGGCCTAGGACACCACCCTCTCAAGGTGGCGGCACGGGTTCGAATCCCGTTGGGGCTGCCAATCAATGGGTTAGTTTTTGTAGGTGCAAAAGACTAAAACCCTTCAGATCTTGTTGAATCGTTTTCGCTTGGCGGTGCTGGCCTTGCCGGCCGTTATAGCGGTACTGGTGCTTCGGTACATCTTGCGTGAAGTCTTTGAAATCGGCGAAGTAGCCACCTTCAGTGAGGTCGGGTCGGTCATCACCGGCGTCACTTTGATTCTTGGTTTCATGCTCGGTGGAGTCCTTTCTGACTACAAAGAATCAGAAAAATTGCCTGCATCTGTCGCTGTTGCCCTTGCCGGATTTCGTTCCACAGCACATTCTGGTTTATTGGCAAAAGATCTCGACGTATCACTGGTTAATGCACGTATCTCAAAAGTTGCAAATGCGATTGCAGGGTGGTTTGTCGGAACCAAATCAGAAGATGAGATGTGGAATTCGCTGTCAGATTTCCCTGCGCTAATTGTTGATTTAGAAAAAGTAGGAATGGCGCCGCATTATGTTGGGCGTTTGATGGTGCTCAATGGTGAATTAAATGCGGTTTTGAACAGGGTTGCGGTGGTTCGCAATACGTCATTTGTTCAATCTGGTTATGTATTGATGTCAATTTTGGTGCTTGTGCTGCAAGGCTCGCTTGCAATTGTGAGCTTTCCGTCGTCGATCATGTCGTGGATTGCGCCTTCAGTTCTTAGCCTTGCCTACGCCTACTTATGGCTGCTGGTGCGCGATCTAGACAATCCATTTGGCCACGGCGAGAATGACGGCAAGGGCAGCGGGGCCGACGTTGACATCACGCCTTTGTTGAAGGCTGTGCGAGCATTACATTCGTGATGGCGCACGCCGGTAGTCGGCCATTGATTCCAGTTACGCTTAAAGAATGAAAAGGTTTCAAGCAACGTGGTTGCTGTTTCCCGTAGTCGTGGCAAGTGCGGCGGTCTGGAGTGCGCCCGCCGATGCTGCAATGCGAACTGCTCCGAAAGGGGTGAGCGGAGTGTTACGCAAACTTGCGTCGAATGACGGGCGGTTTGAAGCTGCCGGAAATTCCGTTTGGGCAATCAACACGGGTTCAAGCCTCACGCCTGTTGACGCGTCTGTAGTTGTAGACAAAGTCAGTGGATCGGTACTTGAATTTCCTACCGCGCTCGGGGATGAAGTCACAGCTCGGTCAATGTCAAGCGCAGTTCTAGTGAGGCAACCTGTAAAGACTTCGGGTGTTCTGGCATCGCGAACAGTAACGGTGATTCCATTGCAGTGGGCGGGGGCAACGTGGAAAACATCAGACCGCACTATCGCAAACTCAATTGTGGACAAATTAACGCCCTGGTGGCGCGCGCAGTCCGCGAACCAGGAGGCATTAAGCGTTCGCTTTACGTCTGTTCTCGATGTGTCGTCAGTTAATGGGCCTGGTCAGTGTGATTTCTATGCAATGTCTGACGTGGCTGTCGCGTTTGCAAAGGAGAAAGGCCTATACGACACCTCAAACCATTTGATGATGACGTTTACGGGCGAGAACAAGGACTGCAGTTTCGGTGGACTTGGCGAAGTGGGTGGAAAACTGACATGGACCTACACATCTCCAAAATACGAGGGGATTTGGGCCCACGAATTGGGGCACAACCTGGGACTCCCTCATGCGAATGCATGTAATGCCGGTGTCGCTATGACCTACTTGAAGGCCTGCGAAGAAGTTGAGTACGGAGATGTCACCAGCACCATGGGAATGGGCGGACCATCCGGCTTTTATACGCCGACATTTCTTGCCAGCATCGGTTGGTTGCCTGAGCCTAATCGCGCAGTGTGGGCCGGAACGTCTTCAACATATTCGTTGAATCGTCCTGATCGTTCGGACCTTGGGGTGACAGCAATAAACATTCCAGGCCTAGACGGAACACTGGGTGACAATTCTTACTGGGTGCAATACAACCCGAACGCTCTCACATATGTGACTGATCCCAATCGTCCAGTGCACGGTGGATTAGTAATTACCTTTGAACCTTCAAAGGAATTTGCAGAACATCGCATCAGTCTTGGTGGAATTCTGGGATCTCCATCGAGTACTAGTTATCTCTGTGACCTGACACCACCAACTGCAGCATTGAATGGAATTGATTACGCGACAGATCCGCGCTTGTTGCCGCTTCGTTCATGGACGGACCCACGTAATCGATTCAAAATCACTTTGGCATCGGTGGACGGAACGGTTGCTTCAGTGCAAATTGAGCCGATTGTTAATGCGGAAGTCACCGCTCCTGCGATTGTTTCTGCCACTCCAGACCCTTCGGGCGCAACAAGTCTCTTGGTTAATTGGGAAATCGCAGCGGATGCATATGGATCAAATGAACCAGCAACATGGAACGTGGACTTTAGTGAAGATGCAACAAAGAGTTGTATCGCTCTCGTTTGGGAACTGTCGTGCACTGTTTCCAACATCAGTAGAACGGTGACATATACGCCCGGAGTCGCCGGTGCTAATGGGCTTTCACGATCAACCAGAGTTACGTCAGCTGCTGAGTTGCTTGGAAATTCACCACCGGTATTCTTTGCAACTTTCACAAACACTTCTGACGAGATTGTGGCCAAGATTCATGTAGACACTGGTGGGTCGCCACTAATTGGCAACCCGACCGTGGAAATTGAAGGTAGTCAATCGTGCACTATTGCGCCTGAAGGCGACTCAACGTGCTCCTTCTTCGGGTTGCAACGGAAAACTGCTCATACGTTGATTGTTAAGGGCACAAATTCAATTGGAACCCGTGAAACAAGATTTACGTCTAGAACACTTGCAGGTACGCCTGAGAATCCAACAATTACGGGCAAATTTGTGGGCTCTGATTTGGTTGCCACAGTAATTGCAGATACTGCAGACCAAAACAACGTTGATCTTTTTGAGTTGTATTGCATTGCTCAAAAAGGATCAAAGAGTGTTTATGGATTTGGTGAAGGGACATCACCAAACAAAAAGACTTTTCGCTTGCCAAAGATAAAGGGCAAAGCGAGTTACTGCTATGGCCGTGTGATGTCGACCGGTACTGTAAAGATTTATTCCAGTGGTTTTGGGCTTTTGCGCATAGCTGCTAATGGAAAAATCACTTCCGGCAGACTTGTTATCACGCCGACTATTTCGTCCAATGTTGCTGGTGTCGTCAACGTGAAGTGGAAAGCAAAAGATTCATTTGGTTCTGTGAAATCCATATCAGTGAGCTCATCAAGTGGGTCTTGCAAGAAGGTCACGGCAACAAGTTGTGTAATCAAAGGTTTGACAAGTAGGTCAGTTGTCACCGTTGTGCTATCAGGTCGAGGAACGTCAGGTTCTGGTGTAGTTAGATCAAACATCGTAGTGAAATGAGAAATATGTCAAGAAAAATACTTATGATTGCGAGTCTTTGCCTTTCCGTTACGGCGTGTTCAGGTAGTAGCAGTGCGCCGACAACAACCACCCCAACAAGTACAACTACATCGTCGACAACTTCAACAACTACGACCACAACCACAATTCCTGTGGCGCCAGAAATTTATTCACCTGCCGAGACAGTCCCGGTAATCAAGACAGAGGGACGTAAAACAGCTGGTCCGTGTGTTGATGTAGGTGTGGTTGATTATTGCGTGTGGGGCACTCGTCCCGTGGACAAGACAATTACGAACAGCCGAAGAGTTGAATTTGTCTCAATGGTTGAACAAGGATTCACGTCAATGTCTGACTCAATGGAAAATGTTCAGATGGAATTTGAAAGTCGGGTAATTGGAAAGTTCATTGCTGCTACGGAAGCAACGGACCCCAATACGATTTGCATGCAAATTTCGATTGCGTCAAGTCAAGGCCTTCCCTTATCGACAATGTCGTATACGGATAAGGATGGAACTGGAGTGCGTCAGAGAATAACAATGCCAGTCGTTAACGCTCTTATCCCTGGAACGAAACATTCTCTCAAGATCCAGAAAGGGCCTGCATGTACATCCCATGATCTTTCTGTCATGGTGGCAATGTCCTCGCAATATAAGTACCCGTCAAAGTACGGAACATTGAAGATTGATGGGCGAAAGTCAACCGGCTCACTGTGGGCATTGATTGACTGATCTTTAGTTCTGTCGAGTGTCAGACTGGACTTTATGTTCTCTGGCCTCTTGTCTATCCCGCAAAGTGTTCTTCTAGGAATTGTTGAAGGCATAACTGAGTTCTTACCTGTGTCGTCAACTGGGCATCTTCTGGTTGTAGGAGAACTCATCGGATTCGGAACTGGATCATCAAGCACGGCAGCTGATACGTATTCGATTGCGATTCAATTCGGTGCGATCCTTGCTGTATTGCTTCTATATCGCATTCGTGTGTGGTCCGCGATGAAGGGTCTTGTTGGTGCCGATGCAGATGGGCGTGCATTCTTGATACGGCTGATTGTTGCTTTTTTGCCCGCTGCATTTCTCGGCGTCCTTGCGGGTGATGCAATGAAGAGCGCACTATTTGGTCCAGTGCCGGTAACCATTGCATGGGTAGTCGGAGGAGTATTTCTCCTCAGGTGGAAGCCGACTGTTGGGTCTGTGGCTCTTCATGAAATGCCGATTCGGGCAGCATTGATTATCGGATGTGCGCAGAGCATTGCTTTGTGGCCAGGAGTCAGCCGAAGTCTTGTCACACTTGTAGCGGCACTTGCAGTTGGTCTGTCTATGTCGGCAGCGATCGAGTTCAGTTTCTTGCTTGGTCTAATTACATTGTCATCTGCAACGGCACTTGACTTAACGAAACACGGAAGTGAATTGGTTGATCAATTCGGAATTCTGGCCCCGGCAATTGGACTCGTCTGTGCATTCATTACCGCAGTGATAGCGGTGAAATGGATGGTTGGGTACTTGGAGTCACATTCTCTTCGGGTTTTCGGCTGGTATCGCTTGGCGATTGGGGCCGTATCTGTAGTTCTGCTTGCTACAAATGTCCTGTAGATAATCGCGTGGCGCCTACCATTGGCTAATGGCACGTATCGTATTCATAGGCGCTGGTAGCACAGTATTTGCTCGCAATCTCATGGGAGACATTCTCAGTTTTCCCGAATTGGCGTCAAGCACCATTGTCTTGCACGACATCAATGAGGAACGACTTCGTACTTCCGAGATTGTTGGGCACAAGATTATTGAGACCCTTGGGGTGCCAGCGACAATTGAGGCAACTACTGATCGACGCGCGGCTTTGGCTGGTGCGAACTATGTCATCACGATGTTTCAAGTTGGTGGGTACAAGCCATCAACTGTGATTGATTTCGAGATTCCAAAGAAGTTTGGACTGGAACAAACGATTGCTGACACCTTGGGAATCGGCGGAATCATGCGAGGTCTTCGCACGATCCCTGTAATTCTTGAAATTTGTCGAGACATGGAAGAACTCTGTCCTGATGCGCTCTTGCTGAACTACGTGAACCCTATGAGCATGCTGTGTTGGGCAATTTCTCGCAACTCAACTATCAAAACGATTGGTTTGTGTCACAGTGTTCAGCACACGGCTCACCAGTTGGCTGAAGATTTAGGAATTGATGCTGACACAGTTGAATATCGATGTGCCGGTATCAATCACATGGCCTTCTACTTGGATTTTCAGCAACGTCAGGGAAATGACTTGGTTGATCTATATCCGCGTATTGCAGAGCGAGCAACAGTTTTTCCGATGCCAACGCGTGGTGATGTTGAACGTAGCGATGGCGGGTTTGACGGGTTATCTGATGCCGTGCGCTATGAGATGTTTAAGCGTCTTGGTTATTTCGTTACCGAATCGAGTGAGCACTTCAGTGAGTATGTGCCCTGGTTCATCAAGAGCGGTCGTTCTGACTTGTTAGACAAGTTTGGAATTCCCCTTGATGAATATCCGCGCAGATGTGAGCGGCAGATTGAAGGTTGGGAAACCTTGCGCACTCGATTAGAGAATCCGGAATCACGCGTGCGTGTTGTGCAAAGCATGGAGTACGGCAGCGGCATCATTCAAAGTATGGAAACTGGGCAATCTCGAGTCGTGTATGGCAATGTGCCGAACAGGGGAATCATTAGCAACCTTCCGGATGATTGCTGTGTTGAAGTTCCTTGCGTTGTTGACTCTTCCGGTATTACTCCAACTCACATTGGGGCATTACCACCGCATCTTGCAGCATTGATGCAAACCAATATCAATGTTCAGTCTCTTACGGTGGAAGCAGCGTTGACTGGGAAGCGTGAGCACGTGTATCACGCAGCAATGTTTGATCCGCATACTGCAGCAGAACTAGACCTAGACCAGATATGGGCACTGGTTGACGAATTGCTTGCAGCTCACCGAGGAATGGTTCCTGAAGCTCTCTTTTCGTAGTTGCTTATACGAAGGGCATTACTTGTTCGGCA
Source organism: Bifidobacterium breve (assembly GCA_945901725.1). Classification (GTDB taxonomy): domain Bacteria; phylum Actinomycetota; class Acidimicrobiia; order Acidimicrobiales; family Ilumatobacteraceae; genus UBA2093. The sequence continues at coordinate 15,142 of CAMDLK010000026.1, read as the reverse complement.
AGCAGGTCTAGGTGCTCGAGATCAGTCAGATCAAGAAACTGCACGTACATGCGTTGTGCGCCAGCAGCGTTCCACTGTTGGAGCCGTTCTATTGCTTCGTCAGGTGTTCCACACAGGCCGTTGAGACGAAGTTCTTCAACCTCGCGACCAATAGCTGCTGCTCGGCGAGCAATGTCTGCGTCATTTTTTCCGACGCACACAACCAAGGCTGACGAATACTGCAAGCTCTGCGGGTCTCGTCCGATGGATGTACATGCAGCGCGGACACGTTCACATTGTTCTGAGAATCGTTCAATGCCAGAAAAAGGAATGTTGAATTCTGCTGCGTACCGAGCGGCCAACATAGGGGTGCGCTTTGGTCCGCCGCCACCAACGATGATTGGCGGGGGAGACTGCACTGGCTTTGGTAGAGCTGGGGAGTTAGCAATTGTGTAGTGCTTGCCCGAGTAATTGAATTGCTCGCCGTTAGGGGTATTCCATAATCCGGTAATCACTGCAAGCTGTTCTGTCAAGATGTCGAATCGCTCGCCAAGTGGGGCGAAGGGAATGCCATATGACGAATGTTCAACTCCGTACCAGCCCGCGCCAAGACCAAGTTCGACTCGTCCGTTCGACATGTCGTCAACATTGGCGACGCTGATAGCTAGTACTCCTGGGTTACGAAACGTAGCGGAGTTCACCAAAGTACCGAGACGAATAGTGGATGTCTCTCGAGCGATACCAGCAAGTGTGATCCATGCATCAGAAGGGCCGGGGAGGCCTGAGAAGTGATCACCCATCACTTGGTAGTGGTCACTGCGAAAAAATGCGTCAAAGCCGAGGCGTTCAGCACGTTGTGCGACTGCGAGAAGTTGGGCGTAGCTAGCGCCTTGTTGTGGTTCGGTAAAGATGCGTAGTTTCACGCACTCAATCTATTACCCGACGACGGTGGTGGTTGTAGTTGGGTCTGTAGTTGTCGAGGTCGTCGGGACGGTTGTTGTCGTGGATGTTGTGCTGGAAGCGCCACGTCCATAGTGAGCATCAAGTGCCTTCTTTATGTGACGTGCCAACTGCAATCCGCCAAACCTGTTCATATGCACGGAATCACCTGAGAACCAGTTTTTGTTGTTTCGGGAAATCTTGTTCCAATCGAGCAATTCCATGTTGTTTTTGCTTTGTCTGGTGCGAAGGACAGCATTGAAAGAACGGCTCTTTAGTTTTACATTTGCGTTCTCTTGGTATGTAAGCCAGATAAGCGAAGCACCCTGTTTTTTCACTTCCTTATTGATTGCATCAATGGCTCGTGCCAAGTAGGCAGGGCCCGTATCGTTGTAGCCCGTTGCAACGACGTACACATCAATATTGTCACGGCGGTGATTAATGATTCTTTGTAATGAACTGAGATCTGACGATTGACTACAGCCCTTATCAACGAGTTGTTGACAACCCCATGTCTCGAGAACTGCGTTGTATTGGCTGGTCCACAAAGGTTTCATTGATTCAGGAGCCCACCGAAGGACATTGGCCACAGAATCACCGACAATCACAACGTTGCTTGTTTTTCGCGTTGCATGTACTGCTGTTGGCAAACACAATGCAGCGACAACCGAAAATACAATTACGCCAATTCGTGTTCGTGTGAGGCGTGACATAACCGCAACTCTATGCCGTGATTGTGGCCCAATCGCGGTGGAGGTTTTGTAGTTGTTCTGGAAGTCGAATGAGGTGGCGCTGTGAAATTGGAGGCAAGAGGGTGCGAACAGCAATTGCATTGTTCAGTGCAGAAGGAACTTGGTGGCTAACGCCGAACATGATGCAGCGTTGCATGGCCCGGGTGAATGGATTATGTCGTCCTTCTGTGCAAGCGACTCCGATGCAGCGCGCCAGCTCGTTCATGTCGGTGGAGTAACCCTGGGGCTCGTGCTCAAGTCCTGTTGCGAGACGACGTAGCAACCATGTGGCTGTTGGGCCGAGGACCGGCAGCCAGAACATTTCGACATACGGATCACCAATGGCATAACCGGTCGCCTCGATAATGGGGTCATGCCAAGGGCGAACCTCGAGTTGGCCGTTTGTATTCAGTGTTGATGGTTTCATGTTCCCTCGAATTCGTGTTGGTACTTGTCAATGTGTGCGCATCGGGCAGAATATGGACAGTGAATGATGAACAAATCTCTACGGCGGACCTTGAGCAGGTATCGCAATGGCTAAAAGATGCTGAACGAATCGTGGTTTTTACCGGCGCCGGTATTTCTACTGATTCAGGTATCCCTGATTTTCGTGGTCCGAATGGGCTGTGGGTTAAAAACCCATTGGCCGAAAAGACATCAACGTTGAGTTATTACTTAAACGACCCCGAAGTGCGCAAAGTTGCGTGGGAAGGTCGTGTGCGAAACTTCAACGGCACTGCACAACCAAATGATGGTCACCATGCGCTGGTTCATATGCAACAGGCGGGGAAATTGTCTGCAGTGATTACGCAGAATGTTGATGGGTTGCATCAAGACTCGGGAATTGAGCCGGCCAATGTTGTGGAAGTGCATGGCACAATAAAGTTCGGGCGGTGTTGGGACTGCAAAGACCGCCGACCAATGAAGTACTTCATCGAACGCGTGATTGCTGGTGAAGAAGACCCGCACTGTGAAGAGTGCGGAGGGATTGTGAAGAGCGATGCCATTCTGTTTGAGCAAGCTCTAGTACCTGAGGTGATTGACAGGGCATTTGATGAAGCGGCGCGGTGTGACGTGTTGCTGGCCGTAGGTTCCACGTTGGCCGTTGGTCCTGCAAACCAGGTGGTCCCACGTGCAAAAGCAAGCGGGGCAAAAGTGGTCATTGTGAATGGCGACGCCACCCAGATGGATGGCTATGCACACGTGCTGTTACGAGGCAGTATCAGCCCCATTTTGCAGGCTCTGGTTGCTGGTGCTGGATTCCTGACTTAGTTGGTAGGGTTTTAAGCCATGGCAACCTTTCGTGACCTCTTGGCTAATGCCAAATCCCAAATCGTCGAAATAGATACCGCAGCTGCTGAGGCACGAATTGAAGCCGGCAATGTCTTTGTCCTTGACGTTCGTGAACCCGACGAATTCGACGAAGGTGCGCTCGCAGGTGCCGTGCACATTCCCCGCGGACATCTTGAAGCCCAAATCGAGTCGCGCGCTCTTGATCATGACCAGACAATTGTTGTGTACTGCGCAGGAGGAGTGCGTAGCGCATTCGCCGCTCGCACTTTGCAGGAACTCGGGTACACCGATGTGTTGTCAATGGCCGGTGGTTTTGGCAAATGGAAGGACGAAGGTCGTGAATGGCGTCAACCAGTCACGTTGACTGCTGATCAGCGCAATCGTTATAAGCGCCATTTGTTGTTGCCCGAAGTAGGCATTGAAGGCCAAGCCAAATTGTTGGGTGCGAAAGTGCTGATGCTTGGAGCTGGTGGCCTCGGATCACCTGCAGCGTTGTACTTAGCAGCAGCCGGAATTGGCACGCTCGGCATTGTTGACATGGACGATGTTGATGCATCGAACTTGCAGCGCCAAATTTTGCACAACATGGATCGCATTGGTCAGCGCAAAGTTGATTCAGCTCGTCAGACAATTGAAAAGCTAAATCCAGACGTCACCGTCAAGACCTATGACACGCGTTTGAGTGCAGAAAACATCATGGAAATCATGAGCGAATACGACATTGTGGTTGATGGCGCAGACAATTTCCCCAGCCGCTATCTGTTGAACGACGCCAGCGTGAAACTGGGAATTCCTGTTGTTCACGGAAGCATCTTTCGCTTTGAAGGAATGGTGTCGGTGTTTCACCCATTGCGTGGGCCGACATATCGCGACATGGTTCCAGAACCACCACCGGCTGAATTCGCACCCTCGTGTGCAGAAGCGGGAGTTCTCGGCGTGTTGCCCGGAATAATTGGATCAATTCAGGCACTCGAAACCATCAAGGTTCTCCTTGACCTTGGAGAGTCGCTGATTGGGCGCATTCTCACAATCGATACCACCGAGATGTCATTCCACGTTTTCAAGCTTCGCGCTGACCCACAGAACCAAGTTGTGTGGGAAAATCGTGACCGAATTGAAGTACGAGACCTTGATGGCCTCTGCGCACCTTGGCTCAGCCACTAGCGTTTACTGAATGACATCACGCATCGTTATTGTCGGTGCCGGATTTTCCGGTGCTGTTATTGCACGTGAACTAGCAGAAGCAGGCATTGCTACTTGGGTAGTTGATGGACGCTCACACGTAGCAGGAAATGCACACACAGAACGTCGCGAGAATGGCGTCATGGTGCATGTGTATGGGCCTCATATTTTTCACACGGCCGACAAACATGTGTGGGACTACATCAACAAGTACGGCGACATGATGCCGTACAACCACCGAGTGAAGGCAACCTCTGGTGGCCACGTGTATTCGCTGCCGGTGAACTTGCACACCATTAACCAGTTTTTCAACAGCACCATGTCGCCTGCTGAAGCAGAACAATTCATTGCTGAACGTGCTGATTCCAGTATCGGAACTCCTGTGAGTTTTGAAGATCAGGCACTGAAATTTGTCGGTAGAGATTTATACGAGGCCTTCTTCAAGGGGTACACCCAGAAGCAGTGGGGAGTGTCGCCAACGGAGTTGCCTGCTTCAATTCTGGCTCGTTTGCCGGTGAGATTTTCCTATGAGGACAGCTATTTCAATCACCCGTATCAAGCGATTCCGCGCGATGGCTACACGCCGATAGTGGAAGCAATTCTTGACCACCCGCTTATTGAAGTCACTCTTGGGCGCACAGTTTCTCCGGAAGAACTCGCTGATGTAGAACACGTATTTTGGTCGGGCCCCATTGATGAATACTTCTCGGGGCAATTCGGAAAACTCGGTTATCGCACGCTTGATTTCGTGGAGACTGAAGAAATGGGTGATGTACAGGGATGTCCTGTCATGAACTATTGCGACGTTGATGTTCCGTACACACGCATTACCGAACATAAACATTTCGCGCCGTGGGAAACCCACGAGGGCAGCACGATCTATACCGAATACAGTCGCCTCGCGCAAGACGGGGACATTGCGTATTACCCGATTCGTCAAGTGAAGGAAAAAGAGCAGTTGTTGCGTTACATCGAAGCCGCGAACCAAGCTTCTGGTGTGACATTTGTCGGACGTCTGGGCACGTACCGATATCTCGACATGGATGTGACCATCAAGGAAGCCCTTGAAGTGGCAAATCTTTACCTCTCAAATCGGCGGGAAAATCGCCCAATGCCACCGTTCGTGGTCAATCCTCTGTGAAACTAGTGGGGTGAATACCCACCTCCTTGCTCGAATTCAGATTCCGGCGCCGGAGTTCCCCGAGCCCACTTTGTACGTGCGGCATCAACATGGCGTTATTAGTGAGGCAGGACTAACACTGTCGAAGGGTGGACGCGCAACCTTCGACACTGCATTTGGCGCGTTTGCGTCTGGTCGATGGAGCCGCTTGACGAAAATCTCAGACATTGGTGTCTCGATGGATGTATCGGGCCATTGTTTGGTTGAACTTATTGCGTATGCCAACTCATCAGAGACAGTTATTGCATCTTCTGACGAAAGTGCAACGTTGCAGTGCGACAATATTCGCGCCTTGGCCGCGGAATCGCTGTATGTCGCGGTGACGGCACTTGAAGAAGGTGTTGTTGTGCGGTCGGGTTCATGGACCACCTCACAGGCGCCAGAACGTGACGTCCGTCTTGGTGTTTCAATCACCACCTTTAATCGTCAAGAGTATGTCTTGAAGACAATCGAACGCCTGATTGCACTTGAGTCATCTGAACCATCTGTGAATGGGCATCTTCATGTCCTGGTGGTTGATAATGCTCGCAACCTCGACCCTCAATTGCCTGCAGGTGCGCCAGTACATGTATTGCCAAACCCGAACCTTGGTGGTGCAGGAGGGTTTGCTCGCGGGCTCATTGCATTTCGTGAAGAAGGCTGGAGCACCCACGTTGTCTTCATGGACGATGACATTTCGCTAGAACCTGAATCAATCGTTCGGACAATTTCGCTCTTTTCCTACGCAACTGATCCGGACTTGTGTATTCACGGCGCGATGATGAGTGAAGAATTGCCGTGGATGCAATTCGAAGCCGGTTCTGCGTATGAATTCCGTTCGGTTTATCCGTTACGTGCACTTGGACGTGGCGTTGACCTTCGCAGTCGCTACGAAGCGGTGCATGATCATCTCGAGCCTGATATTCATTATTCCGCTTGGTGGTTCACAGCTTTCCCTATGCATGTTGCGCCGCAGAATCCACTTCCTGTTTTTGTGCGTGGTGATGATGTGGCCTTTGGTCTTATGCATACGGGCAGGCACACAGTCACACTGAACGGCATTGCTGTTTGGCATGCGGACTTCGCACTGAAAAACAATCCGATGTCTCTGTATTACGAAGTACGCAACTTTGCACTAATTGACACATTGGTGTTTGACAACCACAAGTGGCATCACCTTGCGTGGCGCTTCTTGGGCTTTGGTTTCCGCAATGCATATTCGCATCGTTATCTAAGTGCTGAATACATGATTCATGGGATGAAAGATTTCCTTGCTGGGCCAGAGGAATGGATGAAAATTGACCATTCAGCAAAACACGAAGAAGTGCGTCATGTCACCGAAGAAAAAGCCGCGCCGTTGACACCAGAACTTCTCAGTCTTGGCTTTACAGCACCACGGCCGAAGATAATTCGCCTTGGGGGGTTCTTGCTGTCTCCACTAACCGGTGCAGGTCGATGGATTCCGAAGTTTTTACGCGCCAATGAAATTGGGGTTGCACAGATTGACGTGCGTGCCGTAGGACTTGCTATTCGTCATGAGAAAATCTTGTATCGTCACCCTCGTTTCGATGAAGGCTTTATCTGTGAACGTGACTACAAGCGATTTATGGCGATTCAACGCGATGTGTTCCGATATTCATTACGGATTGCTCGTACCTATAAGCGTTTGAAGCGCGAATATCGTGATAACTACATCACCATGGTGAGCGATGCGTCGTGGAACGCTCGCTTTAGGGGCTAGTAAGTGCAGCTGCTGCGGTCAACACTTTCCACGTGCTTGGACCAACTCGGCCATTCACGGGCAACTTGACTCGTTTCTGAAATAGCTTTACGTCGTTTGCGAGCGAAGTAGTGAATACTCCAGTAGTTGCAATCTTCTTTTTCAATACCTTTGCGAGTGCTTGCTGCAATGATGAGACCGCAGGGTGTCGTGATCCGACTTTAAGAACTGCTAAATCGATACGCCCTGCAAGCCCCAACGCATCCCATGTGGCTCTATCTACGATGCCCGAAACGGGAAGTACCGAGGCTGTTTGAAAGGCCCTCACTGCACGCTCGGTACCAGAGCCAAATGCGCCATCTGTCGCAAGTCGTGATTTGCCGACGAGATTCAACGCAATATTTAGTTTCTTTTGAACGATGGTGACCATTGCTCCGGAGTTCTTTTTCGCAAGGGGGAGACCCAACATCAGTGGCGCAACAACAGCTGTTGTAGGCAGGGTGCCTGCTGGGCGTAATGCATCAAGCTGTTGGCGCAAGAACAATGCAAACTCCGCTTGTCCTGTCGTCGACAAGTGGACGTAACAACATAATGATTTGTTATCAAACCATCTCCATTGATTTGCAGCTGATGAAGCGGTATTCCAGTCGAAGATGCTGATTCCGGGGTTCTTAGCTGCAGCTGCAGCCAGCACCTCGTTTGACTTTGCATAGTTACGTTTGGTTGAACGCGTTGACATGTTTACGAAGATCACTCGTTGCACGCCCTTAGAGATGAGCGCTGCCAGCATCTGTTGCACTTCGCCTTCGAATGTGGCTGGGTCATCGTTGTAGCCCAATTCGACAATCGCAATTGCGGGTGTATCAAGCGTGTTGACAACCCCCACGCCATCGGAATTGATTTGTGGTGCAGTGACAGTAAAGAGGCAACCAGCGCCGGCCATGCCTCGTCCAGCACATGCTTGAAAGTTCATGGTTGGATACGCGGGAGTGACAATTGCAGCAAATTCCGACGCAATGCTTTCAGCAACTGAATCGCCGATAAACAAAATTGAGCCGACAGGTGGTGACGCTGGGTCTGTAGCTGTCACAGGGAACGTTTCATACCACGGCGAATTCAAGTCGAAGTCATTACGGAATTGCCATCCTGTGCGAGTGACGGAGCCCGCCGTGCCTGTGATGACTACAGAAGTGGCGTAGCCATTCCAGTCACCACCAAGTCCGTCATGTGATGTGGTGATTGACGTGAAAACGCCAATGGCGGGAAAGGCTTTCTGTAGATCAGTAGCCGACAACAGTCGAGACCAAGATTGCAGCACCGCATCTGCAGCGATATCGCCGTTGTCGATCTGTGCGGGGAATTGCCCACCAGCTGTTCGTCCACCATTTGAAGATGTGAACTCTGTACGCATGATGGCGTTACGCGAATCTTTGATGACGTATCCAGCAGTATCAATAATTGCCTGATCGGTGCGTCTGTCTTCAATCACACTTGAAGTTTTAGAGCCAACATTGCGCAATGCGGCTCCGCCATACACCTGACAATCTTCGGTATCGCATGTTTTGGCGTATGTATACCTAGCTTCAGACAACGAGTAACTACGGGCTGCAACGGACTGCGCTCGCAATGCATTCATGCCTAGGCCGCCGGCAATGTCACCCCACCCAGCAGGGGACTCGCGTGGTACTACGCCACGCAAGTACGACTCTGCATTGAGAATATTCACAGTGCGTCGATTTCCGAGAATGTCGATTGTTGAGCGAATGCTTCCCCTGTAATAGCGAATGCGTCCGGTTTTGTAAGTAGTAGTTGCCGGCTCACAAACTCCGAGCAAGTCTGATGGCGCAACAGCAGTCGGAACAGAACCTTGTGCTGAGACAAAATCGATAGGACCAGCAACGTTGTCACCAATAAGTGTGAATCCTGCTGGGTTGTCAGTGTCGGCGGCGCACGTAGCAGTGGCGATTCCGTAAATGTCGTACACATTGTTTGACACCATGCGGGCGACAAGGCCGCCATATTTTCCGGCCGCGCCTGCCCACGAAGCTGTGATGTTGTCAGAGATGACTGCAGTTGGACGTGCGTCAAGAGTTTGTAGACGAACGCTCATAACTCCGCCTGGTAGCGCGGATGCGTCATCTTCTGTCAGGGTTGCAATTGTGCGACTGCTTCCGCCGTAATAAAAGTTCAAGATGTCCTGCCACGACGCTCCGAGTTTCGTAGCCCAGCCGAGTGACCCGTATTGGCTAAGACCACGCCCGTGGCCGTTGCCGTGACCGCGAATGATGACACCAACAGGTGGAAGTGGTTCGGCCTTAACGGTGGCGACAGGTGTCGAAGCGAGTAACGATGTAACTAACGATGCGAATATCAGCAAGATGCCGACGCGGCGAAGAGGTCTTGTCGGAGTTGCCATGAGATACCACGCTAGGTGGTCTCGACCACTTCATGGTGGCGGTCTGTCTCGTCTCGCTCTTGTACTGCAACGCCTGTCAAAACTAAAGCCATTCCGAGAAGGTCGAGAAGGCTGGGGGACTGATCAAGAAAAATAAATCCGAAGATTGCTGCACAGACAGGAAGTAATGCCAACATGACCGAGAATCGGCGAATAGGAATTCGGCGAAGTGTTGATTGATCAATTCCATACCCAATGGCGTTTGACAATAATCCAACAAGAATGCACCCGATCAGAATTTTCCCACTTGAAAATGCTGCACCAGCATCACCTGCAGCAAATGGTGTGATGACAATGCCTCCGAAAAGCAAACCGAGTGCAAGACCCGAAACTCCTCTATCTGCAAGTGCAACGCGCGAACCCATCACGATGTAGCCGGCCCACATGACAGAAGCAGCCAAGATGAATACGAGACCTAATGGCTCGTTACCTAGTTCTACGCCGCCTAAGACAACAACACCGACTGCGGCAAATAACAGTGCAACGGTATTGCGTACCGAACGTGTGCGAAGTGCTGCGACCGTTATTGGTCCGATGAATTCAATGGTGACGCCTTTACCCAGTGGAAGACGGTCAATTGCCAAATAAAAGAACAGGTTCATTAACGCAGTCGATGCGCCAAACGCAGCTACCCAATACAGTTCGCGACGGCTCCAACGTCGGTGGGACTGCCGATATGAAAACGCGAGCAGGATGAGCGACGCGCTTAAGACTCGTAACCATGCAACGGTTGCTGGCGAAACTTCGTCAAAAAGATTAATTGCAATGATTGCACCGGTGTATTGGGCGACCGCAGACAGTATGAAGAAAAGTTCAGGCGGTGCGGCGTTGAAAATACGATCAGCGCGCAACCCCTTATGTGAGGTCACGAAAGACTGTCGCTAGTTAATCGAAAAGTTCAGGATCTGTGCGGCAAATTTCTTGCCACAATGGCTGGAAGTGTGCCCAACCTGTCATGGCGTTGCCAGCCTGTTCGCGCGTGTACACAGCTGAATCATGTGGGATGTGCTTTGGTGTACCTGCGGCCATGGCTGCAAGTTGTGCTTGTGCGCAACGCTCGAAGCAAACAAACCAGAACACTGCTTCATCAACACTTGCGCCCACTGTGAAGTGACCATGGTTTTGGTGAATTGCTGCACGATTGTTTCCGAATGCTTCTGCAAAATCTTTACCGGCTGATTCTTCGAATACAACTGCGCCACCATGTTCTGAAATGACGACATTGTTTTCGTAGAACGCACAGGAGTCTTGAGTTAATGCATCAAGTTGGATGCCAAGTGAGCTGAATGCTTTTCCGTATACAGAGTGTGCGTGCGCTGCTGCAATAACGTCGGGACGAGCTGTATGTACCGCTGCGTGCAATACATATGCTGCACGGTTCACGGCGTACTTGCCGTACACAACTTCACCATGATGGTTTACCAAGATGAGGTCAGACACTCGCATGTGACGAAACGACAAACCGAGTGGGTTCACCCAGAAGTGATCAGGAAATTCAGGGTCGCGAACTGTGATGTGTCCGGCAACGCCTTCTCCGAATCCGAGGCGACCAAAGATGCGCAACGCACCAGCAAGTTTTTGCTTGCGACGAAGACGCTCTTCGGCAACGTTGGCGGCGGGAGCAAGTGCTTCTTGGCCAAGAATGGTGACCTGCTTTGGAGTCAACGGAATGCCGTCGATCATGCGGGTTTCTACGGGTGCATCTGGTGTGATGGTCATGGCCTCACAATACGCCACAATGGTGACCATGGGAATAAGCCAGATACAGCCAGAACATATGGGGGCTCCCGCAGCCAAATACGCCCATGCCGTAAAAGTCGATGGTGCCCAGTCGATGGTGTTCACTTCTGGGGTCGTGCCGACAATGCCGGATGGCACTGTTCCGCCATCCCTAGAGGGGCAAACACGCGTTGTGTGGGCCAACTTGCTCGAAATCCTGCGCGCCGCCCAGATGGGCGTTACGAACATTGTCAGCATCACCACATATGTGGTGGCCAGAGACACGCTGACGGCCGATCTGGCGTCTGTAATGGCCGTTCGCGATGAAGTGATGGCAGACCACAGGGCTGCAAGCACCCTTGTGACAGTTCCAGCCCTTGCTCGAGCTGAGTGGCTCATCGAAATCAGCCTGGTGGCAGCTTCCTAAGAATTTCTAGGAATATGCCGCTAGCAGTGGTGGCTCGTACGATTGACATCCATGGCTGACGAAATAAAGCGCACTGACTCTGGCATTGATATTGCCCCCCTCTATTCGGCCGAAGATCTCGCCGGCTGGGACCCAGCTACGCAACTGGGTCTTCCAGGAACTGCGCCCTACACCCGTGGCGTGTACCCAACGATGTACCGAGGCAAATTGTGGACCATGCGTCAGTACGCCGGGTTCGGCTCTGCTGAATCGACCAACCAGCGATTTAAGTTTCTTCTTGAAGCCGGTCAAACAGGACTGTCGTGTGCGTTCGACCTGCCGACCCAAATGGGGTACGACTCTGACCACGCCCGAAGTGAAGGCGAAGTCGGCAAAGTAGGCGTTGCCATCGACACTCTCGAAGACATGCGCATGTTGTTGAAGGATTTGCCACTCGACAAAGTGTCGACATCAATGACCATCAACTCAACTGCTGCAGTTTTGTTGTTGATGTACGAATTGGTTGCAGAAGAGCAAGGTGTGCCGTCATCGGCCATTAGCGGAACAATTCAGAACGACTTGTTGAAGGAATACATCGCACGCGGTACATATGTGTACCCACCGCGTCCTTCGATGCGCATCATCACAGATATTTTCGCGTACTGCGCCCAGAACATTCCGAAATGGAACACCATTTCAATTTCTGGCTATCACATACGTGAAGCAGGAAGTTCTGCAGTACAAGAAATCGCATTTACTTTGGCCAATGCCATCGCATATGTTCAGGCAGCAGTTGATGCCGGTCTTGATGTTGATGATTTTGCACCACGTTTGTCTTTCTTCTGGAACGGTCATAACAACTTCTTCGAAGAAGTAGCTAAGTTCCGTGCTAGCCGTCGTATGTGGCACAAGATCATGACCGAACGTTTTGGTGCAAAGAAAGAATCAAGCAAGCTTCTTCGCTTCCACACACAAACAGGTGGCAGCACCTTGACAGCTCAGCAGCCACTGAACAACGTTGTGCGTGTTGCGCTGCAATCAATGGCCGCAGTGATGGGCGGAACACAGAGTCTGCACACAAATGGTTACGACGAGGCTCTTGGTCTTCCAACAGAAGCAGCAGCTCGTATCGCGTTGCGTACCCAGCAAATTATTGGGTACGAAAGTGGAATAGCTGATACTCCAGACCCTCTTGCAGGGTCATATTTCGTTGAATCATTGACTGACGAAGTGGAACGTCTTGCATGGGAATACATCGAGCGCATTGATGCAATGGGTGGCGCTGTTGATGCCATTGAAGCTGGCTTCCAAATGGACGAAATTGAACAAAGCGCGTATGAGTACACAAAGTCGATTGATGATGACGAGCGCGTCATTGTTGGCGTCAATAAGTTCACAGTAGAAGGCGAAGGGGAGCCGAATGTGTTCCCAATCGACCCAAGTCTTGCTGTCGGCCAATTGGCACGACTGAAGAAGTTCAAAGAGAATCGTGACCATGCAAAGGTCACAGCACTTCTTGAAGAGATTCGTGTTGCAGCACGTGGCACAGACAACATCCTGATTCCGATGAAAGAGGCGTTGCGCGCCCATGCAACACTCGGCGAAGTCAGTGATGCCCTTCGTGACGTGTACGGCTCGTATAGGCCAGGCCGGTAGTAATCGCGATGAGCGAACAGAACGTACTTGTTGAGCGAGTTGGGAACAGACTCGACATTGTTCTGAATCGCCCAGACCGAAAGAATGCAATTACACAGCAATTAGCGGTGGAACTGCGTGATGCGTTTCTCAATGTTCCGTCTGATGTTGGTTGCATCTTGTTGTCTGGCTCTGGCGGGGCATTCTGCAGTGGCATAGATCTCAAAGTTGCAGGTGCGGACCTGAAGAATGAACCGTTGACAGCATGGGTACAAGTGCACGCGGCAATGTACAAATGTCGCGTGCCTGTGGTGGTGGCCCTAGAGCGGTATGCCATCAACGCGGGCGCGGCTCTTGCACTGGCGGCAAATATTGTTGTTGGCGGAGAATCCTCGTTTCTTCAGGTAGGTGAAATTGCGATGGGTGTTCCGGCCCCAATGTGTCAGGCCTGGTTGCACCTGAAACATTCACAAGCAGTTGCAGACCGCGTTGTGCTGGTGGGTGACCGCATTGTGGGCGCTGACATGGTGGCACTCGGTCTTGTTTCAGAAGTAGTTGTAGACGGCGAAGTCATGAATCGCTCACGTGCTGTTGCTGACCACATTGCGTCACATCCGCAACGTGGTCGAGACGGAATTGAACGTACATGGGATTCCTTGCGCGGCCGTATTGACAACCCTGACGAATGGTTTGCGAATCTAATCAAGCGTTGATGGGTCTACAAACATTCTTGTAGTGAATCCCACTTAATCTGCTTGCTGTTTGTGCGGTAGTAGTAACCCTGCGGTCCGAATGTGCCGGTGATTGGGCACATTTTCTTGTAACCCCAATTGGTGATTCGTTGGTGAAGATTTTTTTCAATATCACGATCAAAGGTTTGAAAAATTACGTCTGGTTGCAGTTTGCCGATGCTGTAGTCGTAATCCCATTTGTTGTGTCCCGGAAAAAAGTCACCATGAGGAGTGCTAGTTGCAATGAACGTGTCGTTCTTGCCAAGGAGATCAAGCATTGTCCGATGCGAATAGTAGGCGGGCACACCGGCCCAGACGGTGCCGATACGTGCTCCCGCTTTGGTTGTGTCACGCATGGTCTCAACTGATTCCGTGATACGAAGATTGGTGCGTGTCAGCAGAAGATCGTTGTTCTTTTGTTGCTGCATTACTGGATACGCGCTGACAATGACACACACTGCTGCAACTACTGCACCTGCCATGAGGCCATCGCGAGGAATGAACGAGACGAAAAAGATTATGAGCGCGCAGAGAATCGATACAACAGCAACAATTTCAAAGTGCTCCTCTGAGAATCCGAACGGATTCACGGTGACGCCAGCACCGATTGAGGTGATCAGTACGGCAAGAGAAATGAATGTCGGGGTGATTCGTTTCCGAACGGTATTGAAGGACAAACCGACTATGAGAGGCACTAATGGAAGAATTGTGGCATAGAAGCGATTGAACATCTCGGCCTCCCATGCATCGCCGCCGATGTACACGGCATACGCAGCCATAGCCATAAACATTGCCGAAGCGATAACAACCAAACGTTGACGTATTTCTCTTGACCGTAAATGACAGACAAGCGCTATCGCGATAATTGCAAATAGAACTGTTGTCTTGGCACTTGAAGCAAGCCCACGAGCAATGCGATCAATTGGGGACACTCCATCCATTTTCAGGTGGTATGTGTTCGGCAACCAACTACCCCAGTACAACTTTTGCGCAAGGCAGACCAATGCAGCGGTGGCTACAACTATTGCGCCGTATTGGAATACAAGTCGATTCTTTACGTAGGGGGGTCCCCACATCAGAAGCGTGGCAACCGCGACAACACAAAAGATCGCAAAATCAAATCGTGTTGCGATGCCGAGAATCATCGGGAGCACCATTGAATATTGGATGCGGACTCTGCCGTCCCGAATGTG
>CAMDLK010000025.1 GCA_945901725.1 Bifidobacterium breve | reverse complement strand
ATCTTGGTCACATTCCTGCTTGGTGGGGCAATGGCTGGTGGTGCAGCAATGATGTTCACCTTGGTGTACGACCAGACTCGATTCAACATCGGTTTCCTCTTGGGAGTTAAAAGCTTTACCGCTGCAGTTCTTGGCGGAATCGGAAACATAAAAGGCGCATTATTGGGCGGCATTGTTCTTGGTCTTGCTGAGAACTACGGGTCCTCAATCTTTGGCGGCCAATGGAAAGACGTCATTGCCTTTGTTGTGTTGTTGACCGTCTTGATGTTCCGCCCAACGGGAATTCTCGGTGAATCATTAGGTAAGGCCCGCGTATGAGTCTCACTGAAGCATTCCGCCAACGCACTGCACCACAGTTACAACTGGGTAATCGTTTCCGCGCACTACCGCGACCAGCAAAGTGGTCGTTGTCGGCGTTACTAATCGCGGCTCTGTACCTCACGCCGTACTGGCCAGATGTTCCTGTCCTCGGATGGATCATCAATACGCCTGGTACCAGTTTTGAAAATGTTCTCACCGACCAAATCATGATGTTTATCTTGGTCGCACTCGGACTCAACGTTGTTGTGGGCTTTGCCGGCTTGCTCGACCTCGGGTATGTCGGTTTCTACGCAGTTGGTGCGTACACAACTGCAGTAGTCACTTCAGGTCAATTCACACTGCCGTGGATTGCTGCATTGCCATTGTCAGTAATCATGGCCATGATCGCAGGTGTCATCTTGGGTACGCCCACTTTGCGATTGCGCGGTGACTACCTAGCTATCGTCACGCTTGGTTTCGGGGAAATCATTCGCATCACTGCCAACAACTCTGACTGGCTCGGTGGTCCTCGAGGAATCAGCAAAATTGCGCGTCCACCAAGTATCGGCCCGCTTCAGTTCGGTGTTCTGAATGCCAAGCCATATTGGTATCTCGGCTTCACTGTCATCTTGATTGTGATTTTTGTTCTTACGCGTCTTGAGAACAGTCGTGTTGGGCGTGCGTGGGCAGCAGTTCGTGAAGACGAAGATGCTGCCGAACTCATGGGTGTAGACACCTTTAAATTCAAGTTGTGGGCGTTTGCAATTGGCGCAGCAATCGGCGGAATTGCCGGCTCGCTGTATGCCTCCAAAGTTGGTTTCATCAACCCAGACAACTTCCAGTTGCAGTTGTCCATTCTCTTTCTTGCTGCCGTCGTTCTTGGTGGCACGGGCAGCATGTACGGCGTCATCATGGGTGGCTTCCTAGTCGCCTGGATTCCTGAACGTTTCCGCGGTTTCGCTACTCGTCGTTATTTTGTATTCGGAGTTGTGCTCGTATTGGTGATGGTTTTCCGTCCGCAAGGAATCATTCCTCGTCGTGGTGCGGCTGCTGGAATTGCCAAGAAGGGAGAATCAGATGTCTGAAGTTCTTCTTAGTGTTGATCAAGTCACCATGCAATTTGGTGGTGTCACTGCACTCGACAACGTTTCTCTTCACATCAACAAGGGTGAGATTCTTGGTCTCATCGGCCCGAACGGTGCCGGAAAGACCACGTGCTTCAATGTGATCACAGGTGTGTATGCGCCAACTAGTGGCACCGTCACTTTCGATGACAAGTCACTGCTTGGTCTTAAGCGTTTCCAAATCACAAAGCGCGGAATCGCTCGTACCTTTCAGAACATTCGACTCTTTCCAGATATGTCAGCGGTGGAAAACGTGATGGTTGGTGTTGATGCTCACAGCAAGACCAGTGTTGTTGGTGCAATTCTCGGTATTCCTCGCAGTCGTCGTGAAGAATCTGAAAGCCGCGAACGTGCCCATGAATTATTGAAGTTCATCGGAATCGATGAATATGCAGAAGTCGCTGCACGAAATTTGCCGTACGGTCATCAGCGCCGTCTTGAAATAGCTCGCGCACTCGGAACCAACCCGAAGCTACTCTGCCTTGACGAACCTGCAGCTGGTTTCAACCCTGCAGAAAAGCAAGAACTGAACGAACTAATTCTGAATATTCGTAACCAGGGCTACACCGTGTTGCTTATCGAACATGACATGAACGTTGTTATGAAAATTAGTGACCGCATTGCTGTTCTTGACTTTGGCCGAAAGATTGCCGAAGGGTTGCCGCACGAAATACGTGACAACCCAGACGTAATCGCTGCTTATTTGGGAGTACCAGACGATGCTGCTTGAGGTACAAGATCTCCATGTGTTCTACGGCAAGATTGAAGCTATCAAGGGCATTTCTTTCAATGTCAATGAGGGCGAAATCGTCTCGCTCATTGGCGCCAATGGCGCCGGTAAAACCACAACGTTGCGCACTATTTCAGGTGTTCGCCCTGTTGCACAGGGTCGCGTGTTGTTCGAAGGAATCGACATCACCAACATGGCTTCACATGATCGTGTGAAGTTGGGTATTTGCCAAGCCCCTGAAGGTCGCGGAATATTTCCTGGTATGACGGTTCGTGAGAACCTGGAAATGGGTACTTACGTTCGCGGCTACAAGAGTGATACAAAAGCTGCAGACCTCGAGCATGTGGTGCATTTGTTTCCTCGCCTCGGTGAGCGCATGACTCAATTAGGCGGAACATTGTCAGGTGGTGAACAACAGATGCTCGCAATTGGTCGTGCACTGATGAGTCGTCCTCGTCTCATGCTGCTCGACGAACCTTCCATGGGGCTTGCTCCAATGTTGATTGCACAAATATTTTCAATCGTCAAACAGATCAACTCTGAAGGTATTTCAGTGTTGATGGTGGAGCAGAACGCAACCCAAGCACTACGTACCGCACACCGCGGATATGTATTGGAAACTGGTTATGTGGTTAAGACTGGTACAGGTAATGACCTGCTGGTAGACCCAGCAGTGCGCGCCGCGTACCTTGGCGGCTAATTCACATCTCGTGCAAGACGAGTGAGGTAACGCTTGACTGCGTTTGCGCTTTCGCGACGCCACAGATTCACGGGTGAGTCTGAAGCATCTTTGTTAACAGATGCAATCAGCGGGTCAAAAACCTCGTGTTGCGCCTCTAGAAATGAAGCGAGGGGCAATTCCATTCTCTCTCGTAACATAACTTTCAGAACTAACTCAGTTCGCACATCACGGAGATGAGTCACGGGGGAGTCCAACCATTGCAATGCAGTGCGTTTGCCGGCTGCAGTGGGGGAGATGATCACTTTGTCGCCACCACCTCCGTCTTTGGGTGTAGCCCGTTTCACCAAACCGTCTTCCACCAACGTGTCAATTGCGCGATACACCAACTGGCGAGACAATGTCCAAGCATGTCCAATGTCGCCAGTAGGGGAAAGTTCTTCATGAATCGCCCAGCCATGACGTGGCGTGTGAACCACCAATGCCAGTACAACAATACGGGCTAACTGAGCATCCTGGCGGGCCATAGGGAAACCTTACCGCCGTTGTTGAAGTAGTCAAATATTGACTACTATTACAGGGTGCGTTCACGTCTGCTGCTGCCCTTCTTGCTGCTCGGCATGTCGGCATGTGGTTCTTTCTCGGCCGACAACGCATCCCCGAAAGCTTCACAGTGTTCTGATGAATCAACAAAAGGATCTCTTGTAATTTTGGCTGCGAGTTCAATGGCGCCTGCGCTAACTGATTCTCACGAACAGTTTCTTGCAGAGCATCCGTGCGTGACCAATGTGGCCTACAGCTATGGTTCGTCGGCAACTCTTGCTGCCCAAATTGTGAATGGTTCTCCGGCAGATGTATTTGTCTCTGCAAGTGAGAGCACCATGAATACCGTTTCTGATTCTGGTCAGGCTGCGAACACAACGCTGTTCGCAAGAAACAGTGGCGAGATCATGGTGAACACTGCATCTCGTTTTGCGAAGAACGTAACCAACATTGAAAGCCTGTCAAAGTCTTCTATCCCGGGAATCAAAGTTGGGTTGTGTGTAGATACTGCACCATGTGGCGTCCTCGCTGACTCCATTCTTGAGAAAGCAGGAATATCTCGTAAAGCAATTGCAGACACGGAATCGCCATCTGTTGAAGATCTGGTCAGCAAGATTGAAATGGGCGAACTCGACGCCGGAATCGTTTATCACAGCGATTGCGTGTACGCGAAAAAAAATAAGCGAACCGTCTGTGTCTCGATTCCTGCAGATACGAATGCCACTAACAGTTACTACGTTGCTGCACTCAACACACGAAAAGTAACTCAGCAATTTGTTGATTTTGTTAGCAGTCCTGGCTTTACAGGAACTCTGCAATCAAAGTTCGGTTTTCTAGCGCCCTGATGAAACCGAGAGTCTCGCCTTCGTTGAAAATCATCGCAGCAGTTGCTGCAATTTTTGTTGCGCTTCCGTTGGTCTCCATAATTGTCCGCGTGCCATGGTCTGACCTTGGGGACATGTTGTCGCAAAAGTCAACAAGGGATGCCTTATTGATCTCATTACAGACATCAATCATTGCTGCCCTTTTGTCATGTCTTTTTGCTGTGCCCCTTGCGTGGTTCCTGGCTCGATCCGTCACCAAAGGGCTATCTGTTCTAAGGGTTATCTGCATAACCCCAATGGTTTTGCCACCGGTAGTTGGCGGTATTGCCTTGCTTACAGCCTTCGGACGTCAAGGAATTCTTGGGCAATATCTTTACGACTGGTTCAACGTTTCTTTGCCATTCACCCGAACTGCTGTGGTTATGGCGCAAGTGTTTGTGGCGATGCCATTTCTGGTTCTCGCTGTCGAAGCCGCATTTCGTCAAAGTGACGAAGGGTTAGAAGATGCAGCCCGCACGATGGGTGCTTCCCCGAGTCGTGTGTTCTTTACCATTGCGCTACCAGCGGCACGGCCAGCAATCATTGCCGGCATTGCGCTTGCGTGGGCAAGATCATTAGGTGAGTTCGGCGCATCAATAACTTTCGCTGGCAGTTTCCCTGGTCGAACGCAAACACTTCCGATGGCAGTGTATGAATTGGTCTCAGTTGACTATCGCTTGTCATTGGTGTTGTCGTTAGTGCTGATTTTCATTTCAGTAGGCGTGTTAGCCGCGATGCGTGATCGATGGATGGCGGGCCGATGAGTATTTCTCTTCAAGGAACAATTGGCAGAGGAGAGTTCGAGCGAGCTCTGAATTTCTCCGTTGCCGATGGCGAAGTACTGGCCATCACCGGACTAAACGGTTCGGGGAAATCAACAATCATTCACACAATCGCTGGTCTTGTTCCACTGCGCAACGGACAATTGCAGTCAGACAACATCACATGGGATGCCCCAGATTCAAAACAATGGGTTGCACCAGAAGACAGAACATGTGCGGTGGTGTTCCAAGATCTTCGTCTGTTTCCACACATGAATGTGATTTCAAATGTTGCATACGGACTTCGTGCGCACGGTGTAAGCAAAGACGAAGCACGCAGTCGATCTACTGCGTTACTTGCGCGTGTCGGCTTGTTATCGTTTGAAACGCGACTACCAAATGAACTCAGCGGGGGAGAACGTCAACGTGTTGCACTTGCGCGCGCTCTTGTTATAGAACCACGAGTGTTGCTCCTTGATGAACCATTGTCAGCAGTTGATGTCACCTCACGTGCTGCCCTGCGCGAGCTGTTGCCAGAGGTCCTCGGCAGCTTTGTCGGTGCAACAATTCTGGTCACCCACGACCTCGGCGACGTCGAAGCCCTGGCAAACCACTCACTCAGCCTGAACTAGCCAATAAGTCACCAAAATCTGACCCCTCGTTCACCTTGTGTTCATGAAGCATGGGTCTACCGTTCACCGTGTCCTGCGAGCATTATGGGGTGCAAACGACTGTCCCTGAGAAACGCTCAATTGATAACAATCTCACACGAGTGGACAAGGTCTTCCACAACCTCGTGACACTAGGAGCTTTTTTCTCGATGGTGGTTCTTGCAGCTATCGGTGGATTTTTGCTGTATCGAGGCTTTGAAATTTTTAAGGACTTTGGCTTCTCCTTCATCACCAGTTCCAAGTGGGACATTGGTAATCCTGAAGACACCAGTACAGCGATTCTTGGTATCGGTGCAATGCTCTTCGGATCAGTTATCACTGCCATCATCGCAGTTGTAATTTCTGTACCGTTCGCTGTTGCCACCGCACTACTGATTGAGTTTTATGTTCCCGGTTGGATCAAGACAATTCTTGTTTCTATCCTCGATCTAGTAGCTGCGTTGCCGTCGGTTGTATTTGGTATCTGGGGTTATGCAGTTCTCTTGCCTTTAGTGGAAGATTGGTCGGTGACAATCGAGCACTATCTGGGTTGGATTCCGATCTTTAATGTTCCATCCGAAATCTTTGGTCGTTCACCTCTTCTTGCTGGTCTGCTCTTAGGTCTCATGATTGTTCCGATTATCACGTCAGTTGCGCGCGAGGTGTACAGCCAAGCTCCGCGCGAACTCATAGACGCTGCATCAGCACTCGGTGGCACTCGTTGGGGCGCCTTGCGCGCCGTAGTACTTCCATTTGGACGAAGTGGCCTTGTCGGCGGAACAATGTTGGGCCTTGGTCGCGCCTTGGGTGAAACTGTCGCTGTATACCTGACATTGAATCTGGTTTTCGAAATCAACTTCAAAATTCTTGCGAGTGCCGGCGGCAACGTCGCATCCCTCATTGCAACAAAGTTTGGTGAGGCGACGGCGTACGAACTGAAAGCACTGATGGCAGCTGGTCTTGTTCTGTTCCTCGTGACATTGCTCGTCAACTTTGGAGCAACGATGATTGTCAACAAATCAAGGAAAATTGTATGAGTGTTGTAGTCGAGACAATGCCACCAGTTCCTACGCGGCCATGGCGAAATTCAAAAACCACGGGTATGCGCAATCTGGCGGCCATCGTTCTGGCGGTGATTTGCGGTGGGGCCATAAATCAAGTCACTGGATTAAGCGGCTTCTTAGGCCTCTTCCTAGGTGCGGCTTTTCTTTTTCCAGTATTTGTTGCCGTTGCTAATGCTAAGCGAGGTGCAAATGTTGTCACGGATCGCATCGCCTCTGCAGTAATTGCAGTTGGGTTCATAGCAGTGACTATTCCGTGGTTGTCTATCTTCATCACGGTATTTCAAAAAGGTTCTGAAGCTTTTCACTCTTCGTATCTCACTGACGACATGAGAATTACTCCATCTGGTGACGATTTGCAGTACGGCGGAATCGCTCATGCAATTATCGGAACACTGTTGATGGTTCTTGTTGCGACAGTTATCTCTGTGCCGTTTGGAATTATTGCCGCGGTGTACATAGTTGAAGTCAAAGGCCGCTTTGCCGGACTCATCAGATTTCTGGTTCAGGCAATGAGCGGTGTGCCATCAATTGTTGCTGGTCTGTTCGTCTATTCAACGGTCGTCATTTTGTTTGGCGGTTTCAGTGCATGGGCCGGAGCTGTTGCGTTGAGCATTCTCATGCTTCCGACAGTTGCTCGTACTTCAGAGGAAGTATTGAAACTGGTATCGGTTGATCTGCGTACGTCAAGCGCTGCACTTGGTGCAACTCAGGCTCGCACTGTGTTCACCGTGGTGATTCCAACTGTGGCCTCCGGGTTGATTACCGCCGCTGTGCTTGGCGTGGCGAGAGTCGTGGGTGAGACCGCCCCGCTTATTCTTACTTCCTCGTATTTCGTTGCAACCAGTACGAACCTGAACGATCCAATTGCAAGTTTGCCAATCTACATTTTCTCAAATCTTGGGTTGGGCGATCAAAATGCCACTGCTCGTGCTTGGGGTGGTGCATTGGTGTTGCTCGGACTGGTATTTTTCTTCTTTCTTCTCACCCGAATCTTCAGTTCCCGAATCAAGCGAAAGTAATACGATGGACAACAATCAGATGGATAGCCAAGTTAACGAAACAACTCGCCCCCACATCACGGCTAAGGTCGAGATTCCAGAGCAACGAAGTAAGTTACATACTGAAGATTTACAGGTTGATGCTGCATCTAAGTCAGGCCTAGAGGCCCGCAGTGTTCATGCATGGTTTGACAAGCATCATGCGTTGGCAGACATTTCCTTGCATTTCCCAAAGAACACAGTGACAGGACTCATTGGTCCTTCTGGTTGCGGTAAGTCAACTTTCCTTCGACTTCTCAATCGCATGCATGAGTTCATCCCAAGGGCTGCAATGGCTGGTGAAGTTCTCTTCGCGGGTAATGACATTTACGCACCTGGGGTAAACCCAATTGATATTCGTCGCCGAATCGGAATGGTGTTTCAGAAGCCAAACCCATTTCCTGCCATGAACATTGGTGAGAACGTTGTGGCAGGGTTGAAGTTGTCACGTGTCAAGACATCAAACAAAGATGCATTGATTGAAGACTGCCTTACACGGGCCGGGCTATGGAAAGAAGTCAAAGACAGGCTTGGTTCAGCCGGTGGGTCGCTTTCGGGTGGTCAGCAACAGCGCCTGTGTATTGCACGCGCTTTGGCTCTTAACCCTGAGGTGTTGTTATTGGATGAGCCGTGCTCAGCGCTTGATCCGGGCTCAACACTTCGAGTGGAAGAAACCATTGTTCAATTGTCTGCGACAATGACCATCGTCATCGTTACGCACAACATGCAACAAGCTGCTCGTGTTAGTGATTATTGTGCTTTCTTCCTTTCAGATGGTGGCCCAGGTCACCTTGTTGAAGCTGATCTCACGACGAACATCTTTTCTAACCCATCTGATTCGCGAACCGCTGATTACGTGCAAGGCCGCTTCGGCTGACCTCAGTTAACTCATTGTTAATCTTCCGTACCCTCTGGGTTTGGTGATTCGATACATTCCTTTCAGAAGGCCTTCTTATGCTTTGAGCAGGCAATAAGAAAAGCCCAACACAAACAGGAGAAAAAATGAAATTACGACAGAAGGCTGCAGTAGCAATTGCAGCAATCTCACTCGCTAGCGTCGCTGGCGTAGGGCAAGCAAACGCTGCTTCAATCGGTGGCGGTGGAGCAAGCTTTCTTGCCAACATGATGGACATCTGTGCTGCGCAATACAACCGCAACACTCAATCGAATACCGCAGCAGACGTAGTTACTTACGCTTCAGTCGGCTCAAGCACTGGTAAGACCGGATTTGCAAACGGAACCTACAAGTTTGGTGGATCCGAGTCCGCATATTCTTCTGGAGCTCCAGCAAACTTGGTTTACGTTCCTCTTGTTGGCGGCGCAATCGCAATCGGTTACCGCCTCGACGGAATTTCACCTGCAGGTGCAACTGTGCGTCTCCCGAGTGAAGTAGTTGCAAAGATTTTTGCTGGCCAAATCACAAGGTGGAGTGATCCTCTTATTTCAGCAGCAAACAAGGCAACAACTGTTGCTAAGAAGCTAACGGCAACCAAGGATGGCGTAAAAGTTTCTATTGCAAAGAAAGCTTCAAACGTTCAGTTCACAATGTCCATGACACCAGCAGCCGCTAAGAAGTACAAGAACGCAAAGGTCACCATTTCTGCTGCAAAGCTTGGTGGAGAAGCAATTAGCATCTACTCAGCAAAGTCAGCTGCAAAGCTTTCAAAATCAGCTACATATGCTGCAAACACCGTGTACACAGTTAAGGCCGGAAAGACACTTATTGGAGTTCTTACTACTGAAGCTGCAAAAGATGGTGAGACAATCACGTTCCCAGATACAGCAATTCGCGTTGTGCATCGCAGTGACGGATCAGGTACCACGAACAACTTCATCAACTATTTGAACAAGTCTCATCCTGCAATCTGGACAAAAGTAACTAGTGACACTTATTCAACTGGTTTCCCAGGCACCGTGCCAACTGATGGATCATTCCAATCTGCAAAGGGCAACGAAGGACTTGCTAGCTATGTTCGTGACAACAATGGTGCAATCACATACGCCGAATTGTCATACCTTGAAGAGCGTGGCGTAAAAGCTGCTGCAGTAAGCAACCCAGCTGGCAAGTATGTTCTTCCATCACCAACTTCTTCAGCAGTGTGGCTTGATGCCGCTGCTATCGATGCAACTGGTCTTGTAGCTCAGAACTTCGCAGCAACAGCTGCAGATGCGTACCCAATCAATGCGGTTTCGTACGGTTTGTCAACAACAGCAAAATCAGCTGATAATGCTTCTGTTAAGTCGTTCTTCGCTTATTTCTTGGATGTGTGTGCACCAAAGAATGCAGCAGGAGCTGGGTACACCCCACTCACCGGTGAAATTCTTAAGAAGGCTTCTGCTCAAGTAGCAAAGATCAACGCCGGCTGATTTAGTTCAACCCCGAACGACCACTTAGGGTCCGGTGCGAAAGCACCGGGCCCTTTTGGCATTCTGAGGCAGAATAGAGACATGGCAACTATTCGCATCGTGAACCCCGCAACCGGAAACCTAGAAGGTGAGGCACCGAATCACACGGTGGCGCAGTGTCTAGAGGCTGCTCATAAGGCCAGTGGCACCTTCATTACGTGGCGCATGACGTTGCCTCGTCAGCGCGCTGAAATCCTGCGTCGCGCATTTGAAATCATGATTGCCGAACAAGAGAAACTGGCCACGCTCATAGTGCGCGAGAACGGCAAAGTTTTGTCAGATGCCCGAGCCGAGGTTGCGTATGCGGCTGAATTCTTCCGCTGGTTCAGTGAAGAGGCTGTGCGCATCGACGGAGACCTGCGCCAGGCACCGAACGGCACCAATTGGCTGGCTGTTACGCGTGAACCTGTAGGGGTCGCGCTGTGCATCACACCGTGGAATTTTCCTGCAGCCATGGCAACGCGCAAGATTGGCCCGGCATTGGCTGCTGGATGCACTGTGCTGTTGAAAGCGGCCCATGAAACGCCAATGACGGCATATGCAATTGCTGACATTTTGCAGCGCGCAGGTTTGCCTGAAGGTGTTGTGCAAGTCATCACTCCAGACCCGCCTAGTGAAGCAGTGCAGGCGTTGTTGTCGTCTGGTCTTGTGCGCAAGTTGTCATTCACTGGCAGTACGCGAGTGGGTTCTGTGTTGCTTGCACAAGCAGCAGAGAAGATTGTGAACTGTTCAATGGAATTAGGCGGCAATGCGCCGTTCATTGTGTGCGATGACGCAGATGTTGATGCTGCAGTCGATGGCGCGATGATTGCAAAAATGCGTAATGGGGGAGCAGCGTGCACAGCGGCTAACCGTTTCTATGTTCAATCGTCAGTACTTGATGAGTTCACTTCAAAGCTCACTGCGCGCATGTCAGCTTTAGTTCTAGGTAACGGACTTGACGCATCAACAACTCTCGGGCCGCTTGTTAGTTCCGCCCAACAAAAAAGAGTTGCCGAACTTGTAGAGCGCGCAGTCGCTGATGGAGCAACGGCCACTTGCGGCGGAACAGCAACCGCAGCCCCAATGCACGGGTACGCCGCAACGGTTTTGACTGGTGTGAAGCAAGATCATTACATCGTGCAACAAGAAGTATTTGGCCCTGTTGCACCCATCATCGAAATATCAAATATTGAAGATGCAATTCATTTGTACAACGCTGTAGATCACGGGTTGGTGTCATATATCTACACACGTAATCATGGTCGCGGTATGCGACTTGCTAATGCACTAGAAACAGGAATGGTCGGGCTCAATCGTGGTTTGGTGTCAGACCCCGCAGCTCCGTTTGGCGGTGTCAAGCAGTCTGGTCTTGGTCGAGAAGGTGGTCATGATGGTCTTCTTGCGTTTATGGAAACGAAGTACGTCTCAACCGAATGGTGAAAGTTTGCTGAGTCTCTAGCCCGAGCGCAGTCGGCATAGTAATGTCGCATAGGTGAGCGACCAGAAAACAGATACTCAAAACGCGTGGCTGTCTCCTGAGGACATCGCGCAGGTTCGTAACCAGGTCCCCATCATCTACGTCGATGCGGTACCCGTACGGGTGAATCCGGACGGTGAAGTCACCCATATCGGAATGCTCTTGCGCCAAGCAGCTGACGGCAGCATCAGCCGTATGGTCGTGTCAGGCCGCGTCATGCTGAATGAGCGCATCCGTGACGCCCTTATGCGCCACCTTGAAAAAGACCTTGGTTCTCTTGCTCTGCCTCGCATTCCTCCAGAGCCAGCACCATTCACCGTGATTGAGTACTTCCAAGACCCTTCAGTCTCTGGGTTTTATGACCCTCGCCACCACGCAGTTAGTTTGGCCTACGTCGTTCCCGTAACAGGCGAGTGCCAACCAAGTCAGCAGGCACTCGACCTTGCTTGGTTTACTCCGAAGGAAGCTGTGAGCGACAAAGTAATTCGCGAAATGACAAGCGGTCATGACCGTCTTATTCGTTTAGCGCTTGCCTCCGTCGGTCAACTTCCCTGAACTAGATTTGGTGTGTGCCAGAGGGCGACACCAACTATCGAGCAGCCGCCGCGTTGCGTACGGCATTAGTGGGGAAAACTATCTCCCGATTTGAGGCATCTCATCTTGATGGCCCAGTTCCGCAATTAGGTTCAGCAGTTGAAAGTGTGACGAGCCACGGAAAATATGTTGAGCTCATCTTTGATGACGGCATTGTTCTGCATACAAAGATGGGTTTCCGCGGCAAGTGGAACTTGTATCATCGCGGTCAGAAATGGCGTACTCGTCGACATTTAGCGCGCGTCATTATTGAAACTGAAGAGTGGATAGCCGTTGCTTTCAGAGTCCCCGCTGTTGAGACGTATCGTGAGTTTGATCAGACACGTCATCCTCGTGCCGGACGGCGTGGCCCTGACTTAACAAATCTTGAAGCAGATTTACATGAATGCGCTGCGCGTCTTTTTCACTATGACAAACCAAACACAACCATTGCCGATGCGATGCTTGATACGCGCGTGATGGGTGGAGTTGGCAACGTGTACCGGTGTGAAGTGTTGTGGGCGTGTGCTGTGCATCCGTGGGCGAAAGTTTCTGATGTACCGCAATCAACATGTCTTGATCTTGTGCTGACATCAGCTGCGCAGTTGCGTGCGAATCAGTATTCACCAGTTCGAATTACTGCTCCGGATGTGCCGGGTGGATTAGCTGTCTATGGCCGCAATGGTCAGAAGTGTGTTCGTTGCGGAGACGTGATTCGCCTAACAAAAATGGGCGAATTGGCACGATTGTTGTACTGGTGTCCAGGGTGCCAGGTGGGTTGCGAACCCTACCCAGTGCGTGATGATTCAGACCCCATTGCTCGCACCATGGATTCTCACCCTGCTGGGGCACAGTTCATTAGCGATATTCTTCGCAGCCGTCCCGCTTCGTAGTTTTAGGCGCGGCCTAAAACCCGGTCAACAGCAATTTCAATTGCTACTCGATCTTCACGTTCTTTTGGATCTCGGTAACGAGCCGCATAACCCGCTACTGCAGCAGCAACACGTGTTGGGTCGCTAACGCCCGTCACTGTTCCTTCAAGGCTGAGCCAGCGCCCACCGTCAACTTGTGAAACAACAGCTCGTCCGCCACGTAATGCATTTTTGTATTTCACTGATGATGGAAATGTGATTACGCGTACAACGTGTAATTCAGGATCAAATGAAAAACCAACAGGCACGACGTGCGGTGAACCATCTGCACGTAACGTCGTGAGCGATGCCAGATGGTATTCGCTGAGAAATGCAAGCATCGCTTCAGTGATTAGTGGTGCCGTACTCATGATTAGTTCGTGTTAAGTGCGTCAAGAATATTGACTCGTGTTGCACGCCATGCAGGGTAGATAGCGGCAAACAGTCCCACGATGAACGACATGATCATGATGATAATTGTTGGGCCAACAGGCAACTTGAATGAAGTGAGACCTTGGTCCTTCAGTGCGAACACGATGATCCAACCGAGGCCGATACCCAGAATGATTCCAAGCACGGCTCCAAGTAACGATGTGATGACGCTCTCCCAACGCACGGTTGTGCGAACTTGAGACCGAGTCATTCCTACTGCTCGCAGTAGACCCAATTCTCGCTGTCGCTCAAACACACTGAGAAGCAACGTAATGATGATGCCCACAATTGAGATGATGACAGACAACATCAGTAATCCGTAAATAAGGCCGAGGAGTTGGTTAACTTGTCCCGATTGCTTATTGATGTATTCCTGCTTAGTCAACAGTTCACCTTGTCCGTATTTTGTCACGGCCGCATCAAGCGCTGCGAAAGCTTCTGCGTTGTCTGCACTGTCCTTCGTCTTGATGTAGACACCAATATCAAACATGATGATTGATGTTCCATCAACAAGTTTGCTGTTGGCGATGTAGTCACCTATTTCATTGTTTACATAGATACCAGCCACAGTGAGAGGTCGCGTTGAGCCATCGCCGAAGGTTGTTTGTAGAACTGACCCAATTGCGATGTTTCTTCTTTTTGCGACCTTCTCCGAAACAAACATGTCGGAAGTTTTGAGGTCGGCATAGGTTGCATTGATGAGGCCGATGTCCCAAAGCCCCTCAATAGTTTTGGGGTTAATCGTGGTGACGTACTGGCCCCTGCCGTCAACCTTGACGGTGAGAAATCCAAAGCCAGTTGCTTTCTCTACTTGTGGCAATTTATTCAGGTCAACCGCTAACGACGGACTAAGGCCACCGAATCCTCTGGCATCGGTACTGATGGCGTAGTCACCTTTGAATTGGGCGGTAAAGACATCATCGATTTGGCCCTTAATTGACGCTGCAAGGGCAGTCACTGCGGTGACGAGTGCGACGCCAATAAGTACCGGTGACGCAGTACGTGATGTGCGCTTCGGGTTACGTGCAGAGTTCTGACGGGCCATAGTTCCCGTGACGCCACGGAATCGCGCGGCTGGCCTTCCTAAGAACAGAGCGACGGGTCGAGCAATAATTGGGCCGAGAACAATTGTTCCGATGAATACAAACAAGATGCCGATGCCGAGGTAGTTGTTACTGGCTCCCGCGACAACAGCACCGATAATGGCAACACCAAGTGCGATGGAGAGCAGGCCTGTGATGAGACGCTTGCGCCCTGGTTCAGCTATTTCAAGTGCTGTTGCACGCATCGCAGCAAGTGGTGGAACTTTGCCAGCTCGTCGCGCTGGCAAGATTGCTGAGAGCACTGTGACGATAAGACCAATAACGATGGTTGAAGTCACGGTATTCTGCGACACAACAAGTCCGCTACTTGGAAGGTCAATATTTAGGGCGCGCAATAGTGCAGTGAGGCTGACGGACAATCCGATTCCGGCAACAACTCCAACAATGGAACCGATCAGACCAACAACAATTGACTCAATCAACATGGCGCGAGTGATTTGCTTACGGCTTGCACCGATGGCGCGCAACAAAGCATTCTCGCGCTGACGTTGAGCAGCGCTAATGGAAAAGACGTTGTAGATAACAAAGCAGCCGACACCAAGTGCGATGAAGCTAAATGTCTTCAACAAGATGCCAAAGAAATCAAGTGCAGAGCCAATTTGATCCTGCGTTTCTAAAGTTATTTCGGCGCCAGTGAGAGTTTCTGTTTTACCGGTTGTTGGCAGTGCATCCTGAATTGCCTGAGTTAATTTTGCATCTGAGACTGATCCGTCTCCGCTCACGAGAATTGCATCAATAAAGCCGGGCTGTGTAAGAAACTCAGCTGCTGTCACCGAATCAAACAATGCAAAGGTGGCTCCGCCAGGTGAGCGGACATCTCCGTACGAGGCAATACCAACAAGGGTGAACTCACGACTTCCTGACTGGGCAACTACCTTTACGGAGTCTCCGAGGATGTACTTTCCTGCTTTCGCCGATGCTTCGTCAATAACTACTTCAGTTGAGCCAACTGGCCATCTCCCTTGTGCGGTAGACCACAAAGCGCCAGCAAATTCTTCACCAACGCTACCGAAGGTTGGTGGTCCCTGACCTCCCGAACCGATTGGTTTTCCGTCTTTGCCGATTATGCGAGCAAATGCCTGGATATCGGGAGAAGCATCGCGAACGCCTGGCACGCTTTCAACAATTGAAACAAGGTCTGCCGAGATTCGTTGGCGCTCCTCTTGGCCAAAGTCGGCTTCAATAACTTGTGTTGAACGAACATAGGCATCAACGTTCTTAAACACATCGGAAAACAAATTGTCGAACGTGCGGTTGAGGGTGTCAGAGAAAACCGAAGTGCCGGCCAAGAACGAGGTGCCAAGAATGACGGCAAGCGATGTGAGAATCAGTCGGGCTTTTCTACCCAAGATGCCCTTGAGTGCAATGCGAAACACGGCTTAGTGTCCGATGCTCTTCATGAGGTCAAGAACACGATCAGCTGTTGGCTCAGTCATTTCGTTGACAATGTGGCCGTCGGCCAAAAAGATGATTCGGTCTGCGTATGCAGCAGCAACTGGGTCATGGGTAACCATCACAATTGTTTGTCCAAGATCATCAACTGCTTTGCGCATGAAAGTAAGAATCTCAGCTCCGGTGATTGAGTCAAGGTTTCCAGTCGGCTCGTCAGCAAAAATAATGCGCGGCTGCGATGCAAGTGCACGCGCAACGGCAACACGCTGCTGCTGGCCGCCAGATAGTTCGCTTGGACGATGAGTCAAACGATCTTGCAAATGAACCGTGTCAATTACTTTTTGAATCCACGCTTCGTCGCCTTTGTTGTTGCCCAACATGAGCGGCAGACGAATATTCTCATTTGCGGTCAAGGTTGGAACAAGGTTGAACGATTGAAATACAAAGCCAATCTTTTCACGACGAAGTTCCGTGAGGCTTTTGTCCTTCAACGTGGACAAGTCAGTTCCGTCAATGATTGCTGAGCCAGATGTCAGTTCATCAAGGCCGGCAATGCAATGCATCAGTGTTGATTTACCAGAACCACTTGGCCCCATGATGGCTGTGAACTGGCCTTCGTAGAAATCAACCGATACATCACGAAGTGCATAGACGGCATCATTGCCGGAGCCGTACACCTTTGTTGCAGAGATGGCGGAAGCAGCAATTGTCGTTGTCTGGGGGGTCATTTCCCCATTTTACTAGGCTGTATTTACTTTGGTTGTGCAAGAACGCGAAGATATGGCTTCACGGTCTTCCAACCCTGTGGGAACAGAGTTTTTGCATCTTCATCAGAAACGGCAGCACCAATAATCACGTCGCCGCCGTTTACCCAGTTAGCAGGTGTTGCCACTTTGAATTTGGCGGTCAATTGCAATGAGTCAATGACGCGAAGAATCTCGTCGAAGTTACGACCTGTTGAGGCAGGGTAGGTGAGTGACAACTTAATTTTCTTATCTGGCCCAATAATGAACACTGAACGAACGGTCATGGTGTCGCTTGCATTTGGGTGGATCATTTCGTACAGATCAGAGACTTTCTTGTCTCCATCACCGATCATTGGGAAGTTCACTGGTGTGCCCTGGGTCTCAGCAATGTCTGCTTCCCACTTCACGTGACTATCAACAGGGTCAACAGAAAGTCCGATGACTTTTACATTGCGCTTGTCGAAATCTGGCTTGATGCGAGCGACGTATCCAAGCTCTGTGGTGCAGACCGGTGTGAAGTCCTTCGGGTGGCTAAAGAGAACGCCCCATGAGTCGCCCAACCACTCGTGGAAGTTGATGGTTCCTTGTGTGGTTTCTGCTGTGAAATCGGGTGCGGTGTCGCCTAAACGTACAGTCATGATGTTCTCCTTGAAGTAGGTGCCTTTGATAAGGATATGGGTGAATTCCCGAAACCCGACAACTTTGGTCGGGAATTACTATCAGCGAGGAAGAAGTCCCATTTCGGCCACCTCAAGGGCCACCATATGGGATGACAGATCAATGACTGCCTGAATCTGGCTCTCGAGGTCAGTGCCCGGCGGAACCTTGTTCGGAAGGGGGCCATCAATGACCAATGTGGCTAGGCCATGAGACAGTGACCACAACATGGCGGCAAATGTAAATGCCTTGTTCGGGTCGATTTCCGGGCCCGTGATGCGCGAGACCATCAGTCGCAATTCTTCGAATGCAGAATCCGCTGCAGTCTGTGTCAGAGCGTGTGTGGTGACACCACAAATATCATTGCGGAACATCACTCGAAAATGCCCAACGTGTTCGCGTGCAAAGTTCAAATAAGCAATGAAACCAGCCTTGGCGGCAGGCATTTCGGTTTCGTGCACGTCGCGAAATGCTTGCGCCAAACCTGTAAAACCTTCTTCAGAAATCGCTGCAAAAATTCCACTGCGGTCACTGAAGTAGTGATAAGGCGCCTGGTGGCTAACGCCGGCGCGACGTGCCACTTCCCGCATCGAAAGTGATTCAGCGCCTTCCAATTCAATGATGGCGATGGCAGCGTCGAGCACGAGGCGACGAACATCGCCATGTTGCTCGGAAGGGGCTGGAACCATGACGTCACAGTACAACTTGACAGTGTCAAGCACACCTACTAGACACTGTCAAGTGACTATTGATCAGAAAACTTATGACCGTCGCTGGTGGGTGCTCGGAGTACTTGCCATCAGTGTGTTCCTCGTTGTCGTCGACAACCTCATTGTGAACGTGGCACTGCCCACTTTGCAAAGCGAATTGAACGCAACCACAACTTCCTTGCAATGGATAGTTGATTCATATGCGCTGGTATTTGCCGGATTGCTTCTTGCCGGTGGTGGCCTTGGTGACCGTTTCGGTCGCAAGGGCGCTTTGCAAATTGGTCTGGTGCTGTTTGTGATCTGCAGCACGTTTGCAGCATTCGCCACAACAAGCAATCAACTCATTTTTTGGCGTGGTGCAATGGGTATTGGTGCAGCGCTTGTTTTCCCCGCAACTCTTGCAATCATCACCAATATCTTTGTTGACCCAATCGAACGTGCGAAAGCTATTGGTTTGTGGTCAGCAGTGTCAGGTATGGCTGTTGCGTTCGGCCCCATTGTTGGTGGCGCACTGTTACAGCACTACTGGTGGGGTTCAGTGTTTTTGGTCAACATACCCATCGTTGCCATCGCGTTAGTCGCAGGAAAGTTTCTTATTCCGAAATCGCGCGACGAGAATCCGCACCGCATCGACATTCCTGGTTTTTTGCTGTCGATAATTGCCGTCGGTTCGGTTGTGTTCACCGTGATTGAATCACCCAACTGGGGATGGGGTTCATTCAAATCAAATGCTGGTTTTGTAATTGCTGTCATTGCTTTCGCAGCTTTTATTTCGGCTGAAATGCGCACTAAAGAACCACTTCTTGATGTGCGGGTCTTCTCTAACCCTCGACTCAGCGCTGCAGCAGGAAGCATTTTTGTAGCCTTCTTCTGTCTCTTTGGCTTTACATTTTTAGTGACTCAGTATTTTCAATTCGTTCGCGGATATGACACATTGAGCGCCGGTATTCACACAATTCCATTCGCTGTTGGTGCTGGTATTACTGCACCGTTTGCCGCTCGCGCAGCCTTGCGATTCGGTACAAAGCGCGTCGTTGCGATGGGGCTACTAAACATGGCTATTGGTCTCGCAATTGCCAGTCGTATGGATCAGCATTCTTCATATTGGGGTCATGTCATCATCAGCATGGTCATCATGGCTAATGGACTCTCATTGGTGACTTCACCAAGTACCGATGCAATCATGGGAACACTGAATCGCGACAAAGCTGGTGTTGGGTCAGCGATCAACGATGTTGGTCGTGAAGTCGGTGGAACATTGGGTGTTGCAATTGTCGGGTCAGTTTTCGTCAGCCTGTACACACCAAAACTGGCCAGCAACTTTTCTGGTATTCCAAACTTCGTTCAGAATCTTCCAGCTGGTGTTTATGAAATCGCCCAAAAGTCTGTTGGGGCTGCGTATCAAGTGGTGGGCAGATCACCTGAAGCAATTCAAGGCCAGGTCCAAGAAGCGGTCAGTAATTCCTTTATCCATGGGTTCAGAGCCGCATGTGTTGTGGCTGCGACTGTCGCACTTGTTGGGTCTGTAATTGCCCTCGTTCTGTTGCCGTCGTCACCTGGAACCGACAAGGATTAACCAATTCTTATACTTCTCTGAACTCGCTCAGAGAAGTGCACAAGTACGATAGGTGGCATGTCAGGCGCCTTAATATCCACCATTGTCATGGCTGGCGCCCCTGCTCGCGACGCAATTCTTGCCAATCTTTCACAGCGAATTCAGAAGGCCGGCTCGCCACACATCGCACTTGCCACAGTTTTAGTGGGAGACGACGCCCCCAGCCGTAAATATGTCGCCAGTAAGCACACGACTGCTCAGTCAATCGGAATTGAGTCAGTGCAAGTCGAACTGCCGACCACTACCACTCAAGCAGAGCTGGAAGCCGCAGTATCTCGATTGGCAAATGATCCGCAGGTGCATGGCATCTTGGTGCAGATGCCACTTCCTTCGCATCTAGATACGGATGCGGTATTGCAACTGATCCCTGCTGACAAAGATGTCGATGGGCTTACGGAACAATCACTAGGCCGCCTCATGCGTGACGTACCAGGCCATGTCAGTTGTACGCCACTTGGAGTATTACGTCTGTTGCAGCATTACGGAATCACAACCAACGGGAAACACGCAGTTGTAATTGGTCGTTCCACACTTGTTGGCCTTCCGTTGTCAGTGTTGTTGGCACGCAAAGGAATAGATGCCACAGTCACGCTGGCACATTCGCGCACAGAGGACCTTGCAGCCATTTGCCAAACAGCTGACATTGTTATTTCTGCAACGGGTGTTGCGCGCTCTATCACTGCAGAACATGTTGCGCCAGGTGCAACAGTTATTGACGTTGGTATCTCACGAACAGAAGCCGGAATCGTCGGCGATGTCGATGCAGTTTCAGTTACGGGTATCGCTGGTGCGCTCACACCGATGCCTGGCGGCACGGGAATCATGACTGTTGCATGCCTTATGGAAAACACCGTAAGTGCGGCTGCAATGCAAGGTGTTCAGGTCTGATGCGTCGAATAACAGTTGTCTTTGCATTGCTGTGCTCTGCGTTAATGACTCTTGCGGTACCGGCAACAGTTCACGCCACAAGCACTCTTTCTGAACCCGAATTGATTGCACGCGCCAGTGAAACTCAAACAACTGGACCTTCTGGGTATGGGGCCCTGAATGCAGTAATCCCTTGGGGTATAGATCGCATTGATGCACGCTCTGGCCGTAACAATACGTTTACATACACAACAACTGGCACTGGCGTTAAGGTTTATGTTGTTGACTCTGGAGTAAATGCAACGCACTCAGAATTCTCTAGTCGCGTGCTGTCTGGTTGGAGCTATCGCACTGACAGCTTGGCACTGACTAGTTACAACAATGCAAATACCGCGAATAGATCAAATCCTGCATATGGCATAGCCCCGTGTGACCCCGCTTTTGATGCTGTTCGTGACAACAGTGATGTCGGAAAAACTGACAACGATGGTCATGGCACTCACGTTGCAGGAACCGTTGGGGGGCTCTATACGGGCGTCGCAAAAGCAGTCTCTATTGTTCCGGTGAGGGTGCTTGATTCTTGTGGCGCTGGCACTAAAACCATGGTGTTGAACGGACTCAATTGGATTCTGGCTGATCACCAACTAGGCGAAAAAGCAGTGGTCAACATGAGCATTGGTTTTGAAAGCACGGCAACCGATGTTGATCTCGCCATCAGAAATCTTCTTGCAGAAGGAATAGTGGTTGTTGCTGCTTCGGGTAATGACGGCAAGTCGGCGTGTGACGCAACGCCAGCGGGCACACAAGGCACTATCTCGGTCGGCGCGTCTATGTACAACGACGGTGAGCCTTCCTTCACAAATTTTGGAGACTGTGTCGATATTTTTGCACCAGGACAAAGCATCCTGTCCAGTTGGTTGTCAAACAGTTACGCACTTACGTCAGGAACATCAATGGCAGCGCCGCATGTTGCCGGTGCTGTTGCAAGATATTTACAAACTGCAACGGTGACCTCAGCAACGCCGGCTGATGCTTGGAACTGGCTAAAGACTAATGCAACATGTAATGCCATTACGTATTACAAGTTGTCTGACACAGATACTTCGCGTGCCGCACTTGCAAAGACACCGAACCGCTTGTTGGCCGTAGAAGCAACAGCAGCAGTGCCGTGTGCGCCAAATGGTGTCACTGCCACGGTGGCTGACAAGAGTTCTGTTGTCACATGGGAAGAGGTGGCAGCTGGAAATGGATCTGTCGTCACTGCGTACACCGCAACCGCAACACCAGGAGGAAAATCATGTTCCGTTCCGTCTGGGACTACGTGCACCATTACGGGGCTCGTGAACAACACCGCATATTCGTTCACTGTCACTGCCACTAATGGCGTTGGGGTAGGGGCTGCCTCTGCTGCAGTAACGGGGACACCTATAGGCTCTCCAAGTCCGGTGACCAGTCTCGTAGCAGCTACTCAGAAGAATGCACTTGGTGTGTCATGGGTGCAAGCAGACGGAGATGGTGCAGGCATTACATACACAGCAACTGCAACACCTGGTGGGCGGACATGCAGTTCAACTGAAACTGCAATGACATCTTGCACAATTACGGGACTTATCAACGGCACTCAGTACACAGTGTCAGTCGTTGGAACAAACGCGTACGGTACGGGAACTGCAACAACTGCAACAGGTCTGGCTGACGGAGCACCAGAGGTTCCAGTTAGTTCAAAGTCGGTAACAGGAAGTAAATCAGTCACGATTACGTGGCCAGCAGTTACATCCTCTATTGGTGTTACGTATGTTGTGACGTCGTCGCCAGGCAATTTGACATGCACCACGACAGAGACATCCTGTGTTGTTGACGAATTGAAGAATGGTGTGAACTACACATTTAAAATCACAACAAAGACTGCAACTGGGCAAGTCGCAGCGTCCGCACTTCGGCTCGCCGCACGACCCGGCTTTACCGTCAAAAAATCAGTCGTAAAGAAGAACTCGAAAACTCCATTGTCGTGGCTCCTATCTTCAGTATCAACAGGGAAGAAGAGCTGGAGTGAATCTGGTGCATGTTCCATAGTCGGCACGGCACTGAGGGCCCCCAAGACCGCTACCTCATGCGTAATTACCTTGAAGGTTGCGAAAAAGGGCAAATATCCAGCCATGTCAACCCAAGTACGCATCTCGGTGGAATAGCACATCGCTAGATTGTGTTGACACAAAAGAGAAAAGAACGGAAACACACCATGGCCATCATCACACTTACTGAAGAAACATTTGAAGCCACTGTGCTTGGTGAAGGAATCACAATTATTGATTTCTGGGCCGAATGGTGTGGACCATGCAAGATGTTTGGCCCAGTTTTTGAAAAGGCTTCGGAAGGTCACCCAAACATTAAATTTGCAAAAGTAGACACTGAAGCAGAACAAGGGTTAGCAGCTGCATTGCACATTCAATCGATCCCAACACTCATGTTGTTTCGTGATGGAATCATGTTGTTCAATCAAGCAGGAGCACTACCTGCGCACTCTTTAGAACAAATACTCACCTCAGCAGAAGAACTCAACATGGACGAAGTTCGTGCTGAAATTGAGATGCTTGAAAAAGACAACCAAAAGTAATTAGGTTCCCCACATGGGGGCCTTCAATTCTGAACATGCGGGTCGCTTCCGACGTACGGGTTCAATTGGTGCAATCTTTATAACCGCATGCATGTACCTAGCGGTGCCTTCTCCTGTGAGAGTTCGTGCAAATGTTTCCATTTCTGCAGTAGACCCAACAGGACGTATTGCTACAGGTGACAAACACACATGTGCGATTGCATTGAACGACGTCATCTGGTGTTGGGGCGACAACACATACAAACAACTAGGGTCTTCCTCTTTCCCTGATGAATTATCACTAATCCCAGTTCAAACAACTGCACTGCCCGGTTCGCGCATTGCAAAACGAATTGTGGCTGGCGCTAACCACACATGCGCCTTAGCAACTGATGGCACCGTGTGGTGCTGGGGACAGAATGGAAATGGAAATCTTGGCATCGGTGCTTTTCAAAATCAAGGAGATCCATCTCAATCTGACTTAGGTGGAACCGCCGCAGTGATTTCAGCGGGTGGTTCCACAAGTTGTGCTGCACTATCTGACAACAGTCTCAAATGTTGGGGGAAGGGAAGCTCAGGTCAAATCGGTAATGGCATGAGCCTGCTATCAAATGGACTGCCGGTACCCGTCTCGCTTGTGCCAGATTCGTTCACAGTCGCTCATCTTGAGATCGGTACAACGCATACGTGTGCAGTGTCTGTATTCGGCGCTGTGTGGTGTTGGGGGCAATTCACCAACGGTCGCCTTGGCACTACCGCGTCTTCAAATGCAGTTACTCCCGCAGCCACAGCGTTGTTGGGAAGCACAGCAATGGAAGTTGCAGCAGGTGCCGCACATACATGTGCATTACTAACTGCCGGCTCTGTTACGTGCTTCGGAAGCAATGACAAGGGTCAGCTTGGTCAAGCGCTAGCCACAGCATCAAGTTCTACACCAACGTTGGTGACTCTCGTGGCAACAGCCACTCATGTCTCCGCCGGTAAACAATTCACATGTGCTTTATTGTCGACTGAAGTGGTTCATTGCTTTGGTGACAATGCCACCGGACAACTGGGTTCAGGTTCAATTGGTGCCGCTCGTGAAACTCCTGGTGTAGTTACAGGGCTTACAGGCACTGTGGTTGACGTGACGACCGGGGCAAGTCACGCATGCGCAGTGATGTCAACAGGTGAAGTGCGTTGCTGGGGTCTGAATGATCAAGGTCAACTTGGTATCGGTTCACAAACAAATGTTTCAGAAGCAACTGCGATCATAAATCTCAATGTTGTTCCAACTACGACGGTTGCTCCAACAACAGTTGCTCCAACAACGGTTGCGCCGACAACAATTGCTCCAACAACTGTCGCCCCAACCACCATTCCGCCAACCACATCCACCACAGTTGTACAAACGACCGTGGCGCCCTCGACAACATCTTCGACTTCGACCACGACGTCTACAACAACCAGCACAACGTCAACGACTGAACCGACTACCAGCACGATTGCAGTAGTCAAGGCGGCGCCGAAAGCTGTGTCATTGATTCACCCAATGGCTATGAGGCGGGGTTCGACGGTGAGTGCCACGAAACTGGCTGCTTCCGTGTCTATGAAGATCCCGAAGAGATCAGTGGGCTCAATGCGAATAAGCATTACGAAGGGCACCAAATACTGTGCATTTGTGGGTGGTTCCCTAAAGGCGATTCGCGTGGGGAAGTGCACAATTGTGGTGATTTTGCTGCCCAAGAAGGGTAAGACAGTGATGCGCACAAATGTTTTGACTGTGAAGAAGTGAAGATATTTCAATAAACAAATCGGTATGTAGAATCGTCCGATGTATCCAGTGGGAAAACTCACGTCGCGCCAACGAATAATGCGAGCGGCTCAACAAGAACTGTTGGAATCGGGCATTCTCGGATTGCGAATGGAAGTTGTAGCCGAAAAGGCTGAGGTATCAGTTCCACTGATCTACAAGTACTACGGCAACCGCGATGGTTTGCTGACCGAAGTGCTGACTCGTTTGTATGACGGGGATAGCTACCAAAAACTTTCTGCATATGCAGACATCTTCGTTGAAATGCAGAATCCATCACTTGACGACATCGCCATTTTGTTCGCAACTGTGCAGCAAGAATTTCGTATGCCCGGCCGCTGGCAAAGATTGCAGATTTTGGCGGCATCTGTTGAGCTTCCTGAACTGCAAAAGCGATTAGCGGCAATTCATCTTCAACAACAAGCACAAGTAATCAGCTTTCTTCAAGTTGCGTTGACAAAGGTGGCGTCCCAACAACCAGGTCATACCGAAGCATCAATTAGTGCTGCGGTTGCGCTTGCTGCCCCACTGGCCTCATTGATCATGACTCAATCATTCGGGTCGGTCCTAGATGACCTCGTTGATATTGAAGACCGAGAAGCTGCTGCCGAAGAGATGAAAGTTCTTCTTCGTTTAATTGTCAACTCTGTTATTACAGCAGGGGCACAAACGAACGTAGACTCTCCACATGGAAGTTGAAATGATTGTTGAGATTCCGCAAGGGTCTCGTAACAAATACGAAATGGATCACGTCACCGGAGACATCTGGCTTGATCGCACGCTTTTTACAGCAACGCAGTATCCGCTTGATTACGGTTTCTTTCCCGGTACTCATGGTGAAGACGGTGACCCGCTTGATGCATTGGTGTGGCTCAGCCAGCCAACATTCCCCGGTTGCCATGTGTGGGTGCGCCCAGTTGCAGTGTTCTGGATGACGGATGAAAAAGGACCCGATGCGAAAGTGTTGTGCGTGTCGTCGCATGACTCACGTATGAATCAATACGTTGATATTGGCGATCTGCCCGAGCACCTGCTCGACGAAGTCGGCAACTTTTTTGAGGTGTACAAGCTTCTTGAACCGAACAAAGACACCACCGTGAAGGGCTGGGAAGGCCGTCAGGCTGCCGAAACGGAAATCCTCGCCGCTATCGAACGATTGGCTCATCTCGAGCATTAACGGGTTGGTCACTTAGGTGACTTTTTGTGACGACCGTCACGCCACTGTGTATATCTGTGGAAAAACACCTTGGCAAACCCTTATGGGTCATGAAGCCTGTGGATATCCCCCAATTTTCACAAATGCACCTTTAGAGTTCGCAATGCGGACCAAGTGCCGCAGAATTGGGGAAACCTTATGTACACACTCGGAGCCTTGCTCCTATCCGCCCTCCTTCTTGGTGCCGTCGTTTCGGTCATTGAGTCGGTATTGCAAGTTGTCGGCGCCCATGGCGCTATCAGCAAGTTGCCAATTATCGGAGCGCATCTTTCGCTCATCATTGCCATCGGCATGGTGTGGTTGTTGAAGATGAATCCGATCGCAGGTTGGGGAGTCTCATTCTCAGATGAATGGATGACCTACGTCGCCAATGGCGCCATAATTCTCGGAATGATTCCGTTGAAAGATGCAGTTATCAACATGGTGAACAAAGGCCTTCGCGCTTAGTTTCTTTCCACGTATTTCAGCTTCGGGCTGTCGGTTCATTCGGACCGGCGGCCCGTTTGCATTTCTGGGTTTAGGACCGAGACGTGCCGCGGAAAATCCGCAGTAATCCGATGCAACCAGCTGCACAGACTGCGAACCCAATGATGCGTGCACCGATTCCGATGTGAAGTGACATCAGCCAACCGCCGGCAAAAACTGAAGCGATGTGCAGCACAGTAAAAATGCCCCGAGAACCAGAAGTTTTTGGTTTGCGGAAAACTGCAAATAACGAAATGACACCTAACACGACAATCACTAGCACGATGACTGCT
>CAMDLK010000024.1 GCA_945901725.1 Bifidobacterium breve | reverse complement strand
AGAGCACCCAGAGATTCACCAACCAGAACATCTTCAACATCGATCAACGTGCGAGCAGTGCGCGTTGAAGCCTGAGCAA
The DNA here is from genome assembly GCA_945901725.1 of Bifidobacterium breve. Taxonomy (GTDB): domain Bacteria; phylum Actinomycetota; class Acidimicrobiia; order Acidimicrobiales; family Ilumatobacteraceae; genus UBA2093. The sequence goes on along the minus strand of CAMDLK010000024.1, from coordinate 27,172 downwards.
GTACGGCGAATGCGGCGTCGCGGCCGCGATGAGTTCCAGCAAGCGGACTCTCCCCCATGTAATGCAGTTCGATGTCATCGTGGTACGAGGCCAACACTTTTTCAAGGTCTGATGCGAGCCATGCCTTTGCATAGGCACGAAGCACTCTGCCTGTTTCATCGCTATTTGCCATGTGGCTACCTTATTTCGCAGCTCAAGACTTTTGCTAGGCGCGCTTGAGGTCAGTGACAACACCGCCGGCAACACGAACGATGTCAGTAGGTGCTGCACCAAAGTTGTCGTTCCACGTTCCCGCAGCAGCCCACACCTCGTCGTACTGCAACAAGTCCGGATCAACGAACACACGCAGTTGGGTTGCATGACCAAAGGGAGGCACACCTCCGATTGCATAGCCAGTGGCTTCACGAACCGCATCAGCATCGACACGTTTGCACTTTGCGCCGCCGGCTGCGGCCGCGAGTTTCTTTTCGTCGAGTTGGTTCACTCCGCTGACTAGTGCCATCACGATTTCATCGTCAACGCCGAACACCAGGCTCTTCACGATTTGACCAACAGTGACGCCGATGGCGTCGGCTGCGTCTTGCGCGGTCTTTGTGCCCTCGGGGAACTTACGCACTTCAATCTCAAGGCCAGCATCTTTGGCTGCCTGCGTAACACGGGCAACGTTGGGGTGAATCTTCTCGTCCGACATAAATGCAAGCCTACGACCGTCTACATTGTGCTCACCATGTTTAAAAACACGTTCAAGACAACAATCCTTCTCGCCTCAATGGGTGGACTCATTGTGGCAATCGCCGGAATCCTCGGTGGCGGCAGTTCAGGCTCAGTGATGATTGGGCTAATGATGGCCCTCGTCATGGTTGGCGGGTCGTACTGGTTTAGTGATTCTCTTGCATTGAAGTCTGCAAAGGCTCAAGTAATCACAGAAGCCGACCACCCAGAGTTCTACGGCATGATTCGCGACTTGTCGCAGCGTGCTGGTTTACCAATGCCTCGAGTTGCAGTCTCCCCTGCTGACCAACCGAATGCATTTGCAACAGGACGTGGGCCGAACAAAGCAGTGGTGTGTGCGACAACTGGGCTATTGCAATCCATGACTCGTGAAGAAGTTGAGGGCGTGATGGCACATGAACTGATGCATGTGCGGAACCGAGACATTCTCATTGGTTCAGTTGCTGCGGCAATTGCAACTGCAATCTCTTCCATTGCACAGATGGCCATGTTTGCCAGCATGTTTAGTGGCGGCGGTGGCCGCAATGACGAAGATAGGGCTAATCCATTGGCCATTCTGCTCATTTCACTCGTTGCTCCCATGGCGGCTGGGCTGATGCAAATGGCTATTTCGCGTAGTCGTGAATTCGAAGCAGACCGTGGAGCTGCTGAACTTCTTGGCACTGGACAGACACTGGCAACAGCATTAGAAAAAATTGAAGTGCTTGCAAAGTCATCTCCGATGGCTGTCGCCCCAGCACAAGCACAGGCGTACATTCACAACCCACTTGCTGAAATGCATGCTCGTCGTGGCAGCGGAGTGAATGTGTCTCGCTTGTTTTCTACTCACCCCGCAACAGATGAACGCATTCGTCGTTTGCGGGCAATGACTTTCTAGTCAGCTACTTCAGCCGGGCCACTGGTTGTAAAGATCAGTGCGCCGATAAGTGAAATACAGCCGGCAACCAAATACGGCACGGTGTAACCACCTGATGAGTCACGAATAGTGCCAATGAGAATGGGCCCAATTGCAGTACCTGAGAGAGACACCAAACCTGAACGCGCGGAGATGCGTGGGTAATCCTTTACGCCAAAACGTTGAGCAATAAGTAACGACTGCATCATGAGGACATTGCCGACCATTGCGCCGAAGAGGCCGATTGCAAGCATCAGCGGGATTGTGCTCTCCATCTGACCAATGAGAATGATGGCAATACCTTGCATGACAGCAATGAACACCATGAACTTCGCTAGAGGAAATTTCGGAATGATGCGACCACCAACAAGGCGAAATACCACGCTTGCTCCGGACAACACCGATGTGGCAAGAGCTGCTGTGCCAGGAGACGTGCGTTCTTCAACGAGTTTGACAATCTGTTGGATAGCGCCAACTTGGCTACCCATGACCAAGACATAGCCAATGGTGACAACCCAAAAGAACTTGGTGCGTGTTGCGTCAGCCAATGAAACACCAGGCAATTCAGAAACATGGTTCTCTGGCTTTGGTTGACCGTCTGGCATCCAGTTCAACGCCAATGGGTCTGGGCGGATAAGCAAGTATGCAGGCACACACATTCCGACAAACCAAATAAGCGCAAGGTACGGGCTTGCACCGCTCATCTCTTTAGCATCAATCAGCTTCTTGATGATTGGTGTCAGAACAACGCCGCCCATGGAGAGGCCTGATGATGCTGCTGCGATTCCTGGCGCACGTTTTGTGTGGAACCAACGTGTGACAACAGTGGTGGCTGTTGTTAAGCCACTGCATGACCATGCAACTGCGAAGACTCCGTAGACAACAAAGAGATGCCACTTTTCTGAGACATGACCCAACATGTACAACGAACCTGCGCCAACCACTGCACCGATGTAAATGAGAATGCGGACATCGAATTTTGCAATCAGGCGCGCGACCAACATGTTGGTGATGCCGCCAACTAAGAAGAAGAACGTTGTAGCGATGGAGAGAGATGAAATCTTCCAGCCAAGTTCTTTCGAAAATGCATTGAGGTAGACGGACATTCCGTAGAACCCAAGAGCAGAGCTAAAGAAAAGAACTGTGAAGCAGCCGCCAACGACCCACCAGCCGGGAAACGCATCTTTCTTGCCTAGATATACGCGTGTTGCAGTCTGCGGCATGGAGCCCCCGTTCCGAAGGCAACCTTAGACCAGGGTATTGATCTGCTCTGCTAGTGAGGAATCACGCTGTGTGACACAACCTTTGTCGTGTGATGTCAGCGCAATAGTCACTGTGTTGTAGCTATTTGACCAATCGGGGTGATGATCTGCTGCTTCTGCCATCTCTGCGATTGAAGTCATGAAGACAAAGGCTTCTTTGAAATTGGCGAATGTGAATTCACGACGCAATGCATTGTCCTCATGGCGCCAGCCAGTCGGAACGTTGACTTGGCTCATACGAAAGCTGCGTAGCCGTCGATTTCTAGTTGGTCGGCAAGTTCTGCGCCACCGCTAGCAACAATGCGGCCTGACACCATGATGTGAACCACATCTGGCTTTAGTTCTTCAAACAAACGAACGTAGTGAGTAATGGCAAGCACACCAAGATTGCTCTCGTGTGTTGCTGCCTCTACGCGACGGGCGCAATCACGCAGTGCGTCGATGTCGAGACCAGAGTCAAGTTCGTCAAGAATCGCAAACTTTGGCTCGAGTACTCCGAGTTGCATTGTTTCGTTGCGCTTCTTTTCGCCACCGGAAAGGTCAACGTTCAGTGCACGTGTAACAAGTTCAGGGTCCATATTGATGCGTAGGGCTTCTTGCGTAATGCGAGCAGCCATGCCTTCAGTGCCACGGTGACGCGCAGTAAGAGCTTCTGCCATTACTTGATCTGCATGAACTCCAGGGACTTCTGTCGGGTACTGCATGACTAGGTGCAAGCCAGCAATGGCACGTTCCCATGTTGGTAACGCAAGCATGTCGACACCGTCGAGAGTGACTGAGCCAGCAAGCACTTTGTAGCCAGGCTTACCCATGATGACTGCAGACAATGTGGACTTACCAGCACCGTTTGGCCCCATGATGGCGTGTACTTCGCCAGACTTCACAACAAGGTCAATGCCTTGCAAGATTTCTTTTCCGGCAACTTCGGCGCGAAGGCCTTTGATTTCAAGAGTGCTCATGACTGTGCCTTCTGTGATTCAACAATGACTTCGTCATTGACAACTTTTGCTGAATACACAGCAACTGGTTGTGTGGCGGGAAACGTATCGGGTTGGCCTGTAACAAGGTTGAAGGCGCTTCCGTGTTTGATGCATTCGATTTGCTTGGTTTCACACCACACCATGCCAAGCGACAATGAAATGTCAGCGTGACTGCAAGTATCTGCAATAGCGAATACTTCGTCTTCAATACGAACTACAGCAACTGCGACTCCGTCAACCATGACCTTGTGGGCCGTGCCTGATTCGAGTTCAGAGAATTTTGCAACAACGGTCATGATGCCACTTCGTTATCTGGATTGAGTTTGTGGTTCACAGCAGAGCGCAACATTTCAACGTCTGCGAACTTTGGCAGACGATCAATAACTTCGTTGAAGAACCCGAACACAATGAGGCGTTCTGCAATTTCTGGCGGCACTCCCCGGCTCTCAAGGTAAAACTTCTGCTCTTCGTCTACTGAACCAACGGTGCTTGCATGACTGCACTTCACTTCGTTGGTTTCGATTTCAAGGTTCGGCACGCTTTCGGCCCACGCGCCTTCACTCAGTGTGAGGTTGCGGTTCGTTTGGAAAGCCTGTGAGTGCGCAGCGTTTGGCTTGATGTGAATGAGGCCTGTGTACACACTGCGAGCAGTGTCACGTACTGCGCCTTTGAACAACAGGTCACTATGGGTACGCGGCGCTTCATGAATCTGCAATGTGCGGAAGTCATGCATTTGTGTTCCGCCTGCGAAATACAGCGCAACTTGCTGTGCTGATGCACCTTGTTCAACAAGTCGTACTTCGGTACGCATGCGCGCGTAGTCGCCACCGAGGGCAACTGTTGCAATGCGAGTAGTGGAATCACGATGACCAGCTGACTGCTGATGACCGATTTGCCATGTATTGAGGCCCAGTTGGTTGATGGTGAGGTAGCTCACTCGAGCTGATTTACCCGTACGCACTTCAAGAACTGGTACAACCAGTGAATGAATATTGTCGTTTGAGATAAAGGTCTCAATAACGGTGACTTCTGAGTTCTCTTCAGCATCGATAACAAGTCGTGGGTAAACAACAACGCCATCGGCTTCAAGGTGATGCACGATATGAATCGCGCCTTCAACTACTACGCCCTTCGGAATGCGAAGCGAGATCACATCAGCGTTAGCGCCGTTGAGTTCAGCGAAAATGTCTGGGTTTGTTGTCATGGCGATGCCAGCCAACGACTCGGTGACGCGAACTGAATCTGCGCCAACTGTTTCAGTGCGCAGATGTCCGTGCTTGTATGCAGACATATCAAGTTCGGCGATGCGGCTGTAGCGCCAGATTTCTTCGTCAGTGCTTGGCATGACTATTGCGGGGGTTGCGTTCATGTGATTTTTCTCTTAGGACTTCTTGCGTCGCCACCAGCGGGGCTTAGCGTTTTTTTCTTTGTCTACTTCTTCCAAGATGGAAGCGCCCATGGCGTTAATGATCTCTTCTGCTGCATCTAACACAGCTGCTGCTGAACCATCGTCTAGGCCAGGAACTTCGCGTGGTGTTGGTGGCGGAACAACACTTCCGTGTGCCCACGCAACATCTGCTAGGCGACGCTCGTATCCATCACATGGTTCCGGACAACGCCATGGCGCATCAGGAGCCTTGTCAAGGTTGCACTTTCGTACAGCGTCTCCGGTCGCATACGTGCGACTTTCAAAGTGCTTGCATTCAGTGCGCATTGACATGATGGACCCACGGCATAATCAGCCGATGGAACCTTCCATCTGCAATTCAATGAGGCGGCTCCACTCAACCGCATATTCCATTGGCAATGTGCGGGTAACGGGTTCAATGAATCCGTTCACCACCATGCTCATGGCTGCTTCTTGAGTGAGTCCACGACTCATGAGATAGAACAACTGCTCGTCAGCAATCTTTGACACTGTTGCTTCATGACCGATCTCTGCGTCTTTTGCGCCGACTTCCATGTACGGGAATGTGCGGCTTTCGCTTTGGTCGTCAAGAATCAATGCATCACACTGAACGTGGCTCTTGCAGCCGTATGCACCTTCGTCAATACGAACAAGTCCGCGGTATGCAGTGATGCCGCCGTCTTTACTGATTGATTTCGACACGATCTTTGATGTGGTCTCTGGTGCTGCGTGCACCATCTTTGCGCCTGCATCTTGATGCTGACCAGCACCTGCATACGCAACAGACAACACTTCACCAGTGGCCTTTGGTCCCATCAAGTACACGCTTGGGTACTTCATGGTGAGCTTTGAACCGATGTTTCCGTCGATCCACTCCATGTGGCCTTCTGCTTCAACGCGAGCGCGCTTGGTAACAAGGTTGTACACGTTTGGAGACCAGTTCTGAATAGTTGTGTAGGTCACGTGTGCGCTTGGCTTTACGACAATCTCAACAACAGCAGAGTGCAACGAGTCTTTTGTCCATACTGGGGCTGAGCAGCCTTCGATGTAATGCACTTTCGAACCTTCGTCCGCAATGATCAGTGTGCGCTCGAATTGACCAGCGCTCTCTGAGTTAATGCGGAAGTACGCCTGCAATGGCATTTCACATTCGACGCCTGGTGGAACGTAAATGAATGATCCACCGGACCATACAGATGTGTTCAGTGCAGAGAACTTGTTGTCGCCGGGAGGAATAACAGTGCCGAAGTACTGCTTCACAAGGTCTGGGTATTCGCGCAATGCGGTATCCATGTCGCAGAACAAGATTCCTTGCTCTGACAATTCATCACGGTTTCTGTGGAACACAACTTCCGATTCGTATTGAGCAGTAACACCAGCGAGGTATTTGCGCTCAGCTTCAGGAATTCCCAACTTCTCATATGTGAGCTTCATTTGCTCTGGCAGGTCGTCCCACTCGTCAACTTGTTCCGTTGCTGGCTTCAAGTAATAGAAAATGTCTTGGAAATCGATATCAGGCATGTTTGTGGCAAACCACGGAGCCATTGGCTTGCGATCAAAAATTCCGAGACTGCGAAGACGCAACTGTGTCATCCACTTCGGCTCGCCCTTCCACCATGAGATCTGCTCTACGACGCGCTGGTTAAGGCCTTTGACGGGTTCGAAGGCATATTCAATTTCGTCGCTCCAGCCGAGGCTGTACTTACTGAGATCAAGATCAAATGAGGTCATATGGGTTTCCTTCGCTTCCTAACCACCGGATTCCCCAGGGGCTATTAACACTACGGCCATAGTAACAATCCCCAGGCGCTAACCCACGCAGATAGCGTCAATCCCCTCATGGAATGTTTCGGTCTCGTCGGTCTCCCCAATGCAGGCAAGTCCTCGCTTTATAACGCACTCACGGGTGGCGGGGCCTTGGCTGCTCCCTACCCCTTTGCCACGAAGGATCCGAACATCGGAATCGCCAAAGTGCCAGACCACCGCCTGCTCGCTTTGTCAGAAATGTCACAGACAAAAAGCATCGTGCATGCGGCCGTGCAAGTGGTCGACATTGGTGGCTTAGTGGAAGGCGCAAGCAAGGGTGAAGGTCTTGGTAACAAGTTCCTCGCCAATATTCGCGAAGTCGATGCGATCGTGTACGTGTTGCGCGCATTCAAAGACCCAGACGTCATGGGCCCTGATGATCCGCTCGAACATTTGCGCATTGTTGAACTTGAACTTGCACTTGCTGACTTAGAGACCGTGGAAACGCGCCTCAAGCGAGTCAGTAAAACTGCACGCGTTGACAAGGGCAACCAAGAAGAAATGGCATTGTTGCAGCGTGCATACGACGCGTTGGCTGAAGGCTTGCCGTTGTATCGCGCAGGAATGTCAGCAGATGACCGTGAAGCTCTTGCGCCACATTTCTTGCTTACTAACCGTCGCGTACTTGCTGTGGTCAACGTTGGCGAGAATGAACTCGACACGATTCCGGCAATGGAGGCTCGTGTTCGTGCAGAACTGTGCCCACCGGGTTCCGTGCAAGAACACGAAATTGAAGTGCTTGGTATGAGCGTGCAGATTGAAGCGGAAGCAGCTCAACTAGAGCCAGCAGACCGCGCCGAGATGCTCGAAGCTCTCGGCCTTGGTGAAGGTGCGCTGACAAAGATGGTTCGTTCGGCATTTCACCTGCTCGGCTTGCGCACCTATTTCACCACTGGTGAAAAAGAGACCCGTGCATGGACATTCCACGCAGGTGACAAAGCCCCCGTGTGCGCTAGCAAGATTCACTCAGACATTCAGCGCGGGTTTATCCGTGCCGAAGTCATTCACTGGGACGAACTGATTGAGCTCGGATCATGGAATGCAGCCAAAGATGTCGGCAAGCTTCGTTCTGAAGGCAAAGAATACGAGTTTGTTGACGGCGACGTCACCGAGTTCCGCTTTAACGTATAAGTAGCGACACGGAGGTCACGATGAGTGCACCACAAGAACTCGAGCCCATCTGGCTTGTCAGCAAAGGCAATGTGTTAGCAGCTGGCGTTCGTACCGTGACACGCGCTCAACGACGTCGTGGCCTAACGGGTGTTGCCGTTATTGAACAACCACTTGTGCTTGAACCATGCAATTGGGTACACACCATTGGCATGAAAGCAACAATTGACGTTGCCTACGTTGCTTCGAACAACATCGTGATACAGACTGCAACCATGAAACCGTGGCGAGTTGGTGCTCGTATTCCTGCAACAGCACTAATCATTGAAGCTGCCGCTGGTTCATTTGAACGCTGGAACCTGCGCGTTGGTGATGAAGTCGAGGTGCGTCATGTCCAAAGATGACATTGTCACCTCCGCAATTCACGCGGGTCTCTGGTTAGTTGCAACGCCAATTGGAAACCTTGAAGACTTGTCACCACGCGGAGCAGCAGTGTTGCGTGCAGCAACCATTATTTGCTGTGAAGACACTCGCCACAGTGGCTCGCTTCTCAAGCGCATTGGCGCGTCACCAGAACGACTGATTGTTGCAAACGAACACACTGAACACGATGCAATTGAATCTGTACTGTCGTATTTGTCTACGGGTGCAGTTGTTGCACTGATTTCTGATGCAGGAACACCTGCCATCAGCGACCCAGGCGAACGTCTTGTCCGAGCAACAATTAATGCCGGGTACACCGTGCATTCAACCCCAGGGCCAGCTGCCTTTGTTATGGCTATAGCTATGAGTGGTTTACCAACAGCACGAATCGCCTTTGACGGCTTTCTGCCACGCAGTGGAAGTGAACGTCGGGAGCGCCTAACAGAAGTTGCTCGTGAACGCCGAACAACAGTTTTGTATGAGGCACCTCATCGCTTAGAGAAAACTTTGGTTGACTTGGCAGACGTATGTGGCAATGATCGCCTTGTGGTCCTTGCACGCGAACTCACCAAACTCCATGAAGACATGTGGCGGGGCACGCTTGGTGATGCTGTTATTCACTCGCGCACAGTTGAACCCCGCGGTGAATACGCATTAGTGATTGCACCGGTAACTGCAGAATCTGTTGATGTGACAGACGATGACATTCGTACTGAATTGGCATCGCGTACATCTGCTGGTATCTCAAAGCGCAGCGCAGTTGATGAAGTAACCGCGGCTCTTGGCGTTTCACGCAAGCGTGTCTATGCGATTTCGGTAACAGTATGAGCACACCTGAAAAGACGGCAGCATTTTTTGATCTTGACCGCACTTTGATTGCTGGTTCGTCTGCATTCGTGTTTGCACGTGCGGCGTACGATGCAGGACTTATTCGCCCACAGGAATTCATTGGTGATGCAATCGGGGCAGTGAAGTTCCGTTTGTTTGGCTCCAGCGATAACTCAAGCACCAGCGTGCGCGACCGAATTTTGTCCGCAGCTGGCGGAGCTAAACAAACTGATCTATTGGCCCTAAACGAAATAGTTCTGCCCGAATTGTTGGGCCTCATTCGACCAGAGGCGCGTGCATTGCTTGAACAGCACCATGCCGCTGGTCGTGAAACATGGATCGTGTCAGCTTCCCCCATAGAGATTGTCGAACCACTCGCCATTGCTCTTGAAATGACTGGTGGCATTGGCACACGTGGCGAAGTTGATAATGGCGTCTACACGGGTCGCCTTGCCGGGCCTTTTTGTTATGGGCCGGGCAAAGCAGAAGCAATTGCCGCCATCGCTGAAGAGCGCAACATCAACCTCGCTGATTCATGGTCGTACTCAGACTCCATGAGCGATGTTCCCATGATGGAAATCGTGGGAAATGCAGTCGCGGTGAACCCCGATGCGCAATTGTCTGCACTTGCACGTTCACGTGGATGGCCGATTGTGGTTTTTGCTCAGCGATCAAAGATGTTGGCGCGACGAACAACCACCATTACTGCGGCACTTGTTGGAATGGCAATTACGTACTCGCTTGGCGCACGCAGCAGCAGACGTTCTTAATCTGCGCCTAATGGTGCCAGTGCTAATTGGCGGCTCATAGCGACAACGTTGCCAGCAGAGTCCCACATCACACCATCTTCTTCCCAGTAACCACCTTGTGTGAGAGCACTAGTGAACTCACACAAAATCGGTCCTGGTGCTGGTACCCCGCGAACATGCACAGTGAATTCAATGGTGGGTACCCACCCCTTCATACCGAACAAGTTGAACGTAACGGGCGGGAACGCGTCAGCGGCCAACAGCAGCGCAAGGGTGTCAATAGGTCGACCATCTTTAAAGGTGAAATACCCACGCACGCGCGCGATACCAGCAGGCTCATTTGTCGTGAAACTGATGTCATCAGGATGAAGGCGCATATCGAGACGCGAACCGAGACCTGGCGGCAAATCAGGGTTTGCCGGGCGTGTTGGGCAATCATCAAACGCGACCATGTCAGGCATGACCAATGTGTTTGAGTGTGCGCCAATCGATGCATCAACGTCGCCGAATGTTCCGATGGAACGAACAACGTCACGACCATCGCGAGACATTGAGGCCACAACTGTTGATAACCGCCTGCCCGCTTTCACCACTTCACATGTTGTTGTTGCTGGACCTTCGGGTGCTGGCGACAAATAATGCATAGAAATTGAAACGGGGTGTGCGCGGCCGCTCTCGGCACGCATGGCATTGCCGACTAAAGCCAACAGGTACCCACCATTTGCATTTCCGTTGATATCCCACCGATCTTCAATGGGAGTGTCGTACACGCCATTGCCAAGTGGGGTGGGGCGTGTGGCGTGGTCGAACTCGAAAGGCATTCGTGCAAGGTTACGAAGTAAATGTCGCAATAAACGAACCGACGACAAGAAGCGTGGTGGCGTAGCCTGTCTAGGTGGCAAAGTACTACCTCACCACTCCTATCTATTACGTCAACGCGCAACCACATCTTGGTCACGCGTACACGACCATTGTTGCTGACGCATTAGCTAGGTGGCACCGCCTTCTCGGTGACGATGTGCATTTTCTCACCGGCACTGACGAACACGGTCTCAAGATTCAGCAAGCTGCAGAAGCTGCTGGTACTTCCCCACAAGAATTCACCGACTCCATCGCGCCACTGTTTCAACAAGCATGGAAGCGCCTGAACATCTCGAATGATGATTTCATTCGCACCACGGAAGCTCGCCACAAAGTCGGCGTACAGAAGTTGCTGCAAGCATGTTTTGATGCAGGCGATATCGAACTAGACAAATACAGCGGCTTGTATTGCGTTCCTTGCGAGGCGTACTACACAGAAGATGACCTTGACGGCGAGAACTGCCCCATTCACAAGCGCCCCGTGCAGCACGTTGAAGAAGAGAACTACTTCTTCCGCTTGTCACGCTTTGAGCAGCGACTTATTGATTGGTACTCACTTCACCCAAGTGCAGTAGTTCCAGAACACCGAGTGAATGAAGTACTCGGATTCATCAAACAGGGTCTTCAAGATTTTTCTGTAAGCCGAAAGACACTCACTTGGGGTATTCCTCTTCCGTTTGACCCGTCGCACGTTGCCTATGTGTGGTTCGACGCACTGGCCAACTACATCACCGCAATTGGTTATGGCTCTGACGATGAAACGTTCAACAAATGGTGGCCCGTTAATCACCATCTCATTGGCAAAGACATCATTCGTTTCCACAATGTGTACTGGCCAGCGATGCTGATGTCAGCTGGCATTGAACCACCAACTGGCTATGCAGTCGGTGGTTGGCTGCTAGTTGGTGGCGAAAAGATGTCGAAAACATCAGGCAATGTGGTGAACCCACTTGATCTTGTTGACGAATTCGGCGTTGATGGTTTCCGTTACTACGTACTTAGCGACACGTCATACGGCAATGACGGTGACTTCACATACGAAGGCCTTGTGTCTCGATACAACTCTGACCTTGCAAACAACCTTGGCAACCTTGCAGCCCGCATTGCATCAGTTGTTGACAAGAAGTGTGCAGGCCTTGGCACAGCACCAAACCCAGATAGCCCGTTAGCCGCATTTGCTAAAGATGCTGTTGCCGAAACCTCTGCATGTTGGCAATTGGTTCAACCGAGTCGTGCATTAGAGGCAACGTGGTCACTTATTCGTGCCACCAATGCTCACCTTGAGAATCATGAACCGTGGAAAGCGGAACCGAGCGATCTGCTGAACACTGTGATGGGTGACGCGCTTGAGGCATTACGCATCGTGACCTTGCTCGCATTCCCTGCAATTCCTGATACTGCTCGTGAAATTTGGCGTCGCATCGGAATGACAACAGACATTGAACAATGTCGCATTCCTGCCGATACCGAGTGGGGCTTGTACCGCGCTGGTTCTCCTGTTGAAAAAGGAACACCGCTCTTTCCTCGACGCACCATCGCATGAGCACCGCCATCACCGGGTGGACAGATACGCACTGTCATATCCACGACGACAAAATGACCTCAGTGCCCGCCGAAAGCTTGCAACGAGCCCGCGAGGCTGGCGTTGAACGCTTCGTAGTTATTGGCACCGATGCTCCGACATGTGAGCAGGCAATCGCAATCGCCTCCGAACACCCCGATGTTTGGGCGACAGTGGGTCTACACCCACACGATGCAACACAAGGAACAGATTCAATACTTCCGTATGTCACGCAACCACGCGTAGTTGCAATTGGTGAATGCGGCCTTGATTACTACTACGAACATTCTCCGCGTGACGTACAGATGCGCGTCTTTGCAGAACAGATTGCACTGGCAAAACAGCATGAACTTACGTTGGTGATTCATACACGCGATGCATGGGAAGACACCTATGCGGTGCTTGATGCAGAGGAAATGCCCCAAAACACCATCATTCATTGTTTTTCTGGTGGCCCGAATGAAGCGCAGGAGTGCCTTAACCGCGGTGCCTATTTGTCCTTTAGTGGAATCGTGACTTTCAAGACCGCAAATGAATTGCGAGAAGCTGCCATGTTGTGCCCTCTTGACAAAATTCTCATCGAAACAGATAGCCCATTTTTGGCACCGATTCCGCACAGAGGTCGCCCTAACGAGCCAGCCCACGTTGGGCTTGTCGGGACCGCCATTGCTGATCTTCGCGGACTAGATGTGGCCGAGTTCGCATCAATTACCTCGGCGAATGCTCTCGCAGCATTTCCTCGCATACATTCGTAGACACATGGATATCTCCCCCGTCGACAAGAACCGCATGACGGTAGCCATGGTTGTCTCTGCCATTTTCCTTGCCGTCGCATTTATGGCATCAGGAAACTCCGGCAATGAAACTGTCACAACGGTCGCAAAAGCCACTTCCACTACATATGACCTTGGCCTCAGTATCGATTCAAATGTTGATGCTCCGGCCAACCTTGATGGCCCTGTTAGTGCAGACCCAAATGGCCAAGGACAAATTGCATATCCGGCTAATAACTCTGGCCGAATGGTGCGCGGTAATGCCACCTACAAACGCTTGCCGGATTCCGTGAAAACAGGTTGCTCCACAACTCTTGTTCCGCTTGGCGCCACCATCACTGTGTTGAATCTGAATAACGGCCGAAAAACGACATGCGTCAACATCAATATCGGCCCCATGTCGGGGTCATTTGATATCACATTGAATACCGCAGTGTTTGAAGCTATTGCTGAACTTGTTGACGCGCCACTTCCGGTGGAGCTCACCTGGTGACACTTTCTCGTACTGATGCTTCGAGCCAATTAGATGGTGCCGGTTTACGCGCGAAACGTGCGCTGGGGCAAAACTTTGTTGTTGATGCAAATACCGTGCGGCGTATTGCGCGTCTTGCGGGTGTTGAAAACCACCCGCACGTTTTAGAAATCGGCGCTGGTCTCGGATCGCTCACCCTTGCACTTGCCGAAATTGCTACAGGCGTAACTGCAATTGAAGTTGATGAAGCATTGTTGCCGCTTCTCAATGAGAATGTTGGTGAACTTGCCAATGTCACTGTTGTTCACGCTGATGCAATGCAGCTTGACTGGCCAGCACTTCTTGGTGATCACACCGATTGGGTATTGGTTGCAAACCTTCCGTACAACGTGGCTACCCCACTGATTGCTGATGTTCTTGACTTTGTGCCGCAAGTGTCTCGCATGTTGGTGATGGTGCAAAAAGAAGTTGCCGACCGGTTTGCAGCGTCGCCCTCTACTAGCGCGTATGGCGCACTCAGTGTGAAAGTTGCATTCCACGCAACAGCGCGGGTGGTCGGCCAAGTTCCTGCATCTGTGTTCTTGCCGCGACCAAATGTCGAGTCTTCTCTGGTAGAAATCACACGCCGCACGACCCCGCTTGATGCGGCAGTTGACAAAGCAAAACTGTTTGCACTCGTGCGAATGGGCTTTGCAAAGCGTCGCAAAATGCTGCGTGGTTCTTTAGCTGGCAGCGTGGAAGCACATCACTTTGAGGCAGCAAACATTGCCCCAACTGCGCGCGCAGAGGAACTTTCTGTTCACGACTGGTTGCGCCTCGCACACATTCTGGAAGACAGTCACAAGTGACCAAAATCATCGCGCCCGCCAAACTCACGTTGTCTCTCGTGATCACTGGTGTTCGTAGCGATGGCTTTCATCTCATCGAAGCAGAAATGGTGTCACTCGACATTGCAGACGTCATTGAAATCACTGACTCAGACGCCACAACACTCACCGTGTCTGGCCCGTATGCAAACGGAGTACCCACAGATGAATCAAACCTTGTGTCGCGTGCACTCGTTCTTGCAGGTCGCACAGCGCGAGTTCATATTGAAAAGAACATTCCACACGGCGGAGGTCTTGGGGGCGGCTCAACAGATGCGGCAGCTGTTCTGAGGTGGGCGCAATGGTCTGATGTGCCCGCAACTGCACGTCTCGGCGCCGACATTCCTTTTTGCCTCATCGGGGGTCGTGCACTAGTCACAGGAATCGGAGAAATTGTCACTCCACTGCCCTACGAAGACAAGAAGGTCACCCTGTTTATCCCGCCAATGTCGGCTCCAACACCGGTTGTGTACCGCGAATGGGATGCCCTTGGAGGGCCAAAAGGACCGAACGGAAACGATCTTGAGCCAGCTGCGGTGATTGCTTTTCCCGAATTGGGAAAGTGGCGCGATCGCGTTGAATCAGCCACTGGGTCAACCCTTTACCTTGCTGGTTCAGGCAGCACCTGGTTTGCGGACGGCCATGTACACCATGGGTTAGATCAGATACCTGATGTCCAGGTGGTCTACGCGACTACCCGCCCCTAAGGGACCGATAAGTAACGGACTTCTAGTTAGAAATGTTTATTTGCGACGCTGGTGGCGTGTGCGACGAAGCATTTTTTTGTGCTTCTTCTTGCGCATGCGCTTGCGGCGCTTCTTGATCAGCGAACTCATAAGGCATATGAACCTATCGGGACAATGACGAAAACAAAAATCCCGATACCGTATTGCGCACGGTCCGGGGTCGTTCAAAGGCAGGACAACGGGTTTTGATCCCGTGAATAGGGGTTCGAGTCCTCTCCCCGGAACAAATGACAAGCAGTCGAGCCACGAAGTGACAGCCACTCCATTGCCCCCGGGCGGGGTCTGCGCAATCATCCTTGCCGCCGGCGAAGGCTCACGCATGAAGTCAGATCGTCCAAAGCCGTTGCACGAAGTGTGTGGCAGATCAATGGTGATGCACGTAGTGCACTCGCTTGAATCAGTTGCGCTTGTTGCAACTGTTGTTGTTGTCGGTCATCGCGCAGCAGAAGTAACTGCACATGTGCAACACAATGCTCCCGACTGGGCACGCATTGAATTCGCAACGCAACATGAGCAGAAGGGCACTGGTGATGCTGCATCAGCCGGACTCACTGGATTGTCTGCAGATATCAATTCACACACATCTGCAGTGTTGGTTATGCCTGGCGATACACCGTTACTCACCTCGAACACAATCAATAGACTTATTGCGGAACACGCGTCGTCGAAGAATGCAGCCACTGTTTTGACTGCGGTACTCGATGACCCGACCGGCTACGGCCGCATCGTGCGTGACTCAGGTGGAAACGTTGTCGGCATCGTCGAACACAGAGACGCATCCCCCGATGAACTGAAAATCTGCGAAATCAATACAGGCATCTACCTTTTTGATTTCGAGTTGTTCGGGCCAGCGCTCAAGGGAATTGGCACCAACAACAGCCAGGCCGAGTACTACCTGACCGATGTCGTAGCGGTACTTGCATTGGCTGGTCATTCTGTTGGGTCAGTCATAGCTCCCGCTTCAGAGACTGCCGGAGTCAATGACCCTCTGCAATTGGCAGAGGCCGAGCAAGAAATGCTCCGTCGAAACGCAGGCCTCTGATTCACCCAGATTGCGAAGATGCCCAAGCGGCCTGCGTGTTCTACCATTGGGGCATATGAACGCGCGGTCGATGGAAAAAGTCACTACGAAGCGATTGTCGCTGTTTACGGGTCGAACCCACCCAACGCTCGCACAAGAAGTCGCAGAACACCTGGGCATCACACTTGGCGATGCGAACGTTGTGCAGTTTGCAAACGGAGAACTTCGTCCGCGATTCAGCGACAGCATTCGCGGTGGAGATGTCTTCATCATGCAGTCACACTTCGGAACTGACGCCGGCTCCATCAACGACTCCATCATGGAACAACTCATCATGATCGATGCTGCACAACGCGCATCTGCAAAGCGCATCACTGCCGTATGCCCGTTCTACGGATACGCACGTCAAGATCGCAAAGCTGAAGGTCGTGAACCAATTACTGCACGTCTCGTTGCCGACTTGTTCAAAGCAGCAGGCGCATCGCGCATGGTGTCACTTGACTTACACAGCGGTCAGATTCAAGGTTTCTTTTCTGGTCCTGTTGACCACCTCACGGCGCTTCCAGTTCTTGAGCGTTACGTGCGCGAAAATGCCCCGCAAGATCTCGTCATCGTGTCGCCAGATGCTGGCCGCGTGAAAGTCGCAGAGCGTTTCGCACAGCACTTGTCAGACCTCAATGCTGACGTTGCATTCATTAACAAGCGTCGACCAAAGGGCACAACAAACGTTGCCATCGCAAAAGAAGTCATTGGTGACGTTGATGGCCGCCTCTGCATCCTCACCGACGACATGATCGATACCGGTGGCACCATCGTGTCGGCAGCCGAATTGTTGCTCGAGCGTGGCGCAAAAGAAGTGTGGGCAATGGCAACTCACGGTGTTCTGTCAGACCCCGCCGTTGAGCGTCTGTCGAAGTCCCCCATCTCGCGAGTTGTCCTGACAAACACACTGCCCCTGCCTGCTGAGAAGGTTTTCGACAAGGTGGAGGTGCTCTCGGTCGCAAAAATCATCGCCGATGCTCTTGCCGCAGTCTTTGATGAGACCAGCGTGTCAGAACTCTTCGACGGCGAAAACCAGTCCTAATTGGCCCTGGTGGGCTGAAATCCCCGCCATAAGCAGGTTTGCCCCTGTGGCAGTAGCCAGTTCAGGTCATAGACTCAGAAGCCGTGTCGAATACAGCAACTCTCTCAGCCGAAGCCGGTCGTGTAACCGGAAGCCCAGCATCGCGTCGTTTGCGCGCCGCCGATCGCATTCCTGGCATCCTCTATGGCCATGGCATGACTCCCGTCATTTTGTCGGTTGCTCGTCGTGACCTTCGTGTTGCATTGTCAGGTCCTGCTGGCCAGAACACAATCTTGACTCTCTCTGTTGACGGTTCTTCATACAACGCAGTTGTAAAAGAGATGCAGCGTCACCCAGTTCGCCGCAACGTCAGCCACGTCGACTTCGTACAGATCAACCTGTCAGAAGAAATCGTCATGCACGTTCCAGTTCACCTCACAGGTGTTGCAAAGCAAGTTGTTGCTGCTGGTGGACTCGTCGACGCGGCTGTTGACTCAATTGAAGTTCGTACCACTCCTGCAAATGTCCCGAACGAAATCGTTATCGACATCACAGACCTCACACCTGAATCAGTTATTCACTTGGCTGATCTCAAGTTGCCTGCAGGCGTTGTTGCCGTTGGCGACCCAGACATGCTTATTGCAACAGTTCTGATGTCACGCGGTTCCACTGCAGCTACAGGCGAAGCAGCTGCCGAAGCAACTGGCGAAGCAGCCGCCGAAACCAGCAACTAAGCCACGACTTTCGGGTCGTTTCTTACTTTTACATCATGTTGCGCCGATCGGCTCCCCGACAAGGCGACATGGAACGTACCCTCATTGTCGGACTTGGTAATCCGGGCAAGAAATATTCACGTACTCGCCACAATGTTGGCACCGATGCAATTGAAGTTCTTGCTAAACGTCTCGGAGTCTCCCTCAAAGTAGGTCGCGACCGCGCACAGATTGCAGAAACACGCATTAATGGCCATGCAGTAGTACTTGCGATTCCCACTACCTACATGAATGATTCCGGCGAGGCTGTTGGCCCACTGGCACGTCGTTACAAGATTGAAGACCCAGCAAACATCATTGTTGTTCACGACGAACTTGATCTTGAGCCAGGAATCCTTCGGCTCAAAGTTGGTGGTGGATTAGCCGGACACAACGGGCTGAAATCAATCTCTGCGCATCTACACACTGATGATTATGTTCGGGTGCGAATCGGAGTTGGTAAACCTTCATCGAAAGATGTCGGAGCCGACCATGTATTGTCTTCTATTCCCCCAGCAGAACGTCGAATTCTTGACGTTTCAGTTGAGGTCGCAGTGGACGCAATTGAAAGCATTATTTCTGGCGGAATTGCTGCTGCAATGCAGGACTTCAACGGACGGTGAGCACTTCTACTGCCACACCGCGTCCACTTGGCTCTCTTGCCACGCAGGTCGCGAACGAACCGGGTATCGATGCAATCGCAGGCCAGCGAGATTCTGTTCTTGCAGTACCAGAAGTTGCTCGAGCAACTGTTCTTGCAGCACTAATCAATAACACAACTCGTCGACCCATTGTTATTGCAACTCCCACTGGGACAATGGCGCAATCAATTGCAGAAGATCTCGCAGCATTCTTGGGCCATGATGCAATTGAGTTCTTTCCATCATGGGAAACTCTCCCCTTCGAGCGAGTCAGCCCAGCAGTTCTCACAATGGGTTCACGTATGCGCACCATGTGGCGAATGCGCCAAGGCAAGAATGCCCCGTCTGTCATCGTTGCAGGAACACGTGCGTTGCTACAGAAGCTTGCACCCGGATCAATAACACTTGAGCCAATTCAGATTTCTGTAGGTAGCACTCTGAATATTGACGCCTTGTGCGAGCAACTTGTGCATTGTGGATACCGCAGAGAAACAATTGTGGAGCACCGCGGCGAGTTTGCTCGTCGCGGCGCCATTGTTGACATTTTCCCAAGCACAGATGACGAACCAATCCGTGTTGACATGTGGGGAGACGACGTAGAACGACTCACCCGCTTCACTGTGGCTGATCAGCGCAGCACAGACGAGATCAAATCAGTGAGTATTTTCCCTGCACGCGAATTGCTGTATGTCGAAGGAGTGCAAGATCGTGCACGTGAACTGATTGCCTCAGAACCGTGGGGTCGCGAGCAGTGGGAACGCTTGTCAGAGGGGCAAATATTTGACGGCATGGAAAGTTGGCTTCCATGGCTCACAGAGTCTGACGACTTACTGACAGATCATCTCGGTGATGACGCATTGGTCATCATGGTGGAGCCACGACGAATGGGCGAGCGTGCTCGTGACCTTCTTGCAGAAGAAGATGACCTCGCAAAAGCATTGGCCGCTTCTTGGGCTCGCGATGAAAATGTGTCATTCCCTCGTCTGCATGTAGAGGCCGAACGCATTTTCTCTACGAGCAATCGCACACCAACCATTTCATTGATTCCCACTGCAGAATCAGTTGATGGCCCTGCAGTGCCAGCATCTGGTTGGGGGCCAATTGTTCATGACCCTGCATCCTTCGTTCGCCGCATCAACGAGATGCTCAGCGAAAAGTGGAGCATTGTTGTAACCGCAGAAACTCCTGAATCAATTCCACGACTCGTTGACTTGATGCGTGGGCACGGAATTGATTTCACAGTAACCAATGACCCGAAGAAGATCGCTACACCCGGAGCATGGGTGACATTTGCTCCACAATCACGCGGCGCATCTCTTCCGAACTCTCGTGTGGCAATTATTTGCGAAGCTGATCTCAGCGGACGTCGCCGCACTCGTTCATCTCGACACACTCAAGCTCGTTCATCTGGCACCGTCTTTGAAGACCTTCAGCCCGGTGGCTACGTGGTGCACGCGCATCATGGTGTCGGTAAATACGAGGGAATGGTCAAGCGCTCGATTGGTGGCGTGGAACGTGACTACTTGCTGATTGCGTATAAGGGCGGCGACAAGCTGTACGTGCCGACCGAACAAATCGGTGTCATTCGTCAATACGTTGGAGGCGAAGCACCGACGTTGCATCGCATGGGTGGCTCTGACTTTGCTCGTGCAAAATCCCGAGTGCGTTCAGCAGTTCGTGAAGTGGCCCAGGAACTGGTGTTGTTGTATCAGCGTCGCGTCTCAGCAGTGGGTCATGCATTTCCGCCAGACACTCCATGGCAATCAGAAATGGAGAACGCATTCCCATTTATTGAAACTCCAGACCAGCTAGATGCAATTGCAGCAATCAAGACTGATATGGAAAGCGAAGTGCCCATGGACCGCCTGTTGTGCGGTGACGTTGGCTTCGGTAAAACAGAAGTTGCTGTGCGTGCAACATTCAAAGCAATTCAGGATGGCAAACAAGTCGCGGTACTAGTGCCCACAACATTGCTTGCAACTCAGCACGGCAATACCTTCTCTGAACGATTCGCCGGCTACCCCATCAAGGTTGAAGTTCTCTCCCGCTTTCTTACAAACGCCGAAGCGAAGAAAGTTATTGCTGGTTTGAAGTCGGGCGACATCGATTGCGTCATCGGAACCCACCGCCTCTTGCAAGAAAGTATTGAGTTCAAGAATCTTGGACTTCTTATCGTGGACGAAGAACAACGTTTTGGCGTCCAGCATAAAGAGGCGATGAAACGCATGAAGACAAATGTGGATGTTCTCTCGATGTCAGCGACGCCTATTCCACGAACGCTTGAGATGAGTCTTGTCGGAATTCGTGACCTATCACTGTTGCAAACACCACCCGCAGATCGTCAGCCAATTCTCACTTTTGTGGGCGAACAAAGTGAACAAGTTGCTATCGAAGCAATTCGACGCGAACTCCTACGCGAAGGTCAAGTGTTCTGGGTGCATAACCGAGTGCAATCTATTGAAGAACGTGCGGCAGAAATTCGTGAATGGGTCCCGGAGGCTCGTGTTGCCGTTGCTCACGGACAAATGGATGAAGGCACACTCGAACAAATAGTTCTTGACTTCTGGGAAGGCAATTTCGACGTACTGGTCTGCACCACGATTATTGAAAGCGGCATTGATATGCCAACAGTCAACACACTTGTTGTTGAACGAGCAGACTTACTAGGTCTCGGACAAATGCATCAATTGCGCGGACGTGTCGGCCGCAGTGGGCATCGCGCATATGCATACCTATTCCACCCACGTGACAAAGTGCTTTCTCACGATGCATATGAACGGCTACGAACCATTGGTGAATCAACTGACTTGGGAAGCGGATTCAAAATTGCAATGCGTGACCTTGAAATCCGTGGTGCTGGAAACCTTCTCGGGGAATCACAAAGCGGACATATCGCTGCCGTGGGTTACGACCTGTATTGCCAACTTGTTACAGAAGCAGTTTCTGAAATGAAGGGGGAATCAGTTGCAGACGATGTCGAAATCAAAGTTGACATCACAATGGATGCACATCTTCCCGACGACTATGTCCCAAGTCAAGACCTTCGCCTTGAGGCGTACCGCCGCCTCGCAACGGTTCGCACCTCAGAAGAATTGGCCGATATCGAGACGGAATGGCGCGACCGTTTTGGGCCGTTGCCAGAACCAGCACAAGCTCTCATTTCCGTTGGGGCACTCCGTGTCGAATGCCTACGTCTCGGAATCACAGAGATTGTGACCAACGGAAACACCATCCGCATTTCTCCGCTGAAACTTCGCGCCAGTCAGACCATGACATTGCGCCGCCTTGCATCTGTGGCGGTCTATAAAGATGAGCCAGGCTTCATTTCTCTCCCCGTTCCACGCGGTGCAAACCCTGCAGTGACGGTCATCGCACTGCTACAGGGCCTTTTTGACCCTTCAGACGACTAAGGTTTCTCTGTGATTAAGAGCCTCCGTACTTCCCGTTTCGCCGCCACACTTGCGGCTACTTGCCTTCTTGGCCTCACTGCTTGTGGCAGCGTTTCGTCATCGTCAGATGCATTCAGCGTTAATGGCACCGGATACGCAGAAGAAGACTTCAACAAGCTGTCAGACGTATTGATTTCGGTCGGGCAATTCACTGCTATCAACGGCAAGATCAAGGCAGAGGATGCAATTGTCGTATTGCGTACCCTCATCCGCTACGAGGCCTTCCTTCAATTCATCGAAGAGAAGAACGTGAAAATTCTTGAGTCAGACAAAGCTGAAGTTTTGAAGAATGCCAACGCTGATGAAAAATTCCCGACCTACCCCAAAGAACTTCAAGATGTGCTCGTGAACTTCAACATTGCTGATGTCACTTTACGAAAGATGACTCCTCCAGCAATTGGCGAGATTGAAAAACTGTATTCAGATTCACCTGCATCTGCCGGAGTCCTGTGCCTTAGTCACATCTTGGTCAAAACTGAAGCTGAAGCAAAGACAGTCCTCGCGGATCTCAAGTCCGGAACCAAGTTTGCTGATGTTGCAGCCAAGAAGTCCATCGAACCCGGCGCAGATAAGTCTGGTGGCTCATTGGCCAACGGTGATCAGCCATGCCAGGCGCTTGCGAACTTGCAAACTTCCTTCGACAAAGATTTCATGATCGGTGCAGTGGCTGCAAAACCAGGTGTTCCGACAGGACCAGTCAAGAGCTCGTTCGGATACCACGTCATTTTGAGCGCTCCATTTGCTGACGTCAAAGATTCTGTTGCAACTGTTGTTGCCGAAAACCCTGGCACCACTCTCCTTGCTGGCTACATGTCGAAGACAGACATCAAAGTCAATTCCACATACGGAGTCTGGAACGGCGCAACCGCCACCATTAGCTAATGCCACGCATCGTTGTCGTCGGTCTCGGACCAGGTAATCAAGGCCTTATCACTGCCGACACGCTTGCTGCGATTAGTTCAATTTCAATTCGTTTCTTGCGCACTATTCATCACCCGTCTGCACGCCTGGTGACTGACGCAACGTCATTCGACCATCTGTATGAGAACGCCCCGTCATTCGACGATGTGTACCGCGACATTGCGCTCATGCTGGTCGACGCAGCCAACCAACACGGCGAAGTGTTGTACGCAGTACCGGGTTCGCCAACAGTGCTCGAAAAGTCAGTTGCGCATCTGCGCGCACGAACCGACATCGAACTTGTCATACTTCCCGCAGTTTCCTTTTTGGAAGATGTGTGGAGAGCTCTGAACATTGACCCAATCGAAGTGGGCGTACGACTCATCGATGGTCACGTCTTTGCTCAGGCTGCTGCCGGAGTGTCTGGACCAATGTTGGTCGCACACACTCATGCCAATTGGGTGTTGTCCGATATCAAATTGTCGATTGATGATCCAGACCCAGAAACCGAAGTCATCCTGCTTCACCATCTTGGTCTTGCAGATGAGCAGATTGCCCGCACGACGTGGAGCAACATGGATCGAACTCTTGAAGCAGACCATCTCACCTCTATGTACATTCCGCATTTAGGAACCCCGGTGGCCCATGAGTTGGCACAGTTTCACGAATTGGCGCGCACATTGCGTAGCGAATGCCCGTGGGATGCCGAACAAACACATCAGTCTTTGGTGCGCTACCTCATTGAAGAAACATACGAAGTTGTTGATGCCATCTCTCGACTGAATGAAGATGATCCATCAACCGATGTTGACCTCATCGAAGAACTTGGTGACTTGTTGTATCAAGTTGAATTTCACGCCGCAATTGCTGAAGAGCAAGGCCGCTTCACAATGGCAGACGTTGCGCGCACAGTCCACGACAAATTGGTCTCGCGGCATCCTCATGTTTTCTCTGACGTTGTTGTTTCATCGTCTGAGGATGTTGAGAACAATTGGGAAGCCATTAAGAAGGCAGAAAAGCCAGAACGTTCCGGGCCTTTCGATGGTGTCGTCGAGGCAGCTCCCGCATTGTCATTTGCTACCAAGGTGCAACAACGCGCTTCTCGGGTGGGTTTTGATTGGGCAAATTCTGATGGCCCGTTAGAGAAGGTTGCCGAAGAGTTGCAAGAGGTGCATAACGCCATCGGCGTCGGTGACCCAGAATCCACCATGGTGGAAGTGGGAGATCTCTTTTTTGCTGTTGTCAATGTGGCCCGCCATCTCGATATTGACCCAGAGGGCGCTTTGCGTTCAGCGGTCTTTAAGTTTCGTGCGCGGGTTGAAGATGTCACCCACTTAGCGGCCAGCCAGGGCCGTGAAATGGCATCTTTGTCTGCCTCGGAACTTGATGAACTATGGGAAGTGGTCAAGTCGCACCCAACTCACTAGCGTTCTAGGTATGAGTGAAATCGTCGAAGTAGTCGGCCGCGAAGTTTTAGATTCCCGTGGCAACCCAACAGTCGAAGTGGAAGTGGTGCTTGACAGCGGCGCAACAGGACGAGCCATTGTTCCTTCAGGTGCTTCAACAGGTGAATACGAAGCAGTAGAGCTTCGTGACGGCGGTTCGCGGTACTTGGGTAAAGGCGTCTTGCGCGCAGTTGAAAATGTCAACAACCTCATTGCTCAAGTTGCCATTGGTATGGATGCCACTAACCAGCGTGCACTTGACAACGCGCTCATTGAATTAGACGGAACAGAAAACAAATCGCGTCTCGGCGCAAACGCAATGCTCGGTGTCAGTTTGTCTGTTGCCCATGCGGCAGCAAGCGAACTAGAGCTTCCGCTGTACCGCGCTATCGGTGGCCCACATGCGCATGTATTGCCAGTTCCGATGATGAATGTCATCAACGGTGGCGCGCACGCAGACAACAACGTCGACCTTCAAGAGTTCATGATCATGCCAGTTGGTGCTAGAAATTTCCGCGAAGCACTTCGTTGGGGTGTTGAGACGTATCACACTCTGAAAAAAGTTCTTGCTGATCGTGGTTTGTCTACAGCTGTTGGCGACGAAGGTGGATTCGCTCCGAACTTGTCAAGCAATGAAGCTGCAGTTGCGATTCTTGTAGAGGCAATTGAAAAGGCCGGGTACGCACCAGGTAAGGACATTGCAATCGCTCTTGACCCTGCCATGAGCGAGTTGTATCGCGATGGCGCGTATCACCTAAAGGGTGAAGGCAAAGTTCTGTCCGCACCAGAAATGGTTGAGTGGTGGACATCGCTCGTTGATCGCTACCCAATTGTCAGCATCGAAGATGGCATGGCAGAAAACGATTGGAGCGGTTGGGCACAAATGACCGCTGCGCTCGGCTCGCGCATTCAATTGGTTGGCGATGACTTGTTCGTTACCAACACACGTCGCCTTCAAATGGGTATTGATCAGTCCGTCGCAAACAGTGTTCTTATCAAGGTCAACCAAATTGGAACACTCAGCGAAACTCTCGACACCGTTGAATTAGCAACACGCCATTCATATACGAGTGTCATGAGTCATCGCAGTGGAGAAACCGAAGATTCAACTATTGCTGATCTTGCTGTTGCAACAAATTGTGGCCAAATCAAAACTGGCGCACCAGCACGAAGCGACCGCGTTGCTAAGTACAACCAACTTCTGCGCATCGAAGAAATGCTCGGCGATACTGCCCGCTTCCGCGGACGCAGCGCACTTGCACCCCTGAAGTAACGAACATTTGTTCGTGTGCCACGGTTGACGCCGTGTTTCACGCCACAATAGAGGGGTGGCTCCACGTTTCTTGAACCCCCTCTCGCGCCTGCGCTCTCGCACGCGCGATGTCACAAGTTCACTCGTACGTCCCACCCCCCTCGATCAGCGCATCATCTCCAATCCGATTACACGCTGGATAGCCCGTCTCGCGCTGGCAACCGTGGTCGTCGCTGGTGGCACCTCCTTGTTCTTCTTTCCCCTAATGGACTTCGTGACGCAACGCTCAGCAATCGCTGAAAAGAACTCAGAATTCGCTGCGCTTGCTGATGCAAACGAACAATTACAGACCGAAGTCAATGATCTTCAAACCCCAGAAGGCATCCGCAATGCTGCACGAGCTCAGCTGGGTTACGTCCTTCCGGGTGAGCAGCGTCTCTCACTTGTCCCGATGCCCAAACTGCCAACGGACCTGCCACCCACATGGCCATACACGTTGATTACTGACATCTTGGCCGTACGCAACGCCACAGAAGGCACCCCGTCTTCTCCTCTTGCACCACTAGCCCCGTAAGGCCCGAACCCCAACGGCTCCATGCGAGCCCACCCAATTCCCTTCGGTAGTGTTCCTTTTATTGTCTTACCGACTTCGGGGGTTTTGAAATGGCTGGAAGCATTCTTGGGAATCGGGTTCTTCGTAAAGAAGATCCAAAGTTTCTTACAACTGGTGGCGTATACGTCGATGACCTACTTGATGAACCGGCACTTATTGGTGCGCTTCATGTCACGTATGTTCGCAGCACCGTGGCACACGGAATCATCACATCTATTGATACTTCCGATGCGGCATCCATGCCAGGAATCGTTGCAGTGTTTACAGGCAAAGACCTCGGACTTGAATTCGTGCCATCGGCCTACAACCCGGCAGCAACACGCACACTTCTCGCTACAGACAAAGTGCGCTTTGTTGGTGAGCCAATTGTCGCCATTGTCAGCGAAACTCGCGAAGAAGGCGAAGACGCCATTGATGCAGTCATCATTGACTACGACGTGCTTCCAGCGCTCATCGATCTTGAAGAAGCTATGTCCAGTTCTACTCTTCTCTACGAGGCATGTGGAAGTAACGTGGTTTTCGACTCAATGGTTCTCGGCTTGCCAGACAACACTGGCGATGCTT
>CAMDLK010000023.1 GCA_945901725.1 Bifidobacterium breve | reverse complement strand
CTCTCGAGCAAACGAGCCAACAACGGCAATGTGAATGCAAGCGTCTTGCCGGATCCCGTGCGGCCGCGGCCGAGGGTGTCGCGACCAGCCAACGCGTCTGCGATGGTTGCTTGCTGGATGGGGAATGGTTCGATGAGACCTTGTGAGGTCAGTTCATCAACCAGGGGCGTGGGCAGACCAAGGTCAGCAAAAGTAGGACGGGTGTCCATGGGGGTATCTCCCTTATAAGGGCCATAGATACCGGTTTGTACCCATGGGTGCACTCGAAGCGCTTGAGCAGACTAGCGGTACCCCTGTGGAAAACCTAGGGATATCTCAAATTTATTTTGTCAGTGTGACTTTGATCGCAGTATCAGCCGCGTGCGAGGCCTTGCCGAATATGCGCTTGACGGCAGATTGGGCGATGATCGCGAGATACATGACCCGGTACTTTTTGCGCACCACATCAGCAACTCGTTTTGAATCGGGACCATCCAGAAGCTCTGCTGTTGCTTGATACACGGTGGCGTCTGGCGCTACCTGGCCCTTGAACGTGCACACGGCAAGTGTGGCTCGCGAGTCGCGACGAACGCGTTTTACCTTAAAGGCATCATGGTCGGTAGTGAAGGCATAACCCCCTTCAAAAGGCACTACCCATACGGGAAGTGAAACGGGATTTCCGTCTTTCTTATATGTCGTAAACGAGACATATTTGGCGGCATCAAGGTCTGCAGGCATATAAATCCTCTTCAGAAAAATACTGACAACTATTGGTCGGGGAGGGGAGACTTGAACTCCCGGCCTCCTGGTCCCAAACCAGGCGCGCTACCAACTGCGCCACACCCCGCGGTGTTTCGATAATGCTATCGGGGGTTTTAGCTGGCGCTCTTTGCAATGCGAGCGAGGCGCTTTGCAGTGCGTCCGATCGGTGAGAGGTGGCGGTGGTCTAGGTCACCTATTTCGATTCCGTTTGAGAAAAGAACGCGATAACGGAGCCAGTTGAAGCCATTCGACAAGATGACTTTGCCCTCTGTTCCGGCAGTCACGCCATCAAGATCAACCGTGGTCACGACCTTGTCACCGTTGCGCAAGTTGATTTGGCCCTTGTGAGGGTTGGCAAGAGCGTGGGGCTTCCAAAGTGTCATGGCTCCATTATTGCCTGAAACAGCACCAGAGAAGCGAACCCGTGAATCAGACGGCAAAAGAACAGTCAGTCAGGCGCGCCGATACACTTTCCAATCTGTGAAAAGCACTCTCGAAGCCCTAGAGGGCAACAAAGTCAAGCTGTCCATCGAAGTTGACGAGTCGGAATTCGACCGCAACTTGGATGCTGCATTCCGAAAGATCGCTCATGAAGTGCGTCTCCCTGGCTTTCGGCCGGGCAAAGCTCCGCGCCGCGTGCTTGAGGCACGTATCGGTATTGATGCTGCGCGAGGCCAAGCACTCCAAGATGCGATTCCTGAGTATCTCAGCAAGGCAGTGCGCGAGCATGATGTTGACATCATCTCGACACCTGATGTCACGTTGACAAACAACAACGATCCTGTCGATGCGGATAATCCAGTTCCAGCAGAGTTCGTATACCCAGTGATGTTCGAAGCAATCTGTGAGATTCGCCCTGAAGTCAGTGTTCCTGGCTATGGCGGTTTGCGTATTGAATTGTCAAGCCCGAATCTTTCTGATGAAGAACTTGAAGAAGCAGTCGCCACAGAGCGTCGTCGTTTCGGATCATTGGTTGATGTCGATCGCGCTGCAGAAACAGGCGACAACGTCGTAATTGATCTTGAAGGACTTCGTGATGGAGAGCCAGTAGCTGGACTCAATGTTGATGAATGGACCTATGAAATTGGGCGTGCTTGGGTTGCTCCTGGCTTCGATGATCAACTCACTGGTGCAAAGAAGGGCGATGTTCTTCGTTTCAACGCCATTCCGAATGGCACTGAAGAAGCAGCAGATTTCGTAGTCACTGTGAACCGTGTTCAAACTTTGGAACTTCCAGAACTCACTGATGAATGGGTGGAAGCAAACATTGCAGACTCAGACACGGTTGTTGAATGGCGCCAGTCACTTCGTGACCGTTACACCGAAATGCGTGTCAACCAAATGCGTCGCACTGTTGTTGATCGTCTGACAGACGAGCTTGCAAAGCTTGTTGAAATTGAAGCTCCAGAATCAATGGTTGGTGCCGACATGCAAGCGCGTGTGCAGAACACCATTCAGCAGTTCCAACAGCAGGGCATTGCTCTTGATCAGTGGCTCTCCGCAACAGGTCAAGACACGGAGTCATTTATTGCTGGCATGAAAGAGCAGTCAGAAAAGGCAGTCAAGGTTGATCTTGCATTGCGCGCTGTTGCAGCAGCTCAGGCCATCACCGTCAGCGACGATGACCTTGAAGCCGAATTTGAAGCCATTGGTGTTCGCGTAAATGAAAAGACTGCCAAGGTACGTAAGGCATATGAGCAAAATGATGCCGTTGCTGACCTCGTTGCCCAGATGCGTAAGTCGCAAGCACTTGAGTGGTTACTCCATAACTCAACCTTTGTAGACCAGAATGGAACAGTTCTTCCCACCGACACGGTGCTCGGAGAACATGATCATGACCACGACCACGATGATGAAGACGAAGCAGAGGATGCAGAATGAACTTTCAGAATTACTACGTACCAAACGTCACTGAACAGACAAGCAGAGGAGAACGCACTTCTGACCTTTTCTCTCGGTTGTTGAAAGAGAACATCATCTTCTTAGGAATGCCTATTGATGACACCGTTGCAAACCTGATCTGCGCACAACTCATCCACTTGGAGAGCGAAAACCCGGACCGCGACATCAACATCTACATCAATAGCCCTGGTGGAGACATCACGTCACTGTTTGCTATCTACGACACGATGCAGTTCATCAAGAACGACATTGCCACCATTTGCCTCGGTCAAGCAGCCTCCGCAGCGGCCGTCCTTTTGGCCGCTGGCACCAAGGGAAAGCGTCTTGCCTTGCCTCACAGCCGTGTTCTTCTTCATCAGCCATATGGCCAGGTTGGCTACGGCCAGGTGACCGATCTGGAGATCGCAGCCAAGGAAATCCTTCGTATGCGTGACCTTCTGGAGGAGATTCTTGCCAAGCACACGGGCCAGAGCATGGAAAGAATTCATGCCGATACTGACCGTGACTTCGTAATTGAAGCGAATGAGGCCGTCGAGTATGGCATTATCGACAGTGTGATTTCATCACGCGAATTAACGGACCGTTCCGGTCCAATTCGCTAACACACAGTTCGAGGAGGGCCTTCGTGGCCAAGTTTGGTGACACAGGAGAGCTTTTGAAGTGCTCCTTTTGCGGCAAGTCCCAAAAGCAAGTTAAGAAGCTCATCGCAGGACCTGGTGTCTATATCTGTGATGAATGCATCGAGCTTTGCAATGAGATCATTGAAGAAGAAGTAGGCGAGCGCTCTGATGTGCGCCTTGACGTCCTTCCGACTCCAATCGAAACTCGTACGTTTCTTGACGAATATGTAGTCGGGCAGGAGCGCGCAAAGAAAGTCCTTTCTGTTGCTGTTTTCCATCACTACCGACGTTTGCAGTACATGCAACAAAACACGGGCATTCGCCGTGATGAGGTGGAACTACAAAAGAGCAACATTCTTCTTCTCGGGCCAACTGGTTGCGGTAAGACGCACTTGGCTCAAACTCTTGCTCGCATGTTGAATGTGCCGTTTGCTGTTGCAGATGCAACCGCTCTCACTGAAGCCGGATATGTCGGCGAAGACGTAGAAAATATCCTGCTCAAACTGCTGCAAGCAGCAGACTTTGATGTGAAGCGCGCTGAGCAAGGCATCGTGTACATCGATGAGATCGACAAAGTTGCCCGCAAGGCTGAGAACCCCAGCATCACACGTGATGTATCAGGTGAAGGCGTACAGCAAGCTCTGTTAAAGATCTTGGAAGGCACTGTTGCGTCAGTACCGCCACAGGGTGGTCGTAAGCACCCGCATCAAGAATTCATTCAGATTGATACAACCAACGTGTTGTTCATTTGTGGTGGAGCATTTTCGGGGCTTGAGCAAATCATTGAACAACGCATCGGACACAAGGGCATGGGCTTTCACGCCACAGTTGCGTCGAAAGCCGATAAAAACCCGGGCGAGTTATTTGAACAAGTTCTCCCTGAGGACTTATTGAAGTTCGGAATGATTCCTGAGTTTATTGGTCGCTTGCCAATGGTCGGTGCTGTGCATGCACTCGACAAGCCGGCTCTCATGCAAATTCTTACTGAGCCAAAGAATGCTCTTGTCAAGCAGTATGCGAAGTTGTTTGAATTCGATGACATTGAATTAGACATCGAGCCAGCAGCGTTGGAGGCAATTGCAGAACTTGCAATGACTCGTGGAACTGGTGCTCGCGGGCTGCGTTCCATACTTGAAGAGACTTTGCTCGACTCGATGTATGAGTTGCCTGGTCGCACAGATATCGCTCGTGTTGTTGTTAATGCAGATTGTGTCAAGAACAAGGCAATGCCTGAACTTGTGACAAAGACTGCTGCACGAGCACCTCGTCAGCGCCGCGCAGCCTCTTAGGACCACATGAATTATCAAGAAGCGCTTGTCTATCTCGACGAGCACGCCTCGTATGAAAAGACGGGCCGAGTCGACACTCCGTCAACTGCAAATATTGAACGACTTCTTGAAGTGTTGGGTGACCCTCAAAACGATTTTCGCGTTATTCATGTCACTGGGACAAACGGTAAGGGCTCAACATCGCAAATCATTACTCGCTTGTTAATGGCTCACGGTCTCAAGGTGGGCACGTATTCAAGCCCACATCTTGAAAATGTTCGTGAACGTATTCAGGTTGACGGCGAGCCGATAGCGGAGATTGACTTCGCAGATTCCGTGGCGGCAGTTGCAAATGCAGAGGGCATTGGCACTGTGCGACCCTCGTATTTTGAAATCATGACCGCCGCTGCATTTCGTTGGTTTTCTGATGATGCGGTTGAAGTAGCAGTCATAGAAGTGGGAATGCTGGGTCGGTGGGATGCGACAAACGTGGTGAACCCGGATATCGCAGTGATTACAAATATTGCTTTAGACCATACGGAATTTGCAGGCCCAACTTTGGCTCATATCGCCACGGAAAAAGCCGGCATTATCAAGCCCGGTTGTGTTGCAGTGATTGGCGAGGTGAATGAAGACCTTCGTTCAATTTTTGCTGCTGAACCGTGTGAAGAGATGTTGATTCGAGGCGAACAATTCGATGTAGTTGATAATCATCTTGCGTTAGGTGGTCGTTCGATTCACATCAGTACACATCGTGCTGAATACCTTGATTTGTTTGTCCCACTTCACGGCTGGCACCAAGGTGATAACACGGCGGTTGCGATCGCTGCTGTTGAAGCATTCTTTGGTTCCGCATTGGATGCCGAGACTGTGCAAGAAGGTTTGGCCGGAGTGCTAATGCCTGGTCGCTTTGAAGTTGTTGGTCATCAACCACTCGTCATTCTTGATGGCGCACACAACCCAGCCGGCGCCGATGTGTGCTCCAGCGTGTTCTTTGAAGACTTTGATCCACATGGTCGACGCATTCTTGTGGTTGGTGCTCTAGGCGGCAGAGACATCAGTGACACCTTGTCTGCCCTGAAAGTGGATGAATATGAGTTGGTGATTTGCTGTACCGCGCCGTCGCCTCGCGCTCGTTCGGGTCGAGAAATCGCAGATGTGGCTCGTGGCATGGGGTGCTCTGAAGTCGTGGGGGCTGACACGGTTGAGAAGGCCTGCGACATTGCTTTGGCGGACGCAACAAGCGATGACGCCATTTTGGTGGCTGGCTCTCTGTATGTCGTTGGGTCTGCCAGAACCCATCTCCGTCGCGTTTTACCCTGACAGGGCTTGACTTCGGGGGCAATTGAAGCCTCCTGGCGTAGCCTGTAGGGCATGTCAGATCGCACACTTGTTTTGTTAAAGCCCGACGCCGTTGAACGCGGACTTGTCGGGGCCATTTTGTCTCGTTTCGAGACCAAGGGACTGCGTATCGCTGCCATGGAATTGCGCACTCTTGATGCCGCAATTCTTGCGCGTCATTACGAAGAGCATGTGGGGAAGGGGTTCTACGCAGAACTCGTCGCCTTCATGGGTCGAGGCCCAGTTGTTGCTCTTGCCATTGAAGGCCCAGAAGACACATGGGAAATTGTTCGCACAATGATGGGCGCTACAAACCCGCGCAAGGCTGACCTCGGAACCATTCGTGGTGACTTTGGAACGTTGTTTACAGAGAATCTTGTTCATGGTTCTGATTCAGCTGAATCAGCCGCTCGCGAGCTCGGAATCTTCTTCCCAGCCCTCTAAGGCGCGGGTAGTTAGCATTTCTGCAGAGTTGCCGTTTTTACGTCAACTTAGGGAGATCTCTTTATGAATCGGAATAATCCTTTGTCGATGGGGCGAGACATTGCAATCGACCTAGGCACCGCCAACACTTTGGTGTACGTGCGAGGTCAAGGAATCGTTCTGAATGAACCGTCTGTTGTTGCAATTGATATGCGCGATGGGAAGCCTGTTGCGGTCGGTTGGGAAGCAAAGCGCATGCTTGGCCGTACGCCGAAACATATTGAAGTGATTCGTCCATTGAAAGACGGAGTAATTGCGGACTTCGACGTATGCGAAAAGATGCTTCGCTATTTCATTCAGCGAGTGACCACAAGTCGTTGGAGCAAGCCACGAATGGTTATTTGTGTTCCATCCGGAATTACAGGAGTTGAACAACGCGCCGTGCAAGATGCTGCTGAATATGCGGGCGCTCGTCGTCCAGTGCACATCATTGAAGAACCAATGGCAGCTGCAATTGGGGCCGATCTTCCTGTTCATGAGCCCAGTGGAAACATGATTGTCGATATTGGCGGTGGAACCACAGAAGTTGCTGTTATCTCACTTGGTGGCATTGTTGTCGCGCAGAGCGTTCGTGTCGCTGGTGACGAGTTAGATGAAGCAATCGTTGCTTATGTGCGTGCTGAATACTCATTGGATATCGGAAATAACACTGCTGAAGAAATCAAGATCCAAATGGCTTCTGCTTGGCCTCTTTCGCAAGAACTCACTGGAGATGTTGGGGGCCGTGACACGGTGTCAGGACTGCCTCGCACTATTGAGATCACTTCAGCCAATGTTCGCGACGCCATCGCAGAGCCAATTGCTGCCATTATTGACGCAGTGAAGTCAACTCTCGATCGCACGCCACCAGAATTGGCAGCAGACATTATGGACCGCGGTGTTTATCTGTCGGGCGGTGGCGCATTGCTGTCCGGAATGACACAACGCGTCACTCATGAAACTGGAATGCCGTGTTACATAGCCCCAGATCCGTTGTATGCGGTCGCTATCGGTTCAGGCCGTGCGCTTGAAAACATCGAAGCGATGCGCGGAATGATGTCCTTCCCAGGACTCGACCAGCTGTAGTACTAATCCCGTGGCGGACTTATCCTTCACGCGTCGTCGGGCAATTCTCCTGCTGTCGCTTACCTCCGTGATTCTGGTCACGATGGACCTTCGCGGTAGCTCGGTCATTAATTTCACTCGGTCTGCATTCGGTGTGGTCTTTCGCCCAATTGAGAGCGCGACAAAAGTTGTTACTCGCCCTTTAGGTAACGCTTGGAACGGCATGACTCATTACAACGATGTGGTGAAGGAAAATGATCGTCTGAATGATCTCGTGGCATTCAGTGAAGGTTCAACTATTTCTGCGATTGCAAGCGTGCGAGAAGCTCAAGAATTATTGTCCCTGAATGGTTTACCCACACTTGCAGGCATCGCGTCGTGTACCGCTCAAGTAGTGGGGCAGTCCCCATCTAACTTCACGCAAACAGTGGAAATCAACCGTGGTTCAGAATGTGGATTAAAAGTGGGAATGCCGGTTCTGAATGCAGCCGGAATGATCGGGAAGATCACAGACGTGTACAACAAGCGTTCAGTTGTGATGTTGCTAACTGATCCCGGCTATTCGTTGTCTGTGAAAGTAGTGAACATTCCTGCACCAACAACGACCACCACGGCGGCTCCTGGAACTCCAGTTGGTGATACCACGACGACAACTTCAACTACGACGACCACGACATTGCCGCGTGTCACCACGACAACGGGTATCCCAGGTTTTGTACCGGGAGTAACTATTGCCACGTCATCAACGCTTGCGCCATTGCCAGGTGAGGTCACAGTGCCAGTCGGCGATGTTGGACCAAATCAACCTGGTAAATCAACCAGTTCTGAGATCACAGTGCCGCCTGGTCTAGATGTTCCATTGCGTGAAACCGGAGCGTTAGAGGGCAGAGGAATTTCGCGCACCCCAATCGTTCGTTTTGTAGAAAATCAACCTCGATTTGGTTCAGTGCGTATTGGTTCTCCAATCATTTCTGCTGGCGGAGCAACCTCACTTGCGCCACCAGACATAGTTATTGGGTCCGTTAGTCGAGTTGTGAATAGAACAGGAACGCTTGGTCCGATTCTTGAAGTTACATTGGCGGCAAATCTGAAGAACTTGAACTTTGTTCGCATCCTGTTGTATCAACCTTCTTCTGAAAGGGCTGTTGCACCATGATCGAAAGAGTGCTGCTGTTCGCAGAGAATAGATATGCACGTTTAGTTCTTGTTGGACTAATGGTGTTGGCGTTACAAACGACTGTGTTTAACGACATGCGCCCATTTGGGGTGTGCTTGCAAGTCATGGTGTTACTTGCGGCATCTGCTGGCCTTGCACGGGGGTCAGACGTCGGAGCGATTGCCGGATTCATTATTGGTTTGCTGTACGACTTAGTTCTCACAACTCCAATGGGTTTGTGTGCAGCGGTGTTTGCAATTGTTGGTTACCTTGCGGGGGTCGTCCAGTCGTTGGTGTACGAACCGACGTGGTGGATGCGAATGTTGCTGGGCTCAGTCGCAAGTGCAATAGGCATGATTCTGCTGCCGATCGCTTCCACAATTACAGGTGCTACGGGAATTTTGAACGCGCGGGTTCTGTTCGTTGCTCTTATTGTTGGTCTCTTTAATGCAGTGCTGAGTGTTCCCGCTGAGAGATTGTGTCGGTGGGTCCTCACTGAACCGGCGGCAGTTCGCTAATGCCACGCGAAAGCAGAATGTCGCGATTGGCAATTCTCGCGACCGTCGCGATGCTGCTCGGGTCATTGCTTACTATTCGATTGTGGTTCCTGCAGGCAATTGACGCGCCGGGTCTGGAACAGCGCGTACAAGAAGTGCGCACTCGAACTGTGAAGTTGACGTCTGAACGCGGACGAATTTTTGACATTAAAGGCCGAATCATGGCTGATAATGAACGACTACTCACCATCACACTTGATCGCGCAGTTATCTCTGGGCCGTTGGCGCGCCAACAGATGTGGAACCGTTTATCGGGTGCTCTCAATATGTCCGTTGAGGAATTGGAAGATCGTTATGTGTCTAAGAGATACAACCAATTGCAACCTGTGCCACTGAAAGAGGATGTTTCAGAAGATCTAGCAATATTCCTTCGTGAGCGCTCAGAGGATTATCCCGGCATTGACATTATTGAAACGTGGCGACGTGAATACCCGTATGCACCCATGGCAAGTCACGTGCTTGGATTTCTCGGAGCAATACGTGAAAGTGAAACGACGTACTACAAGAATCTTGGTTATGACCCAGACGCACGAGTTGGTCAGTTTGGTGTGGAGCAAACGTACGAATCGGTTTTGCGAGGTAAGTCGGGCTACGTCAAATATGAAGTGGATTCACGCGGTCGAATACTTCGGCTGATTGAGCGTAAAGAGCCGATCCCAGGCAACGACCTTCAGATGACAATTGATCTGGACATTCAACAGTTCACGGAACAAGCACTTCAGACCGAAATAATGGTGCGTCGTCGTACAGCAGCCCCAACAGTTTTGTCGTTCGGCCAACCAGATCCTGCATACCCTGAGATCACGTATTACAAAGCACCTGCGGGTTCAACTGTTGTGTTGAATCATGAAACGGGTGCCGTGGTCGCAATGGCTAGCTATCCGAACTTCGATAATCGATGGTTTAACGCAGGAATCACTTCAGAGAAGTTTGCAGAGTTGTTTCCAGTCACAAAGGATCCTGACCAGTCGATTCTTGTTAATCGCGCAATATCTGGGCGTTACAACTTGGGTTCCGCCTTCAAGCCGTTTGTGGCATATGCGGCTCTGAACACTGGCCAGTTGCCTGGTGGAACTAAGTTCACATTGAAAGATGAGGGAACGTACAAACTGGAGAGCATTCCCAAAGAACGCTGTCAATTGAATGTGAAATGCGTTTTTAAGAATGCTGTGTGCGGGAATGGCGCGCCGTGTAAGTACGGACGAATCAATGTTGTAACGGCGCTTGCCGTTTCTTCTGACGTGTTTTTTTACAAGATCGGCGAACAGATCTTCACACAACGTGGAAACAAGCCAGTGCTTGAAGAACAAGTTCGTCTGTTCGGTTTCGGTTCGCCCACTGAAATAGATCTGCCCTACGAATTCATCGGGACCATCCCGAGCAAAACTTTGAAGCAACGTCTCGCTGCAAGTGGGGCCATCGCGAAAGATGAGGGTAGGGGTTTCTACGTCGGAGACAATGTGCAATTCTCAATTGGTCAAGGCCTCTTATCTGCAACGCCATTGCAATTGGCTGTCGGATATGGCGCTATCGCGAATGGAGGCAAAGTAATGAGGCCGCGCGTTGTGCACGCCATTTTGGCGCCCGGCACTCCGAATGGAAAATCGGGTCGCGTAAACCTTGAGAAGAGCACCGTGTTGCAAAGTTTTGCTGAGCCCCAAGTTGTCCGCGACATTCAGGCGCGGCCTGAAATACTTGAGCCAATTGTTCGTGGGCTAACACGAGTAATTGAGGGCCCAGGTGTGCGTTCAGATATTTATCACTCAACCACTGGTGAGAAGTTGTTCCGTTCGTACCCGAGCAGGGCACTTCCGATTGCTGGAAAGACGGGCACGGCTCAAGGCGCGGGCAATCTTCCGTGGAATGACTCATCGGTGTTCGGTTCTTTTAGTAAGGATCCGAAGCAGCCGTATTCAGTTGTCGCGTATCTAGAAAAGAGTGGGTACGGATCACGTGCCGCAGCACCGGTTGTGAAGTGCGTGTATACGGCTCTCGCTGGGAAAACCACTGTTGCGAAGGCGGTTCCCGCGGATCCATTAGATACTGCAAGTTTTGCTGTGGCTTCTCCACAATTGTTACCAAACCCTCTGTGCTTGGTTGGCGTCGGATCTTCGGTGCGTGACTAATGAGTAGAACATTGTTTACTCGTCGCCCAGACTCTGGATTGGGAAACATTAAGAGAGGTTTTGCGGCGCCCACGCGAAACATCGATTGGATTCTGATGGCTGCTGTTGGGGCCTTAACCATCATTGGGTCTTTCGCTATTTATTCTGCGACTCGAATGAAGCTAATGAATCGTGGTGTTGACCCTTTTCAGACCGTCCAAAGACAAATCATCTTTGTGATGATTGCCATCGTGGTGATGGTCGTTGTTATGTGGATTGATTATGTGCAATTACGAGGCAACGCTGAAATGTTTTACACCATCACGCTGCTCTTATTGGTTCTGGTGTTCGTTGCAGGCTCCGTAACGGGTGGTGCCCGACTGTCATTTGATGTTGGTCCTATCGCAGTCCAGCCGTCAGAGTTAGCAAAGGCCACATCACTGTTATTTCTGTGTGGGTTCTTGTCCGAAGAAGACGGTGTTGATCTTCCGTATGAACGATTTATCCAGTCGCTTTTCATTATTGGTGTTCCGGTCTTTCTCGTTGGTATCGAACCAGACCTTGGCTCGGCCTCTGTTCTTGTTGCCGCAGCGATGGGCGTTTTGCTCGTGGCCGGAGCGCGCTTGCGGTACATCGTTTTGATTACCTCGATCGGGGTGTTTTCTGCTGTAGGTGGAGTGGTCTCTGGCTTGGTCAAGGATTACCAGTTACGTCGAATCACCGGTTTCCTCAACCAGAACTCTGATTCGGCAAGCTTGCAGCAATTAATTCTGCAAGTGCGCTTTGCCAAGCGCGCAGTCTCAACCGGAGGTTTCTTTGGCAAGGGCTATCTGTCCGGACCTCTCACGAACGGATCGTTTATTCCTGTTCAGTCCACTGACTTCATCTTTTCGGCCATCGGGGAGCAGTTCGGAATGCTCGGAGGGGGCATAGTACTTGGATTATTTGGTGTGGTTCTTTGGCGTATTTATCGGACAGCGCAGCTATGCCAGGACCGCTTGGGGACCTTGTTGTGCGCGGGGGTCTTCACAATCATCCTCTGGCAGGCGTTCCAGAATCTGGGCATGACGATGGGAATTACCCCTGTCTCAGGAGTTCCTTTGCCCTTTGTTTCCTACGGTGGATCCCACACTGTGGCCTTTGCCATCATGATTGGACTGGTCCAGAGCGTCCATATGCGGCGCTTCAGGTAACTCGGGGGGCTATCCTTAGAAATGGCCGAGGATCGGTTGCGCCACTCATGGCAGCAGCCAGATCCGCATGGCGCGCTCATTGCGCGACGTGAGAAGGGAATTTCATGGACACGAACGGTTCTGCCGATAAATCGACAGCCGATTACACAGATCACAGAAGCACGCAAGGCGAGGGCCAATCAGGTCCGAAGAAACGTCGCCGTGGTTCTCGTGGCGGAAAAAATCGCACAAAGTCACAAGACGGTGATTCAAGTGGTGAACAAGCGCCAAAGGGACCTGGCGCTCGTCCTGCAGGTCAAATAGCTGACCCAAATCGCAAGCCTCAAATTGGTGACACTCGTCCTTCGGCTGCGCCTTCCCCTGCTGCCAGTTCAAATGGTGAATCATCTAGCAACAAGAAGCGTCGTCGTGGTGGTCGAGGAAAGTCTCGTTCCGGTGGTGGCCCAGCATTGCGTGGTCCAGAGGTTGATGCAGAAATCATCGAACGTCGCAAAGGACGTGAGCGCAATGGTCGTCCCGTCGGTCGGTACCAAATGTGCGTACAAGTTCGCGATGGGGTCACTCAGGTAGCGGTCATGGAAGGCCGCAGTCTGATGGAGCACTACGTCAGTCGTCCGTCAGATGATGTTGGCCAGATTCACGGAAACATTTACCATGGTCGGGTTCAGAATGTCCTTCCCGGAATGGAAGCAGCGTTTGTTGATATCTCAACTCCAAAGAACGCTGTTCTCTATCGCGGTGACGTGCAGTACGACCCAGAAGATGTCGAAACGAAAGACACCGCTCGTATCGAGCACATCTTGCGTTCGCGTCAAATGATTTTATGCCAAGTCACCAAAAACCCCATTGGGGCAAAGGGTGCCCGCCTAACGCAGGAAGTGTCACTCCCTGGTCGATTTGTGGTGCTGATTCCTAATTCAAAAACATATGGCATCTCAAAGCGTCTTGCCGATACAGAACGCCGTCGCTTGCGCCAAATTCTTGATCGCGTGAAGCCTGCGCACCACGGTGTCATTGTTCGTACAGCAGCAGAACATGCAACAGAACATGAACTGACAGCGGACATGACCCGCCTCCTTGAAGAGTGGGCCAAGATTGAAGAAGCAGCCGCTAAGTCAACTGGTCCTGAATTGTTGTATCGCGAGCCAGAACTTGCGGTACGAACTATTCGTGAAGAGTTCAATGCTGAATATCGCAGCGTCCTGATTGATGATTGGGCGTTGTATGAAGAAGTGCACGGATACGTGTCTGCTTTCAACCCAGAACTTGCGGATCGAATTGAATTTTTCGATAGGGAAGTCGAACCAATCTCATTGTTCGAAACTCAACACATTCACGAGCAGTTGCACAAGGCCCTCGACCGCAAGGTGTGGTTGCCATCAGGCGGATCTCTCATCATCGAGCACACTGAAGCCCTTACTGTGATTGACGTCAATACCGGCAAGAACGTCGGTACATCAAACCTTGAACAAACGGTGTTCCAGAACAACCTGGAAGCTGCTGAAGAAGTGGCGCGTCAGCTACGTCTGCGCGACATTGGCGGAATCATTGTTATTGACTTCATCGACATGGAGATCAAAGACAACCGTCGCAAAGTCATTGATTCATTCCGTCAGGCTCTCAGCCGCGACAAGACCCGTACCCAGGTCTTTGATATTTCAGAACTAGGGCTCGTCGAAATGACCCGTAAACGAATCGGGGAGGGCCTGTCCACAGCCTTCGCTATTGAGTGCCCAGAATGTGCTGGCCTCGGCTTCAAGGTCGATTTCGGCCTTCTCAACTAAGAAATTTCGCCAATCCCCCTAAAACATTGGTTCGGCGCTTGTCGTAACCCCAACCCGCAGATAGGTTTAATCCCGCTATGTACGCAGTAATCGCCTCAGGTGGCAAACAAGAAAAAGTCTCTCAGGGCCAAAAGGTCCAGCTTGAGCTCTTGCATGTCGAAGACGGTACCGAGGTCTCCCTTATACCCGTTCTCCTCGTTGACGGCACCACGGTGCTCTCAACTCCAGACCAGTTGAAGGGCGCATCCGTTAAAGGACGCGTCATTGGTACCGAAAAGGGAGTGAAGATCAACGGCTTCACATACAAAAAGCGCACCAATCAGCGTCGTCGCTTTGGTCACCGCCAGCAATATTCTCTTGTTGAAATCACATCCATCGCGAAAGGCTGATCAACCATGTCAAAGACTAAAGGTGGCGGTTCTACACGTAACGGCCGCGACTCAAATGCACAACGACTTGGCGTAAAGGTGTTCGACGGAACACTCATTACAGCAGGCACAATTCTTATTCGTCAACGCGGCACTCGTACCCATCCAG
Source organism: Bifidobacterium breve (assembly GCA_945901725.1). Classification (GTDB taxonomy): domain Bacteria; phylum Actinomycetota; class Acidimicrobiia; order Acidimicrobiales; family Ilumatobacteraceae; genus UBA2093. The sequence goes on along the minus strand of CAMDLK010000023.1, from coordinate 12,810 downwards.
GTAAGAACGTCGGCATTGGCAAAGATGACACATTGTTCGCAATGGTGAATGGAAACGTAAAATTTGGCGAGCGTAAAGGCCGCAAAATTGTTGACGTTCTTCCTATTGAGCCAACTGCTGAATAACTAAGACCTACATATTTTTCAAAAGGCACACCTCCGGGTGTGCCTTTTGCGTTTCAGGAATCTATTTGTCTGACAACAAGGTGTCGATGCCTTGCGGCAATTTGTCTGCTGGGTAATCAAGAAGGGTGACAGCTTGGCGACAAGCAAAGCGGTCGGTCATGCCGCCCACGTAGGAAACAGCTTCAGTGATTGCAGCGTGTGAACCGGCATCAAACGGCGTCTCGTGCCAAGCAGGTAATAGTGCAGGGGTTTTGATGTAGTGCTCGATAAGGGTGCGCAACATGCTGATAACACTGTTGGCCTGTGCTTTGGACTCAGAGCGATCGTAAATGCGTTCGTAGTTGAATTGGCGAAAGAGCGACAAGGCTTCAGCAATATCAGGGACCATACCGATGCGGCCTGTGTGCGAAGTTGCATCGATCATGCCGGTTATGAAAGCACCCAGCTGTTCGCGTCGGGTACTGCCACAACGCTCACGTACAAGGCGGGGCAATTGATCTGGCGTGACAATGCCTGCATCAACTGCATCTTCAAAGTCATGGCACACATATGCAATGCGGTCAGCCCAACTGACGACTTCGCCTTCTGCTGTTTGTGGCGCAGGTCGTGACCAGCTGTGATTACGAATTCCGTCGAGAGTTTCGATGCACAAGTTGAGTGGCACCAACACTTTGTCTGCACCCCACACCGCGTGGTCGTAGCCGCCATCGATGTATGGAGATAGTGCGTCTTCGCTGGCGTGCCCACCTGGACCATGTCCGCAGTCATGGCCAAGTGCCATGGCCTCAGTGAGTGCAACATTGAGTCGCAGGACTCGCGCAACTGAAACTGCAACCTGTGCAACTTCGAGGGCATGAGTTAGTCGCGTGCGCTGATGGTCGTCTGGAAAAACAAAGACTTGAGTCTTGCCGGCAAGCCGCCGAAAGGAAGATGCGTGCAAGATGCGGTCACGGTCTCGTTCGAAACACGTGCGGTATGGGTCTGCGTCTTCGGTGATAGCCCGGTGGCCGGGGCCTACGGCGTGTGTAGCTAGAGGGGCAAGAGCGCCAGAGAGGGCCATCTCGCGCGTTGACCGATCAGCAATGTCTGTGGTCCCGATTCCGGCCCAAGAGTCTGCATGTGCGACCGTGATGCCTAAATCAGCGTTAAAGCCCGACATGGTGGAGACCCAGGTCACTCCTCGGTCTGTGGTCGAATCCTTTTCCATATCTTCACGATAGGTGAGTGGTGTGTCGCCGAGATGGACGACTATGCGCCAGTAGCCTTGAGACAGTCTTATGAGTGTTTTTGTCGACGAAGCCCAACTGAATGTTAAAGGTGGCCAGGGCGGAGCTGGCTGTGTGGCTTTCCGTCGCGAAGGGCCTGAAGCAATGGGTGGCCCAAACGGCGGCGACGGCGGCAAAGGCGGCGATGTATGGCTGGTGGCCGACCGTAACGTTGCATCGCTTTTGGCCTTTCGTGATCACCCACACCGTCGTGCGAAGGACGGGGTTCACGGTAAAGGTAAAGATCTCCACGGACGACGCGGTGAAGATCTCATCATTGCGGTACCCGAGGGAACCGTTGCTCGCGACATGTACACCGGTGAAGTTTTAGCTGACCTTGTGAATCATGGTGACAAATGGATGGCATCTCCTGGTGGTCGTGGCGGTCGCGGTAACGCAAAGTTCTTTAATAACCGTCGCCGTGAGCCAACGTTTGCCGAACAAGGTGAAGAAGCAACAGAGCGGTGGTTGAAGCTCGAACTGAAATTGATGGCAGATGTTGCGTTGGTTGGTTTTCCAAATGCCGGGAAGAGCACGTTCATCAGCACGGTGTCAGCTGCGAAACCAAAGATTGCTAACTATCCGTTCACTACTCTCGAACCACATCTTGGTGTTGTGCGCATTGATGACACAACAGAATTCATTATGGCTGACATTCCCGGCTTGATTGAGGGCGCAAGCGAAGGTCGTGGTTTAGGCCACCAGTTCCTTCGACATATTGAGCGCGCGCGCGTCTTGTGTTATCTCATCGACCTTGTCGCTCTTGACGGCATTGCCCCCGATGAGCAACTGCGCATTTTGCAGCACGAAGTCGGTAATTATCGCCCAGACCTTCTTGAACGTCCTTTCATCATTGTTGGCACAAAGACTGACAGCATCGATGCTGACACTCTCGCTGCCTGGCCACATCCATCAATGTCGGCCATCACCATGGCCAATGTGCGCAGCATTATTGGTTCACTTGCTCAGCAAGTGAAATACGCACGTCAAGCTGAACCCACGGTTGAAGCCACCATCATCATGCGTCCTGACACGGAACATGCCTGGGTGGAACAGATGGGCGAGAACGAATACCGCATTCATGGCCGCAACGCTGAGCGGGTTGTGGCATTGAATGACGTGACCACTCCTGTTGCCTTGAACTACATTGACGAAAAATTCGCCAAGCTCGGAATACCTAAATTGCTATCAAAAGCAGGGGTCCGAGAGGGTGACGTCGTATGGGTTGCACAATTCAGTTTCGAATTCGTGCCAGAAGTGTGATGCTGTAGCGATGCGCGTCGTCGTCAAAGTGGGAACTTCCTCCCTCACTAATTCAGAGGGACACATTAAGACTGAAGTAATTCAGCTTGTGTCACAGCAGTTGGCTGCTGCATGCGCGCAGGGACATGAAGTATTGCTCGTGACGTCGGGCGCTGTTGCATCTGGTGTCGCAGGTCTTGGTTTAGCGGAACGTCCCAGTGATGTTTTGTCTCTTCAGGCGTTGTCAGCTGTCGGTCAACCACAACTGATGGCCGCATACAACAATGCTCTCAAGCAATTTTCACTAGTCGGAGCCCAGGTGTTGCTTGTGCCTCATGACTTTGTTGATCGTCAGCAGTACCTGCATGCACGTGACACCATAGGACGACTATTGGAACTGGGTTGTATTCCAATCATCAATGAGAATGACGCAATCGCCAACAATGAAATTCGCTACGGCGATAACGACCATTTGGCGGCTCTTCTTGCTCATCTTGTATCTGCTGACATGTTGGTGCTGCTCACCGACACTGCTGGGCTGTATACGTCTGACCCACGAACTAATTCAGACGCAACAGTCATCTCGGTCGTTGCAGCTGATGATCCACTCTTGACTGTGTCGGCATCTGGCGCAGGTTCTGACCGTGGTAGTGGCGGAATGGCATCAAAACTGGCTGCGGCACGTATTGCTTCGTGGTCCGGCGTAACGGCCGTGATTGCTGCTGCTGAATCTGATTCAGCCGTAATGGCGGCAATTAATGGCGATGTCGTTGGTACGCGATTCTTGCCTCACGATCGTCAGTTGTCTGCACGAAAGTTGTGGATTGCTTTTGCCGCAGAGGTTGAAGGTTCAATAGTTGTAGATGCGGGTGCTCGTGATGCATTGGTATTGCGCGGCACTTCGTTACTGCCAGCCGGTGTAACTGCTGTCAACGGGTCGTTCGATGTGGGTGCTGTCGTTGAAGTTGTCACTCAAGAAGGCGAATTACTGGCTCGCGGCTTAACCGCTATGTCATCTGATGTTGTTGCAACCAGTATGGGAAAGCGCACTGCGGATCTTGTTGATCTTGCGGTGGTTGAGACCGTGCATCGCGATGATCTCGTAGTTCTCACGAACCAATAGTTAATTTAAGGTGGTTTCGTGATCCGTGCCGCGTGTGGGCATTAGTGCGGCCAAGTTGCGCATCTCAGGTACGCGCAGAGCGTATAGGGCAACGATGTAGACAACGAGACCTCCGCCAATACAGAGGAACAGTTCGGCAAGTTGTGACATTCCAGACCGTGGATGCAAGACGTGCTCCAGTCCCCATACAGCAATTCCCATGACCGCACTTCCAACGGTTGCTCGCCAAATAAGCGAGAGAAGGCTCAGCCATTGAACTGCCTCGTACTTCTTGTGAAGGAGCCACAAGACGAGTACTGATGAGATCATGTATGCAATTCCAAAGGACAGTCCAAGTCCAAGGACGCCATGTCGCTCTACTAGGAATAGAGCAAGAACGATGTTCAGTGCGTTTTCAAACAAGTTGATAAAGAAAGGCGTTCGTGTGTCCCCATGTGCATAGAAGCCACGGAGACAGAAAATGTAAATTGAGAAGCCAGCTAGTCCGACTGAGAAACCGGCGAGTGCGCGCGCTGTGTTGTGCGAGGCGATGGAGTTGAAATGTCCGTGTTCCAAAATTGCACTGATGATCGGGTGGGCGAGAATAACAATGGCAATAGATGCAGGGATGGTCAAGATGCTGATCCAGCGCACTCCTGAAGTAAGCCATGATTTGAAACCAGCTTTGTCGCCAGCTCGTACGCGCCGAACAAGTTCGGGCACAAATGTTGTGGCTATAGAAATGGCGAGAAGGCCATGAGGCAACATGAAGAACGTAAAGGCCTTGCTGTAAGCGTCTTGGTTGCCGCTGCCTGGTTCTGCAAGGTTCTTAATGACAACCAATGCCACTTGGTTCGTGACGACATAGCCGAAGGTCCACGATGAAAGCTTGATCATGGTGCGTACTGCAGGGTGGCCAAAATTTGGGGTGAAGCGAAGAGTGATGTCGGCGCGTTTCAGTGCTGGGATGAGAACTAAGCCCATTGCCATAACGCCTGCAGTGGCCGACATTGTGAATAGCCAGAAGAATGTGTGATCACTGAGAACGGTTTCCAGGCCGGGTGTTCCGTCGCGAGTGAACGGGATGATGAGAAGCATCGTGATTGTGATGACATTGGAAAGGACTGGGCTCCAAGCAGCGGCAAAGAAATGACGACGAGAGTTCAAGAGCGCTGAGGCGATTGCCGTGAGGCCATAAAAGAAAATCTGAATAAGAAAGATGCGCGACATGACTGTGCCGACATGGCGGAACTGTTCCGGATCAACAAGAGGGCTGACATGAAGAGAAAACAGGCGAAAGATTAGGGGAGCAGCAGCCACTGCGACGGCTGTAGCAATTGCAAGAACGATCAGAGAGACAGACACGACGGCGTTCGTGGCCTCGTCGTCGTCGTCCTCGGCAAAGCGTGTGAACAATGGCACGAGGCTTGCAGCAAGTAGTCCACCAACCAAAAGTTCATAAATTGAGTTCGGGGAATTGTTGGCACCGTCAAAGGCATCTGCAAGGGCGGTTTGTCCGATGATGATTCCGAACACAACGACGCGCAACAGCCCGGTGAGGCGAGACATGGCAGTTCCGATTGCGACGATAAGGGTGTCCTTGAACATGACTGGAAGGTTAGGTGCTGTGGCTCTCTGGAACGGGGTGCACGGGCCATTGGCCCAATGCCTCCGATTCATGCACCCCCCACTAGATTGGAAGACTTATGGATAACCGCTTCGAATCTGTTCAATCTGTCCGCGACGGCCTTAAGGACGTCAATTACCTCGCAGACGACGGGATTGCCGGAGTTGTATTCCTGGCAGAACGTCTCGGTAAGCCAATTCTTGTGGAAGGTCCGGCCGGTACAGGTAAGACCCAATTGGCTAAGAGCGTCGCTGAACTACTTGGCGCCAAGCTGATTCGTTTGCAGTGCTACGAGGGACTTGATGAATCGAAGGCGCTGTACGAGTGGAACTATAAGAAGCAACTGCTTCGTATTCAGGCAGACCGCAACTCAGACGCGTGGAGCGATATCCATGAAGACATCTTCGGTTCTGAATTTCTCTTGACGCGTCCTCTTCTTGAGGCGATTACCTCGAAAGAGCCAGTTGTTCTTCTGATCGACGAAGTTGACCGTGTTGAAGTTGAAACTGAAGCTCTGTTGCTTGAAATTCTCTCTGAGTATCAAGTTTCAATTCCTGAGCTCGGAACAATTACCGCATTTCAGATTCCATTGGTGTTCTTGACCTCAAACAACACCCGTGAGTTGTCTGAAGCCCTCAAGCGTCGTTGCTTGTTCCTTCATGTTGACTATCCACAAATGGAACGTGAAAAAGAGATTGTTCTTACAAAGGTTCCTGGCGTCACCGAAATGCTTGCAGATCAAATCGCACGCATTGTTCGCAGTATTCGCCAGATCGACCTGAAGAAGGCTCCATCAGTCAGTGAGACGATTGACTGGGCGCGCACATTGGTGCTTCTTGGGCTTGACTCTGTCAATGCTGAGCAGGCTAAGGAAACTCTCCACGTTTTGTTGAAGTACCAATCAGACATCGCCAAGGCAGCCAAAGAGCTGTCTGACGACTGAATAGAACGGCGCTGACGCATGCTCGATCTTTTCTCGGGGTTCATCATCGAGTTGAGAAATGCTGGATTGCCAGTGAGTCTTACCGAGAACTTGGACGCCATGCATGCCATTTCGCATATCCCCCTAGAGGACCGCGAGGCATTTAAGTACGCACTCGGGGCAACCCTTGTAAAGAACCAGGCGCACTGGCGTTCTTTCGAGACTGTTTTTGAGGTGTACTTCAGCTTGCGCGGGCCTGAATACTCCATCACTGATGGTGACGGAGAGGGCAGTATCGACGACTTGTTGCAGCAGATGCAAGATGCCCAGATGAAGGGCGAAGGCAACGGCGGCGCTGGCGGAATGGATTCCCTCACCCCGGAAGAACTGATGAACATTCTTATGAATGCTCTGATGAACGGCGATCAAGCCCTTATGCGCGCATTGGCGCGTCAAGCTGTGCAGCGTTTTGCAGGCATGGAGCCAGGACGTCCAGTCGGCGGCACCTATTACTTGTACCGCACTTTGCGCAACCTTGATCTTGACGGCATGCTCGACAAGCTCATGGAGGCCAGCAAGAAAGAAGTGGGCGGCGAACTCACCAAACTTGAAGAGCGTCTTGAAAAAGACGAGTACAACGACCGCATCGAGAAATTCAAGCAAGAAGTTGAAGCAGAAATTCGTCGTCGGTTGGTAGCTGATCGTGGTGCAGAAGCAATGGCAAAGACATTGCGAAAGCCGCTGCCTGAAGATGTTGAGTTCATGCACGCCAGTCGCGACGAGATGCAGAATCTCAAGAAATCACTGCAGCCGTTGACTCGAAAGCTCGCTGCTCGTCTAGCTCGTAAGCGTCGTCATGGCCGCAAGGGTCCGCTTGATTTCCGCAACACTGTGCGCCACAGCCTTGCCTACGGTGGTGTGCCTGCAGAACCAAAGTTTAAGTACCCGCGTCCTGCCAAACCAGAGTTGATCGTTATCGCTGATATCTCTGGTTCTGTTGCAGCGTTTGCAAGGTTCACATTGATGTTGGTGTACGCAATCTCGGGCCAATTCTCTAAAGTTCGCTCGTTTGTTTTCATTGACGGAATTGATGAAGTAACTGAATACTTCAAAAAGACTGAGGACATATCAGAAGCGATTCACCGAATCAATACTGAAGCTGATGTGATTTGGGTTGATGGCCACTCTGATTACGGTCACGCCTTTGAAGTGTTCTGGGATAAGTACGGCAAAGAAATCAACCCGAAGTCAACTGTTCTTTTACTTGGTGATGCACGTAACAACTACCACGCATCTCAAGCGTGGGTGATTAAGGAGATTCGCCAGAAGGCGCGTCACGTCTACTGGTTGAACCCTGAACCACGTTCGTACTGGAACACCGGCGACTCAATCGTTGGTGAATACGGCACGCACACTGACGGCGTCTATGAATGTCGCAACCTGCGCCAACTAGAGGCCTTTGTCGAGAAGTTGGCGTAAGTCGCTGTGTCAAACACTCGACTCGTATTGATTCGCCACGGTGAATCACGGGCAACAGTAGAAAGATTCATCGGCGGATCTCGAACATGTACGGGGCTTACTGAATTTGGTCGACTGCAGGTACAAGCGTTGCGTGACCGACTCATCACGGGTCGTGATGTTTCAGCCACCGTTTTAATGTCCAGCAATTTTCCGCGCGCTGTTGAGACAGCCCAGATCTTGGCCCCGGCTCTTGGTTCAATGCCGATTGACATTGATGCCGGTTGGGGAGAGCATGACCCTGGTCCTGACTTGGACGGAATTTCATGGGACGTGTATGTATCTAAGTTCGGTACACCAACGTGGTCGGACGCTGATGAAGTCATGTTTCCTGGCGGAGAAACTGTCGGACAATTTCACACAAGAGTTGTGCGGACTTTGCGTGAAACTGTTCGTCGTCATGAAGGGGACACAATTGTTGTTGCTTGTCATGGGGGAGTAGTTGACGCTGTCATGCGACATACTTTGCAGATGCATCAAACTGGAAAATTCGAACTTCACACTCTGAATACCTCAATCACCGAGATTGTTCATGTTGAAGGAAGCAAATGGAGACTCGTTCGGTATAACGACGCAGCACATTTGTCGACACTTCAGCCTGTCGCCACGCCTGATTCGTCAGCGTCATAGATATGACAACGCAATTGCCAATCGTTGTAATTGGCGGCGGAACAGCCGGATGCACCGTTGTGTCCACGCTTGCAGCCATGACCACTCGGCCCATTGTTCTTATTGAACCTGGCCCATCCAGTGTCCACGATGACGAAGCCGCATTCTTTACTGTTCTTTCCGACGAAGAGTTGTCTCGTGAAGTACAAGTAACTCTTGTTGATGGTGGTTCAGATCAACCGTACGTGCAGGCGAACGTTCTTGGTGGAGGAAGTGCCATTAATGGATTGCTCCTGACAGGTGATGAACCGTCGTTTCTTTCAGGCCTGACCCGAATGGCAACAGAAGCAGATTGCGGACAGATGGCTACAGCACTGCTTGCAGAGAACGGTCGCTTCAGCAGAATGTGGTGGAACGGCGGACGTTGGAACCCTGGTCGTGCTGTGCAGCATTTGGTCGATGAAGGAAGAGTGACAGTAATCGCAGAATCTCTGACGTATCTCGAACATGCTCAACGTGTCATCACGGTTGCTCACACCACGAATGAAGCAATTGAAGGATCACTGTTCGTGATGTGTGCTGGCGCCCTTGCAACACCCGCATTGCTATTGCTCTCGTCGCTTGAGCGTGCAGTGTCTGGAATTGGTGATGGGTTGCAGAATCACCCCACCATTACGTTTACTCTCCCGTTGAAGAAGACCATCTCACAACGATTTGATGCAACGGTGGTTCGTGAATCACGCTCAACATCTGATGCGAAACTTCTCACTATTGCCTACGAGCGAACTAATGCAAACGATGAGACATCTGGATTGTTATCCATCTCGTTAATGGACCCTGAATCACGCGGTGGAGTATGGCGGTCCAATACAGCTATGCAGAATGACTTCAACATGTTGGCAACCATGCGAGACAGATTGGCAATGCGAGAAGCAGTTCGGGAACTGATTTCAACCGCGACGAGTGCTTCGTTCTCCGCGATTGCCGAACAGGTTCTGGTTGATTCTGACGGAACGTCGGTGGAAGTACTTGATGGCATGAAGAATGCAGAGTTGGATGAATGGATTTCAGAACATTTGTCGGTCGTTTCTCATGCTGCATCGTCATGCCATGAGATTGTTGACTCTGACGGCAAGGTTCGGGGAGTAGGAAATTTGTATGTAGCCGACTCGTCTATATTGCAGAGTGTGCCACCGTGTTCGCCTGCCGGACCAGTGGTTATTGAGGCGGCGCGTATTGCGCGGACAATTGGGGAGACATTGAAATGAGTTACACGCTTGGACTTCATGAATTAGGCGATGGATGTCATGCTTATCTCCAGCCAGATGGTGGTTGGGGCTGGTCTAACGCAGGACTAATTGTTGGAGATGGTGCGTCGCTGCTTGTTGACACATTGTTTGATTTGAAAATCACACAACGCATGCTTGATTCAATGGCGTCCGCTACGCATGGTGCTCCCATAACGACTGTGGTGAACACCCACGCGAACGGTGATCATTGTTATGGAAACGAACTGGTTGCCGGAGCGAACATCATTGCTTCGCAAGCAACTGCACATGAAATGTCAGAAGTGCCTCCGGCCATGTTGGCGGCTTTGAATAGTGCTCCTGGTGAAATAGGAGATCTATTTCGTCATTTCTTTGGTGAATTCGATTTTGAAGGCATTACGCCCGTGTTGCCCACAACTACTTTCACAGGGAAATTCAGCTGTGAAGTAGGTGGTCGAGTAATCGAATTGGTTGAAGTGGGGCCTGCACATACGCAGGGTGACACATTGGTGTTTGTCCCAGATGCGAAAACTGTCTACACCGGCGACATCTTGTTTATTGGCGGCACACCAGTTGTATGGGTCGGACCTCTAGATAACTGGATCGCTGCTTGTGACCTTATTTGTGCTTCTGATGTGGACCACATTGTCCCTGGTCACGGCCCATTAACCGACAAAGCCGGAGTTATGGCAATTCGTGACTATCTCTCATTCGTTCAAGGTGAAGCTACTGAACGTTTCAACGGAGGCATGGATGCGTGGGATGCTGCACGTGACATTGCTCTGAACGGATTCGAAAAGTGGGGTGAGTTCGGTCGTCTGGCAGTCAATGTTGACACTGTGTATCGAACATTGAGTCCAGCGCACAAGAGCCCAGACGTTGTCGAACAATTCAGGCGGATGTTTGCGCTTGAGTTAAAGCATTAACATGCGCAATTTTTCGACGAATAACAACCACCCACGCGGCGAACGCGACTAGGCAAAAGAAGAACCATTGCAGGGCGTATGAAAAATGCGTGCCATTGTCAAGTGGTGGAAGTTGAACAATGGCTGGCCAAGGGGAATTTGTTGCTGGTGATTCCTGAATTAATTGCAAGAACATTGGTTCAAGGTTTCCGCCAACGATTGAAGAAATGAGCGGAATATCAAAACGTTGAAACTCTGTGTTGCCGGCTTCTGTCGAGTCAATTGGCCCGAGCGCTGACCGTGACTGTGAGGCCCGAAGGTATCCAACTATCTCAATTTCTCCTGTCGGAATTATTGGTGTCGACATGACGAGGGGAACAAAGCCTCTATTGACGAGTATGGTCCGATTACTTAGTGACGTGAATGGCACGGCGGAGTTGTAGCCGGCGGTTCCATCTTGCGAGCGATTGACAATGGTGACGGCTTTGGTGGAGTCGTATGTGCCAGTCAGGCTGACACGGATCCATTCACTGGTGTCCTTTTCCCATGTGGTCGGAACTGCTTGGTCGAGAGTTTGAATGGGGGTTGATGTGTGTGCACGCAGAACTGCATTGAAATTCTTCTTATCTTCGAGACGGTTCAGTTGCCAAAACCCAAGATTAAGCATCAGGAGAATTAATGATGCAACGCCGACATGAATCAAAATCCAACGGGGAGATAGAAGTTTGCGCACCATGCTATTGCAACACTATCGGCGTCAGATATAGCGAGTACGGTGGGTGCCGTGGGGCACAGGGAATACACCGAAGACAGCATTGATTCCGAGTTTTGGCGGGAGGTGTTCGGTGCGGATGTTTCTGCAAGCCCCCCGAAACGAATTGGTGAGGGCCAAGTCGGTATGAACTTGCGATTCGCCCTGACTTCTGATGACGCATCAGTACCGTCGTCAGTTGTCGTAAAGATGGCGTCTCCAGATCCGACCAGCCGAGCAACCGGTATCGCCCTTCGCAACTACGAACGTGAAGTGAAGTTCTATAACGAAGTCGCATCATCGCTCGATGTCCGAATTCCACATTGTCACTTTGCTGATTGGAATGAAGCAGGCGGCGATATTGCCATTGTTCTTGAAGACATGTCTCCCTCTGAGCAGGGCGACCAGATCAGAGGGTGCGGCATTGAAGAGGCACGACTTGCAGTGACAGAGTTGAGTCGTTTGCACGGACCGCGATGGAATGACCCAACACTTTTCAATGTTGACTGGCTACAGCGACGCGATGCAGAAGATGGCGCTCGCCTGCATGGTCTGTATTCCCTGTTCAAACCCGGTTTTCTTGGAATTTACAACGATGCAATCATGGCCGAGACCGGACAAGACGGTCTTGACTTTGTTAATCAACTTGAGAGTTTGATTCCTGCGTACGTAGCCGCAAAAGACGAACCGTTCACGGTGACCCACGGTGATTACCGGCTTGACAATTTGATGTTCGCCACCACGCCCGATGGTGTTCCATGTGCTGTCGTAGATTGGCAAACTCCTGGCCACGGAAACGGTGTCGGCGATCTTGCATATTTCATTGGCGCAGGACTATTGCCAGACGACAGACGCAAGTATGAATGGGAACTTGTCGATTTGTATATCGCTGGTATTGAATCGTTTGGTCACCCCATTAACCATGAATGGGTGAAAGATCACTACCGCAGAGAAGCCATTTCTGGTCTTGTCATGGCTGTTATCGCGTCGCAGATTGTTGGTCGTACAGAACGTGGCGACAAGATGTTTGAAGTAATGGCAACACGCCACATTATTCAAGGCCTCGAAAACGGAGCTCTGTCGCTTCTATAGAGCGCGATGTTCGACAAGTTGTTTGACTAGGTCGTCCATGGCGGTCATTTCCTGTCGTTCCAGTGCCCCTGATGCGGTGTAGTGCGTTGGCATGAGAACCGTCATCGAAGCCCACGTTTGACAATCAACACCGAGCAGGGAACTGACTGCAGTTCGCAGGCTGCCTGCAGGGTCTGTGTCATATGTGTCCAAAAGGGTTTCTACTTCCTTCTTGGTCAATGTTTTCATGCTGGAATCGTAGGCGCGATAACCCGCTCGCAGGGAGACCGAACAGACTTGCTACGGTTCTGAGGAGCAAAGCGAACTCATTGGGGGCAAAGAGATGGTTACTTGGAATTACGGAGTGATGTGGAAGGGGATTGCGAAAGCAGACCCAGCGCGTCC